>NZ_JBSVEM010000020.1:0-84693 GCF_056312285.1 Pseudoalteromonas sp. ABE4_541
TCTCTGAGCGTTTTATAAGTAGTCTCTCAGCGCTTTATAAACTGGCTCACTTCACCTTGCGTAAAAAGAGCGTTTCGCTTCGCTCAAGTCGCTAGCCTTTTACACCTAATGCACCTTACACCTAACTCAACTCTTTAATCGCCTGTGTTAAACCTTCTAACGTCATAGGGTACATGCGATTTTGCATGGCTTCTTCAATAATTTGAATTGATTGGTAATAAGGCCAATATTCTTTCGGTTGCGGATTAAGCCAGACTACTTTTTCGAAATGGTTCGTTAGGCGTTGTAGCCAAACGGCGCCAGGTTCTTGATTCCAGTGCTCTACGCAACCGCCCGGATAGGCGATTTCGTATGGGCCCATCGTGGCGTCTCCAACAAAGATTAGGCGATAGTCTTTGCCAAAGCGGTTAATGAGCTGGTGAGTATCTATTAGGCTTGTTTGGCGACGTTCATTGTTTTGCCAAACGTGTTCGTAAACACAATTATGGAAATAAAAGAATTCTAGATGTTTAAATTCACTATGTGCTGCACTGAAAAGTTGCTCACAAAGATGAACATAGTCGTCCATTGAGCCGCCGATATCAAACAGCATTAATACGTTGACTGCATTATGCCGTTCAGGAGCCATTTTGACGTCCAGCATTCCGCCCTGCTTGGCGGTTGCTGCGATTGTTTCATTTAAGTCGAGTTGATCACTGGCACCGCTGCGGGCAAATTTTCGTAGCTTTTTGAGTGCCAATTGCATGGTACGGCTTGATATCTCACTATCGGCATCTAGGTTACGATATTGACGCTTGTCCCATACTTTGACTGCGCGACGTTGTCGGTTACCGTCTTGGCCAATTCTAACCCCTTCAGGGTTGTAACCATAAGCACCAAATGGCGAAGTGCCGCTAGTGCCTATCCATTTGTTACCACCAGCATGTCGCTTTTGTTGCTCAGCTAAGCGCTGCTTAAGGGTTTCTATTAACTTATCTAGTCCACCCATGGCTTCGAGCTGTGCTTTTTGCTCTTCACTGAGGTGTTTCTCGAACTCTTTTCGCAACCAGTCTTCAGGCAAATGAGCACTTTTTTGTAATTGAGTGAGAAAATCAGTATCTTCTATGCCTCGGAAATAATCAGCAAAGGCGCGATCAAATTTATCAAACTGCGTTTCATCCTTAATGAAAATCGTTTTACTCAAATCATAAAACGCATCTAAGTCTGCGAATGCTAAACCTTGGTTTAGGGCATTGAGACAGTCTAAAAGCTCTCTGGGAGAGACTTTCAGGCCATATTTTCTAAGTGTGAAGAAGAATTCGATCAACATAAGGCTAACGTTTACTCATAAATGCTAGCTTTTCAATCAGATTGACATCTTGTTCATTTTTCAGTAGCGCTCCAAACAGCGGCATTAGGCCACCTTTATGAGTATGGTCTTGCAGCGTGCTAAGGTCGATGTCTTCCGCCATTAGCAGTTTTAGCCAATCGAGCAACTCGCTTGTACTTGGCTTTTTCTTTAAGCCGGGGATCTCTCGTAACTTGAAAAAAGATTCCAACGCTTTTTGTACTAGGTTTTGTTTGATCCCCGGATAATGCACATCAATGATCTGCTGCATTTGCTCAGGCGATGGAAAGTCAATGTAGTGGAAAAAACAACGGCGTAAGAATGCATCTGGTAGTTCTTTTTCGTTATTGGAAGTGATGATCACGATTGGGCGAACTTTAGCGCTCACAAGCTCCCCTGTTTCATACACATGAAACTCCATTTTATCGAGCTCTAATAATAGATCGTTTGGAAACTCAATATCTGCCTTATCTATCTCATCAATTAGCAATACTGGACGTTTTTCACCAGAGAATGCCTGCCATAACTTGCCTTTTATGATGTAATTGCTTATGTCATGGACTTTTTCATCACCGAGCTGACTATCACGTAGCCGAGATACAGCATCATATTCATACAGGCCTTGCTGTGCTTTCGTCGTTGACTTTATGTGCCACTGGATCAACTCGGTGTTTAAGCTGTCTGCAAGCTCTTGCGCTAACATGGTTTTGCCCGTGCCTGGTTCACCTTTAATCAATAATGGTTTTTCCAACAAAATAGCTGCATTGACAGCCTGCTTTAGCGCATTACTCGCGATGTAATTCGAGGTACCTTGAAAACTCACACTGATTTCCTATTATCTGGTCTGATGAGGTTAGTGTGCCATAAATAGACAGGCTATCTCTAGTTTTCCTATCGTATGTTTTAGAGCGAAGCAGAGATATATTTGAACCTGGGAACTGAGTGACCATCAACCATGACCTGCTCAGTAAACATTGATAGTGGACGTACCCAGAAATCGAAGTCTCCGTATAGAGTTTGATAAACCACCATGAGTTCTTCAGTTTCACTGTGCTTGGCCACATGATGCACTTGGTACTTTGGCCCTTTATAATGTTGGTAAATCCCGGCTTTTAGTGAATGCTGCATTGTTTGCTCCTATCTTGCTACGGTATACTGCTCTGTAATTTAATAGTGCCAGTTTGGCTAAAAGATGAATTATATTTCTATAGATGAATTTAAAAAAGCGTGGGTATTTAAGCATAAAGATTTACCCATTGCTGAAGCGGATTTAAATGCGATTAAACTGATGACACCAGAGCGCTCCGCAGTACTTTGGAGTACCATGATTTCTCGTGAAAAAGACCACCCTGACTTTTTTACTAAAACAGACTGGCCGGGTAATGATGATACGTGGAGCGAGCAAGTAAATTGGGAAGCGCCTTGGGAAGACGGTATTGAGCATTTACCTGATGAGATCAGCACTTTTTTAAGCTGGGAAGATAACACGACGGTTTATTTTTGCTTATCGAGAGAGCAAGTGTTGGAAACACGTTTTGACATATTTAAACGATGTTGGCAAAACTTCATGTTCTTGGTCGATGGTAGTCTACTTTTGGGAAAGAAACGGCAAACGGTTGTACAGTTTTTAGAAAATGGTCAGGCAAAGCTTGGGCAAAGGATGAAAGGCTAGCCTGTATGCGTATGCCATGCTATAACTTTTGCAACAAGTGGAGGTAGCGTGGCAAAGCAAAGCATTACGGATCTAAAGCAAAATCATTTATGGCAAAACGAGTATGAGCGTTTGCGCTTTGCTGAGCTTGTTAATGTATTTTATGCAAGAGAGATCCCATTGCTCGCGAAGCAATATGCTGGTGAGCAGTTACAAAGAAAGCTTCTGAGCTTACCATACTACGTTGAACGGGCGGCGCGACATATCACCCAAGGTGAAGTGCCTTTGCAGCTCGATTGTCAAAATGGGACTTGGCTTGCCCCACAAAAAAGAGCGTTGCCTGATATCGATGAGAAAAAAAACATCGAGTATTTTACAGCGCAAGCTAAAATCGGTCAGGTTGTACCCGTTGTTATAAATGATGCGGGGTACACTCTCGTTGTCATGGACAGTGTAGATCAAGTAAGAGACAATGGGGTACACTGTAATCAGTATGGCTGGTTCTCTAATTCAGGGCACAGTCATGAAACAGATTCTATGTTATACAAACCCACGAAAGCGCTTATGGTTGCAGCGTGTTGTGGGCATCGATGGCAATATAACAAGGTCATAGACCCCCGTATACTCAGCTTAAGAGAAATGCTGCTAGCCAGTATGATAAATTGGAACAATGTTAAAGCAACAAAACAAAGAAACCATTAAACGTGCTTACTTTTTTTCTCCTTGTTTATGGGATGCTGAGTAATGCGTTTTTTTCAAATAGTTTTGCTTTGCTTAGCTGTTTTTATCCAATACAGATTGTGGCTGGGTAACAATGGTATACAAGATTACTCCCGTATAAAAAGTGCGGTGAACTCTCACCAAGCACTTAACGCTAAACTTTCAAAAAGAAATAAATTATTAAAAGCTGACATTGAAGATCTTAAGCTAGGTCTAGAAGGCGTAGAAGAACGTGCCCGGTTAGAGCTAGGTATGATCAAAGAAAATGAAACCTTCATTCGAGTATTACCGAAACAACACCATGAACCAAGCAATTAAAATAGCTGCGATTGTACCCGCTGCCGGTGTTGGCAGCCGTATGCAAGTAAATCACCCCAAGCAATATCTAAAAATAGGCACACAAACCATTCTAGAGCATACTTTGGCTAAGCTAAGTAACTTAACAGAGCTTGTTGAGATCATCGTCGCGGTGAGCACGAATGATGAATACTACAAAACGCTCAAGCTCGACGATATGCGAATTAGACGCGTAGATGGTGGTAAAGAGCGAGCGGACTCGGTGCTTAATGCACTTGACTCGTTGTCAGAACTGGATCCTGATTGGGTGTTGGTGCATGACGCTGCGCGACCATTAGTGTGCATTGAAGATATGCAGCGATTGATAGATGAGTGTATTGAAGCGCAACAAGGTGGTATTTTAGCTGCTAAAGTCAAAGACACGATAAAGCGGGGTAATACTCATAGTTTGGAAACCGTACCAAGAGAGGCGCTTTGGCAAGCTTTGACACCTCAGTTTTTCCCCTACCGGGCATTGCAGAAATCGTTGCGACAGGCGTTAGCACAAGACGTTGCAATCACCGATGAAGCATCCGCGATGGAATGGTCGGGTCATCCAGTTAAATTGCTACCTGGACGCAGCGACAATATTAAAATCACGACACCCGAAGATTATGAGGTGGCATGCTTTTTAATTTCAAAACAGCAAGAGAGTAAATAATGATAAGAATTGGCCATGGTTTTGATGTGCACAAATTTGGTGGCGATGGTCCATTGACCATCTGTGGCGAAAAGATAGCCTTTGAACAGGGGTTTATTGCTCACTCTGATGGTGATGTTGCAATTCATGCTTTATGTGATGCTTTACTTGGAGCACTTGCGTTGGGAGATATTGGTAAGCACTTTCCGGATACGTCTAATGAATTTGCGGGCATTGATAGTCGAATTTTATTACGCCGTGTTGTTTCTCAAATGAAGTCAATGGGGTATGTGTTAGGTAATTGTGACGTCACCATAGTGGCGCAAGCACCAAAAATGCGTCCTCACATTGACGCAATGCGTGCAAACTTAGCTGTTGATTGTGAAGCAGAGCTTTCGCAAGTGAATGTTAAAGCAACAACAACAGAGAAACTCGGCTTTGAAGGCCGAAAAGAAGGCATTTCTGCTCATGCCGTAGTGGTATTACTCAAATCATGAAGGCGTTAAATTACCTATACGGCGAGCCACAATCACACGGAGACTTTAAAACCTACCCTGAAGATTTCATGGTGGATGAAATTTTAGACATCCCTTTGACTGGGGAAGGTGAACATGTTTGCTTGCAGATCGTAAAAAAAGGTGAAAACACTCAGTTTGTGGCAAAACAAATAGCCAAGCTTGCCGGTGTCCCCCCAAGGGATGTCAGTTACGCAGGACTAAAAGATCGTCATGGGGTTTGTACTCAATGGTTTAGTGTGCCTGTGGCGATTAAAAAAGAGATTGATTTTAGCCAACTCAATAATGATGGCCTTTTTGTTTTAAAGCAAGTTAGGCACAACCGCAAACTCAGAACGGGTTGCCATAGCGGTAATCAATTTAAGATTGTGTTACGTAATGTTGATGTGCCTTTGGATATTCTTTCCCGTATTAATGCAGTGCGTCAGGGAGTCCCCAATTATTTTGGTGAGCAGCGTTTTGGCCATGATGGTCATAACCTTGACATGGCTGAGCGCCTATTTTCAGGCGAGCACATTCGTGACAAAAAACTGCGCGGCATAATTATTTCAGCGGCGCGCTCGCATATTTTTAATCATATTGTGAGTAAACGCGTTGCCGAACATGGTTTAGCGAAAACCTGGCACCGAGAAGTGTTTTTACTCAGAGGTAGCAATGCCTTTTTTGAAGAAGACATTAGTGATGAAACCATAGCACGATTAAGTAACGGCGATATTATGTTGTCTGCGCCGATGGTAGGCAAAGGTGAGAAAGGCTTGGTAGCACAAGAAAAGTCTTGGCTGGAGCCATATACTGCTTGGCAACAAGGGCTTGGCCAGTTAGGCTTAAAAACAGAGCGGCGCGCACTACGACTTATTCCACAAGGTTTAAGCGTAGAGACAATCGATAATAACACTATTAAACTGGCATTTAGTCTACCTAAGGGCACCTTTGCAACGGCTGTCTTACGTGAACTGGTGCGCCATCGTGATGCTAGCAAAGATAATATAAATCAAGAGGTACTCGATGCGGATCCTACTGAGTAATGATGACGGTGTGCACGCTAAAGGCATTGCTGTTTTATATCAAGCACTAACAAAAATTGCAGATGTAACGGTTGTTGCGCCCGATCGAAATTGTAGCGGTGCGAGTAATTCATTGACCTTATTAAACCCCTTAAGAGCGACAGAGTTAGACAATGGTTTTATCTCTGTCAATGGTACACCAACAGATTGTGTTCACCTTGGTGTGAATCAGTTGCTAGAAGAGTTACCAGACTTAGTAGTAGCAGGGATTAACAATGGCGCTAATTTGGGGGATGATACGCTATATTCGGGTACCGTTGCAGCAGCGGCCGAGGGAAGGCATTTGGGCTTACCAGCCATTGCCGTTTCACTTTGTTCAAAGCATGAAATCCATTATGAAACAGCGGCGCAAGTGACGGTTGATATTATTAAACAGCTACAAAATCATCCTTTGCCAAAAGATCAAATCATCAATATTAATGTACCCGACATCCCATACAATGAAGTGAATGGCGTCAGAGTTTGCCGCTTAGGCGCTCGACACAAAGCTGAAACAATGACGAAACAAACCGACCCTTGGGGTCGGAATGTATTTTGGTATGGTAACCTTGGTCATGAAAGTGATGCAGGTGAAGGGACCGACTTCTATGCTGTTAGGCATGGTTATGTTGCGATCACACCGTTGAAAGTAGATATGACCGCACATGACAGCTTAGATGCGATGGCCCGCTGGTTGAATGAGGTTAAATAACCGTGTTGAGCAGTTATAAGCGCAGTGCGAGTGTACTTATGCAACAACTTAGATCACAAGGCGTAACCGATGAAAAGGTACTCAAAGTGATGGAAGAGGTGCCTAGGCACTTATTTGTTGATGACGTGCTACAACATAAATCTTATGAAAATACTGCTTTGCCAATTGGACAGGGGCAAACTATTTCTCAGCCATATATTGTCGCGAAAATGACAGAAGTTTTGCGACAAGTTGGTGTAAAGGGAAAAGTGCTTGAAATCGGTACCGGCTCAGGTTATCAAACCGCAATACTGGCACAGATTTTCGATGAGGTTTGCAGTGTGGAGCGGATCAAGGCGCTACAATGGCAGGCTAAGCGACGCCTACATCTGTTAGATTTGTATAATGTCACCATGAAACACGGTGATGGTTGGCAAGGCTGGCAGACTAAGGCCCCATTTGCAGGCATTATTGTGACGGCCGCCGCCAGGCAAGTACCTAGCCAATTGCTGGAACAGTTAGATGAAGATGGAGCGCTCATTGTTCCTCTTGGTGAACATGAACAGCAACTCACCTTGTTTGTAAGAAAGGGCGAACAGTTTGTAAGGCACGTGCTTGCTCCAGTTCGATTTGTACCTTTGATAGCTGGTGATATCATTTAAATTAAATACCATGTAAATTATTTGCATTGAGATCAAAGTGGTAAAGGGTGAGTAATGCTTAAAACATATCTGTTGCTATTGGCAACCATTAGTATGTTATTAAGTGGGTGCGCAAGCAGAACTTCACCTGCACCTATCACTGAGCTTCAAACTGGTACATCCACTTCAACACAAAAAATTCATATAAAAAATAACCGCTATCGTGTGCAAAAAGGTGACACGCTTTTCGCCATTGCTTTTAGCGCAAATAAAGATGTGCGAACTGTCGCGAAAATTAACAATATCCAGTCTCCTTACGTCATTTATCCTGGGCAACTCGTTTATCTTGAATATCCAAGAAATAAAAATAAAAAGAGCAAAAAATACACTGCCAGTAGCAATAAGTCTAGTAAATGGAAACAAAAAAATAACAAAAGTGATAAAAAAGAGCTTGATAAGCCAAAACAACGAGAGTATGTTCAAAAACATAGCAGCAAAAATGGCAACGCATCTAATGCTATATTTTCCAATAAGGTGCGTTGGCGTTGGCCTGCAGTAGGTAAGGTGACTAAGCGCTTTTCTGATAAAGAAAATGGCTACAAAGGACTTCAAATCACGAATGTTGAAGGAACCCCCGTTAAGGCTGCTGCAGATGGAGTGGTGGTATATGCGGGCAGTGCACTTAGAGGGTACGGTAATTTAATTATCTTGAAACATAATGATGATTACCTAAGTGCGTATGCACATAACTCGAAGTTACAAGTCACTGAGCAGCAGAAAGTTAAAGTTGGGCAAAAAATTGCCGAAATAGGTAGTACAGACGCCACTAAAACAGCATTAAGATTTGAAATCCGTTTTAGAGGTCAGGCTGTCAATCCGGTTAAATATTTGCCAAGTAAGTAGCGAGCACAGTGCATTTTATCGTGTCGCTATTCATTCACTTGGGAGGATGCGTATGGCTCAAACTGCAAATGTGAAAACCAAAAAAACGGACGATTTTGAAGAAAAGCTCGACGAGCTAAATATAGATGATCAAAAGCCTGAGTTGTTAGAAGACGTTGATGACGATGATGATATTTTTGCCAAAGATGAGAACGTTAAAAACTTAGATGCGACTCAGTTATATCTTGGCGAGATAGGTTTTTCACCCTTGTTGAGTGCGGAAGAAGAAGTTTATTACGCACGAAAAGCGCTGAAAGGGTGCGAAGCGTCACGCAAACGTATGATTGAGAGTAATTTACGTTTAGTAGTAAAAATCTCCCGCCGCTATAATAATCGTGGCTTGGCTTTGTTAGATTTGATTGAAGAGGGCAACCTCGGCTTGATTAGAGCTGTTGAAAAGTTTGACCCTGAACGAGGTTTTAGATTCTCGACTTATGCCACTTGGTGGATCAGACAAACGATTGAACGGGCGATTATGAATCAAACCCGTACTATTCGTCTTCCTATTCATGTCGTTAAAGAGTTAAATGTATACCTTCGTACGGCCCGAGAGTTGACTCAGAAGCTTGATCATGAGCCGACAGCGGAGGAAATCGCAGAGTGTTTAGATAGACCTGTTGAAGATGTCACTAAAATGCTGCGTTTGAACGAAAAAATCACTTTGGTGGATACACCTATCGGTGGTGAAAATGATAAAGCATTGCTTGATATTATTGCTGACGAAAAAGGATATGGCCCTGAAAATGAAGTGCAAAATAATGATATCAATAGTCATATTGTTGATTGGCTGGGTGAACTCAATCCTAAACAGCGTGAGGTATTAGCAAGACGCTTTGGTTTGCTCGGTTATGAACCGTCGACGTTAGAAGATGTCGGCAGAGAGATTGGTTTGACACGCGAGCGTGTGCGGCAAATCCAAGTTGAGGCATTAAGACGTTTAAAAGATATTTTGCAACATGAAGGCTTAAGCACAGACAGCTTATTTGAGCAGTTATAAAGCCTTTTTATAAAATCAAAAAAACCACCATGAAGGTGGTTTTTTTGATCTTGCTCCTAAAACAATTACAGTAGCTGTTTTAACTCGTAAAGCAGCGCATGTGCTTCGCGTGGACTTAAATCATCAGGGTTTATCTCACTTAGCGTGTGTTCTAATTGAGAAGGTTGAGCAGCTTCCAAGCTTAGGTTTTGCTGCACAGGCACAGGCTCCACCACGCTTTGGTGATTCTCCAGTTGGCTTAATTTCTGCTTCGCTAAAGCGAGCACCGCTTTAGGCACGCCAGCAAGACCAGCTACTTGTAAACCAAAACTCTTACTTGCCGCGCCATCTAACACTGTATGCTTGAATGCAATCGTATCGTTATGCTCGATTGCATCTAGATGTACGTTAACGAGGCCTAATTGTTGTTCGGCGAGTTCTGTTAGCTCAAAGTAATGTGTCGCAAATAGGGTTTTGGCTTCTAACTGACGTGCTAAATAATCGGCAGTTGCGTAAGCCAACGACAAGCCATCATAGGTGCTGGTTCCGCGTCCAATTTCGTCCATAAGTACCAAGGACTGTTTAGTAGCATTGTTTAAAATAGTGGCCGTTTCGGTCATTTCTACCATGAAAGTTGAACGACCAGATGCGAGATCGTCGCTCGCCCCGATACGTGTGAATATGCGGTCGACTTTGCCTATGTTAGCGGCACTTGCTGGTACATAACTGCCAATGTGTGCCATTAACACGATCAATGCAGTTTGACGCATATAGGTTGATTTACCACCCATGTTAGGACCGGTTATGATCAACATCTTACGCTCACCATTTAAATGAACTGGGTTGGCGATGAACGGATCTTTACTGACTTGTTCAACCACTGGGTGGCGCCCTGCATCTACGTGTATTTCGTCACTATCATTTAAGGTTGGCTTACAATAGTCTAGCGTTTGAGCACGCTCCGCAAGTGTGTTAAGTACATCTAAGTCTGCTAGCGCGCTGGCCATGACTTGTAATTGCTCCAAGTAAGGGGCAATAAACTCAAACAGTTGCTCATAAAGTTGCTTTTCAAGCGCCAGCGCCTTGCTTTGACTTCCAAGCACCTTGTCTTCATGCTCTTTAAGCTCAGGAATAATATAGCGTTCATTGTTTTTAAGTGTTTGTCGACGAATATATTCTGCTGGAACTAGGTGTGAATTGGCGCGACTGATCTCGATATAAAAACCATGTACCTTGTTGTAGCCAATTTTTAATGTGCTGATCCCAGTGCGCTCTCGCTCCCGAGTTTCGAGCTTTTCTAATATATCGGTCGCACCTTGGCTTAAAGCTCGCCACTCGTCCAATTCAGCGTTATACCCAGATGCAATCACACCACCATCGCGGATCAAGATGGGGGGATTATCGATTATGGCACGTTCAAGTAGGTCCTGTAATTTTGGCAATGCAGGAGACTGGGCACAGATCTGTTGAATACGCCCATCATCACTGTCAGCGAGTAAATCATGCAGTGGTGCCAGAGCTTGCAGTGCTGAGCGCAATCGAGTGAGGTCGCGAGGTCTAGCATTACACAAAGCCAAACGTGCGACAACACGCTCAATATCACCAATTTGCTTTAATGCATCATAAGTGTCTAGGCATAGTTGGGTTTCAATGAGACTTGAAATAGCATTCAATCGTGCATTGAGCTCTGTACGATTTCTTATTGGGGTATGAATACGGCGTTTTAGTAATCGCGAGCCCATTGGCGTGGCAGTCTTATCTAGAATTTGCGCCAACGTATTATCAATACTGCCCGAGAGATTAACCGTCAGTTCTAGGTTTTTACGTGTGGCGGCATCTAAGATCACCGCATGTTCATTTTTTTCTAGCGTGATCGCGCGAATATGCGGTAAAGCTGTGCGCTGGGTGTCTTTGACATATTGCATGACACAGCCTGCAGCCACTAAAGCTGTGCTCGCTTGCTCTACACCAAAGCCAATCAGATCTTTAGTTTCAAATTGCTGACAAAGTAAGTGTTTTGCGGTATCTAAATCGAACTCCCAGTCAGGGCGACGGCGAGCGCCTTTAAATTGTTCAATTAAATGCAAGTTAGTAAATGACTCAGGATAGAGCAACTCAGCAGGTTGCAGGCGTTGTAAGGTTGAACTCAGTGCTTCATCCGTTTTAAGTTCAACCATATTGAACTGCCCAGAGTTGATATCTAAGTAGGCGACACCGTATTGTTGCTGTTTATTTTGCCAGAGTGCGGCTAACAGGTTGTCTTGACGTTCTTGTAGTAGCGCCTCATCTGTCACGGTACCCGGTGTTACAATTCTGACTACTTTACGTTCTACAGGCCCTTTACTGGTGGCTGGATCGCCCACTTGCTCACAAATGGCCACCGACTCGCCCATTTGTACCAGACGAGCTAAGTAGTTTTCTACTGCGTGATAAGGAACGCCTGCCATTGGGATAGGTGCGCCCGATGCTTTACCCCGATGAGTTTGCGAAATATCTAATAGTTGCGCAGCACGAATTGCATCATCAAAAAATAATTCGTAAAAGTCACCCATGCGATAGAACAATAAAATATCTTGATGCTCTGCTTTGATCCTAAGATATTGCTGCATCATGGGGGTTTGTTGTTTTATAGTATGTTCAGAATATAAATCTATCGACATGCATCTACCTAAGAGGTTGAATATGGAGCTAAACCTAGAGATTAAAACTCTGGCTGCACAGTTGGGCGCTATTTTAACGGATAAACGTTTGACGATCACTACCGCTGAGTCATGTACAGGTGGTGGAATTAGCTATGCACTGACAGATACGCCTGGTAGCTCAAATTATGTAGATAGGTGTTTTGTTACATACAGCAATGAAGCAAAACAAGCGTTGTTACATGTCAGCGCTGACACATTGGCTAATTACGGTGCAGTGAGTGAGCAAACAGTATTTGAGATGGCAAAGGGGGCTGCAAAAGCTGCGAATGCGGATGTTGCGGTTGCCGTTTCTGGTATCGCAGGTCCAGGCGGTGGCTCCAAAGAAAAGCCTGTGGGTTTAGTTTGGTTTGCAATTAATGTGCAGGGAAGTGTGACCTGTTACGAACAAGTTTTCTTTGGAGAGCGTAGTTATGTTAGAACGCAAGCTATTGCTTTTGCTTTGAAAAATATTGTTTCTCGTATTCAAGGCTAAAATATACTTGATACTGTGATTCTATACAGTATACTGAGCGCATTACGCTAAATTGGAGAAGCAAATGAACGATAACAAACAAAAAGCGCTCGACGCCGCATTGTCACAAATTGAACGTCAATTTGGTAAAGGTTCAATCATGAAGCTAGGCGATAGCCAAGCATTGGATATTGAATCTATCTCAACAGGTTCACTTGGCATTGATATTGCGTTGGGTATTGGTGGTTTACCTACGGGTCGTATTGTTGAAATCTACGGACCTGAGTCATCGGGTAAAACAACGCTTACGTTGCAAGTTATCGCAGAAGCACAGAAACAAGGTAAAACTTGTGCCTTCGTTGATGCTGAACATGCTTTAGATCCAGTTTATGCAGAAAAGTTAGGTGTAAATGTTGATGAACTATTGGTTTCTCAGCCTGACACCGGTGAGCAGGCACTAGAAATTTGCGATATGCTCGTTCGCTCTGGTGCTGTTGATGTGGTGATTGTTGACTCCGTTGCCGCATTAACGCCTAAAGCCGAAATTGAAGGTGATATGGGTGACACTCACGTTGGTTTGCAAGCACGCTTGATGTCACAAGCGCTACGTAAATTGACCGCAAACATTAAGCGTTCTAATACTTTATGTATCTTCATCAACCAAATCCGTATGAAGATTGGTGTGATGTTTGGTAACCCTGAAACAACCACAGGTGGTAACGCACTTAAGTTCTATTCATCTGTGCGTATTGATATTCGTCGTATTGGTTCGGTAAAAGAAGGCGATGAAGTGGTAGGTAACGAAACTCGCGTGAAGATTGTTAAAAACAAGGTGGCACCACCATTTAAACAAGCTGAGTTTATCATCATGTACGGTGAAGGTATTTCTAAACATGGTGAGTTAATTGATTTAGGCGTTAAGCACAAACTAGTTGAAAAGTCAGGTGCTTGGTATAGTTACAATGGCAGTAAAGTAGGTCAAGGTAAGTCAAACTCAATTAAGTTCTTAAAAGAAAACCCTGAGATCGCCAATGAGATTGAAGGTAAATTACGCGAAATGTTGTTGTTGCAAGCAACCATCAAACCTGAAGAAGGTGAAGATCAAGGCTTAGCGGCAACAGATGTTGAGCTGTAATTAAACTGATTTAGCGTAAAAGCCCGGATGTTCCGGGCTTTTTTCATTTTGTAAGCAAGGTTTTAAAATACATATTTGGCTGAGAGCTGTAAACGATTTAGGTCACCATCGATATTCGCTTCGGTATCACGTGTCGCGACCTTATACTCAACACCAAAAGTGAGTTTTTTAACAGGAGAGTAGAGGAGGTTGGCGCTATAACTTTGACTCGATTTAGTGGGGTTACCAGTAATCGCAAGCAAGTGTTCGTCATTATCAGCCGAGAAGAATGAGTATAAGAAGGTGGACCTGAATTGACTGCTCCAATGATGCTGGTAGCTTATAAAGCCTGATGTTGAGTCGATGGCATGTAAATCATTCCCATCAAATACCGCACCGTTCGACACATTTAAGCCGACATAACGGCCTAGGCCTTGTCCGTGCGTGAGCATAAACTTCACGTTATTTTTATCAAAGTTGATTCGCCCTGAAGCACTCACTCCCAGAGATGTTTCCGTTGCATCAGCCGCGCCGAGTTTATAAGTCAGCTGGCGTGCCAATGCAGCAACGACAAAATTACCCCAATCAGCGTTATAGGTATATCTTGCCGTAAAATCAGGCATGCTCGCATCATCGGTCACAACACGCGATTCGGTGGTGGTCGTTATAGTGCTTTCTGGGTTTTCCGCCGAGAATGACCAGTTTCCTACTGTGTATTTCATCATCGCTTGACGAACGAATACCGTACCTTCGGCTGGGCCTACGAAATCAAGTGTTTCAGGCAATGCTCCGACATTTTGAAAGTTTGACCAAGCTTGGCCGAACAACCAGCCTTTGTATGTTGCGTAGGCCTGACGAATTCTTGGCGAGTAGGAGTTGGTCACGCGTTCATTACCACCAATCGACGCGATAAAATCGAGCTCTATTTTGGTTTTTATTTCGCTGCCATCGTCTAGTTTGGTATTTGTCGATAGATTAAAGCGGGATTGCCTCGCATGCATGTCAAACACCGCATCTTCAGAGGTTGATGCTGATACCGGTGTGGTGCCAGGAACATAAAAATCTCGGCCAATATTACCACTGCCTAGTGTGCCATCAGAAAAGTCGCTCCACATGGCATCGAGCTTTATATAACCACCATAATTGATGTCTGTTTGGCCAATTGAAGCCGCCATTGCAGGTAAACAAAATAGGCTCAGTAAGCTAGTTGCAACCATCGTTCTTTTAAATTTATTGGATGTTGTCATAATCATTGTTCCTTTATAGCGACCAATTAGTTATGTTGTCGCAAGAGAAATCGTCGATGATCACTTTTGATTAAGGTTCAATTTTCCTCAATTACCCATTGGTCTATACGACTAAGGTAGAAATGAAATGTGCATTGTTGACGAGTTTGATTTAACAGAGTTGCCTATGATGCTCTTTAAGCTATTGTTTATTAATGGGTATTTTTTATTTTCTTGAGCGAGGAAGTCAGCGGTATGCAGAGCAAATAATGTTGAGATTATTTCATGCTGATGCCTAGAAATAAAAAGTTCTACAACTAAGGTCTAATACTTTCCTTGCTTTGGCTGAGTGATCCTTGGGCAAAGCCTTACGGCGCATAAATTTAATATGGAGATGACTATGTCACAGAGCATTTACCCAGTTCCTGAGGCGATTAAATCAAACGCACTCATTGATAATGACAAATATAATACGCTTTATAAGCAATCAATTGAGGATCCACAGAGCTTTTGGGCAGAGCATGGACAGCGTCTAGAATGGTCTAAACCATTTACTAAAGTGAAGAATACTTCTTTTGATAAAGGCCATATCAGCATCAAATGGTTTGAAGACGGCGAATTGAATGCCTCATATAACTGTATTGACCGCCACCTTAAAGATAAAGCAGACAAAGTGGCGCTGATTTGGGAAGGGGATAATCCTGCCGACAGTGAAAATATCACCTATCAGCAATTACATGATGAAGTCGCCAAGTTGGCAAATGGCTTGAAAAAGTTAGGTGTAGGCAAAGGTGACCGCGTGGCAATTTATATGCCGATGACGCCACAAGCTGTCTATGCAATGCAAGCTTGTGCACGTATTGGTGCCGTTCATTCGGTGGTATTTGGTGGCTTTTCTCCTTCTGCGATTGCTGACCGAATTAAAGACTCGGGTGCCAAAGTGGTGATCACATCCGATGAAGGCCGTCGCGGTGGCAATTGTGTGCCACTCAAAGCGAACGTAGATGAAGCCGTGGCGCAACCTGGCGTGGAAATTGACCACGTGGTTGTTCACCGTTTAACGGGTGGTGAAGTTGAATGGCAAAGCCATGATGTCTGGTGGCATGAGCTGGTAGCGGATGTTGCGTCAACATGTGAACCTACCGCTATGAATGCAGAAGATCCGCTATTCATTCTTTATACTTCAGGCTCAACAGGCCAACCAAAAGGGGTTGTGCATACGACGGGTGGATATCTTGTTTATGCATCAATGACCCATGAGTATGTTTTCGACCTTAAAGAAGATGACGTTTATTGGTGTAGTGCAGATGTGGGTTGGATCACAGGTCACAGCTATATTGCCTATGGCCCACTGGCAAATGGTTGTACGCAAGTTATTTTTGAGGGCGTACCGACTTACCCATCGGCTGGGCGTATTGGTGAAGTGGTTGATAAACATAACGTCACTATTCTATACACTGCACCGACCGCTATTCGTGCTTTGATGGCGAAAGGTGACGAACCTACCGCCACGTCGACACGTTCTAGCTTACGTATTTTGGGTTCAGTTGGTGAGCCTATTAACCCAGAAGCATGGTCTTGGTACTACGACAAAATTGGTAATGGCTCGTGTCCAATTGTTGACACTTGGTGGCAGACGGAAACTGGTGGCATCATGATCACGCCATTACCGGGGGCAACGGATATGAAGCCAGGTTCAGCAACACGTCCTTTCTTTGGCATTGCGCCAGCTCTATTTGATGCGCAAGGTAATGACTTAGCAGGCGCTACAGAAGGTAACTTAGTCATCCTTGATAGCTGGCCTTCACAAGCGAGAACTGTTTATGGCGACCACGAGCGTTTTGAGCAGACTTATTTTTCAGCTTACCCAGGTGTGTATTTCACAGGTGATGGCTGTCGTCGTGATGAAGATGGCTACTATTGGATCACTGGGCGAGTAGATGATGTGCTCAACGTATCAGGGCACCGCTTAGGTACGGCGGAAATTGAAAGTGCTTTGGTTGCACACGAGGCAGTTGCTGAAGCGGCGGTTGTTGGCTATCCACATGATATTAAAGGCCAAGGCATATACGTATATGTTACGCCAAATGAAGGTGTCGTGGTGAGCGACGATTTAACCAAAGAAGTGCGTAATTGGGTGAGAAAAGAGCTAAGTCCAATTGCGTCACCGGATATGATTCAGTGGTCACCGGGTCTTCCAAAAACGCGTTCTGGTAAAATTATGCGTCGTATTTTACGTAAGATTGCAGCCAACGAATATCAACAATTAGGTGATACCTCGACGCTTGCTGATCCGAGTGTGGTTGATGAGCTGATTGAAAATCGCTTAAATCGTTAATTGAACGTTAAAAGCTTGAATTACATTCAATTCTAAACGACTATATCGGCTGTCACCTTGTTAGATGACAGCCGAATTTTTAGGAGCCTACCATGAATCAGTTTTTAATCGCAGATGATCACCCGCTATTTCGTGAGGCGCTCAAGGGCGCGTTACAAAATCGATTTGAAGCGCTGACTGTGTTTGAAGCTGATACTTTTGACAGCACGCTAATCGCATTAGAGAAATATGAAGAGTTAGACTTATTACTGCTTGATTTGCACATGCCGGGCAGTGGCGACTTATACGGTCTGATCCGTATTCGTGAAGATCACCCAAGCTTACCTGTGGTAGTGATATCGGGTAGTGAAGACTTATCGGTTATTTCTAAAGTGATTGGCTACGGTGCAATGGGTTTTATTCCCAAATCATCTTCATCTGAGCAGATAGCAGAGGCAATAGATACCGTGCTGGAAGGGGACACTTGGTTACCTGAAGGCATGAAAGATGAAGTGGCGAGTATAGAAAATGAAGATAAGGAACTTGCACAACAAGTGGCGTCTTTAACGCCTCAGCAGTACAAAGTCTTGCAGTATTTACACGAAGGATTACTGAATAAACAAATTGCATTTGAGTTGCATATTTCTGAAGCAACCGTAAAAGCGCACATTACCGCAATTTTTAGAAAGTTGGGCGTGTACAACCGTACGCAGGCGGTACTGATCGCATCAAAATTACAACTAGAACCCATTGAAGCTTAGTATGAAAAAGCGCATCGGCGCTTTTTCATACTAAGCCATATTTATTAGCTAAACACCACCGTTTTGTTGCCATTGATAAATACTTTATGTTCACAAGCAAGTTGAATTGCCTTGCAGAACACCGTTTTTTCAATGTCTCGGCCCATTTTCGCCATACTCTCAGCATCATTGGCGTGGCTTACCTGAGTCACGTCTTGCATGATGATTGGCCCCTCATCTAGCTCATCGTTTACAAAGTGTGCCGTTGCCCCAATGATTTTTACGCCACGCTCAAATGCTTGATGATAGGGTTTTGCTCCGATAAATGCGGGTAAAAATGAGTGATGAATATTAATGATACGATTGTTAAAACGCGCCACAAACTCGGGGCTTAGAATGCGCATATATTTAGCTAAACCTATGATGTCTGGCTGATATTGTTCGATCACTTCGGCCATTTTTTCATCATGCTCTGCTCGGCTTAGCCCTTCATGTGATACACAATGAAACGGCACACCAAATCCTTTCGCGAGTGGTTCAAGATTTGGATAGTTTGCGATGACCGCAAGCACTTCAATATTCATTGCATTTTCAAATTGCTTAAGCAACACGCCGCCCAAACAATGGGCTTCTTTAGTGGCAAGCAACACCACTTTGGTTTTTTCACCGTGATGCAGTGCAACCTTGGCGCCTGTTGGCAGTTGTGCTTGTAACTGAGATAAAAATTGCGGGCTAGGTTCGCCTGTAAGCTCCGTGCGCATAAAAAATCTTGCGCCTTCTTTGTCTACAAATTCATTGTTGCGTGTGATATTTAAATTATGTTCATAACAAAGGTTGGTAATTTTCGCGATCAATCCAATGTCATCGGCGCATTGCGTGGTAAGTATATAGTTCATTGTCCCCATTCCTGTTGTGTTACTGAGTACTTACTTTAAAAGCAAAGCGCACGTTAGGAAAGAAAAATTTATGCATCTAAAAAGCTAGAGATAAAAACAATTGTTTATCTTGCAAAATTCAACAGCGCTTTAAGCTTTGCAGGCTTGACCGGTTTCGACAAATAATGCACTTTGGCCTCTTTGGCTTGCCCTTTAACTGTTTCGTCACGTACCGCGGTGATTAAAACCGCGGGTACTGGTTGCTGCCAAATATCACGTAACGTAGCAATGAGGGATAGGCCATCTAGGTCATCGCCTAATTGGTAGTCCATCAAGAGCATGTCAGGTGCTGGATTGCTTTGTGCATAGGCGGATACATTAGCGGCCGTTTCAAAAAGTTGGTACTCACATTGCCATTTGTCTAATAGGCTTGCCATTGCTTGTAGATTTTTAGGGTCGTCGTCTATGGCAAGAACGCGTACTTTCGGTTGTTCAATTGCTTCGCTTGCTGTGGTGGGCCGCGATTCTTTTTGCTCTGCTAACTGTGCTTCGCCTTTTGGTATGGTAATGCTAAAGCGGCTGCCTTTATCGACCACAGAAGTCACTTCCAGCTCTATGCTAAGCAGATCACATAGCCTTTTTACGACACCCAGTCCTAAGCCAACACCTTTATTGTCGTTGGTTTTGATACGATAAAAATCATTAAATACCTTATTTAATTGATGCTCTGCAATACCCGGGCCGGTATCCCATACTTCCAATCGTAAGCTGTGTTTTTTATCTCGACAGGCCACCAGTACTTTACCTTGCTCTGTGTATTTCACAGCATTAGAGACCAAGTTTTGAATAATGCGACGCAGGTACGTGGTATCACTATGCACGACGAGGTGATTGCTGCGTACTTTTAATGTGAGGCCTTTCTCTGCAGAAACAATGGCATATTCGTTGGCTAGAGGGCCTAGAATATCATCAATATTGAAATGTCGCGGGCTGGGTTTCATCGCTCCTTGCTCCAATTTGGCGATATCAAGTAGCGCAGACATTAAATGCACGGTGGAATCGAGGCTGTCACTGAGCTTTTCAAAGTTACCTTGATCTTGTTTGCTCAACGTTTGCTCATTAATCGCGCCCAAGTAAAGTCTTGCGGCATTAAGAGGCTGCAAAATATCATGACTTGCCAGTGCCAAAAATCGCGTTTTACTGTCATTCGCTTGCTCGGCTTCCTTTTTGGCGGCCGTCAGCGCGTGTTCTGTATCGATACGCGACGCGATTTGTGCTTGTAGATCGGTGTTTATGGTTCTGATCTCTTGCGTACGCGCTTCAATGCGATTTTCCAGATCCATGTTTATTTCTTCCAGCGCATTTTGGGTAGCAATATGCATAGTGATGTCAGAAAAGCTGGTGACAAAACCACCTTCGGGCAAAGGGTTGCCCGTCATTTCATAGACTTGGCCGTCTTTACGGTGACGAATAAAGTGATGGGGTGTGCCATTTCGTAAATGTTGTACGCGTTTTTCAACAAGGTGATCTATTTCGCCGGGGCCACACTCACCGCGCTCGGCATTAAAGCGAATGACTTTCTCAATGGGCAGGCCAACTTCTAGAAATGCTGGGGGATAGTCAAACATTTCAGTGTAACGTTTGTTCCAAGCGACTAGATTTAAGTCTTTGTCTACCACTGAAATACCATGACTGAGGTTTTCAAGGGAGGTATAGAGTAAGTTTTGATTAAATTGCAGGGCTTGAGTAGTTTCATCAAAAAAATTGACGACTTCTTCAAATGCCATTTGCTTACCTGAAGAGACCGCTTGGATAAGTGCCTGTGCGGAAGATGCCCCAAGTACACCCGTTAAAGCACGCTCACAGTAGGCGATAAAGTCAGGCTCAGGGTGGGCATTGTTATCGTCAATATCATGGGTGAGCGCATAATGACTCAGTAACTGCCCTGAGCGTTGGATACCCAAAAACGTTTGCAGTAGCACTTTGAAGTCATACACACTTGCTTTAACGTGTTTATTGGCTCGTTTAGTAAAGGTTGCTTGTTCTTTTGGATTGACGAACGCTGCCGCTTGGATTTTATCGATAAGACGCTCATGGGCTGCGAGTGAGAAACTCACATAACAAGTGATATTCGCGATCAGTGCGGCCAAAGTACCTTGTGTAATGATGCTTTGCCTTAATGCGTAATCAAGCGTAACACCAGCATCCATAACAGGGACCATCAAAAATAGAAACCAGCATACAAAGCCAGCCAATAAGCCGGCATAAACACCGTAAGCATGGCCTTTTCGCCAGTATAAGCCACCGACAATGGCTGGCAGCAATTGAGTCACCAATGAAAAAGCAACTAGCCCCATGCTTGCTAGGGCTTCACCATGACCAAACCATTGTTGGTATAAATAAGCCAGTAGTAAAATAGCGGCAATAGTGACTCGGCGTATATTTAAAATGGATGCTTTATAGTTACGGGTGAGGGCGCTACGTTTTAATTTTCGTTTTAAAAACAAAGGCAAAATAACATCGTTTGAAAGCATTGTACTGAGCGTAAGCGTCGCGACCACAATCATGGCGGTGGCAGCAGAAAGACCACCAATAAACACAAAGGTGGTGATGATAGGGGACTCTTGCGTGAGTGGCAGTGCCAACACAAAACTATCGGCAGCCATGCCTGAGCCAATTTGTGGGTGTATTGCTGCGGTGGCAATCGGAATGATCATCGCACCAATCAACAACAAGTATAGAGGAAAGGCCCATCTAGCAGTATTAAGGTGCTTTCTATCTTGGTTATCAACCACAGTGACGTGAAACTGTCTGGGTAAACAAATAATAGCCGCAGCGGCCATCAGTGTTTGACCGAAGAAGTTAAAGTTGAACGATTCAAACTCAAACCAATGTGCGAGCAATGGGGTTGTATCTTCTGGTTTTTGCATCAATGCATAAATGGCTAAGGCGGCCACTGCGCCAAGTGCCAGTAACTTAACTAAAGACTCAAACGCGACCGCGAGCATTAATCCTGAGCGGTACTCCGTGACATCTACTTTTTGCGTACCGAAAAAAATGGCAAATAGTGCCATGATCAATGTACCGACCAGTGCCAGTACTGAACCCGACACTTGCTCCCCTTGTTGTAGCAATAAAAAGCTGCTGCTAAGCGCTTTAAGCTGCAAAGCAATGTAGGGAATGGTGGCAAGCAGTGCAATCATCGTGACCATAACACCTGTTGCCTGACGCTTACCGTAGCGCGCTGAAATAAAGTCTGCAATGGTGGTGATGTTTTGTTTTTTACTGACCAATATCAACTTTCTTAAAAAGCCATGAGCAAAGAAAAATAACAGCGCGGGGCCGAGTAAAATAGGTAAATAGTGCCAGCTGCTTTCTGCAGCAGTACCTACAGAACCATAATAAGTCCAGGAAGTACAATAGATCCCGAGCGAAAATGCATAAACAAAAGGGTGGCGACTAATTGCCATTGCTTTTGGTGTGGTTTTATCCCCCCAATTTGCGAGCCAAAAAAGTACGCCGATATAACATACCGACACTAATACGAGCGCTGCCGTCATTCTTCTTCTTATTTAGTTGTCATGAACCAACCATACCATAATTTGCGCCAATGTCTTTATGAATGTGCGCGGAAAGCTCTTCATAAGTTGTTGTTAGTATTAAGTAAATTCAAATAAGCAAGTTGGTTAGACTAATGTCGTATAAGCGTCATATTTCTCAAACATAGGTGGAAGAAAATGAGAGAGATTTTCTATGGGTTTGTTTTTATTGAGTTTTTATCTGTATGAATCTTTCTCAAGGTGCAGTTAACGTAAACGTAATCGTGTTACTACGACTAAGGTCTCAATTCCTTCTTGCAATGCCATTGCTAAGGTAATTAATGACAATTTAACACCAACACATTGGCGTATTTTGCCAATGAAAGGGGATACAAATGGCTTTTAAAGACGAAGAACAAGCAAAAGCATATTGGTCGGAAAATCTCGCCCTGATGTTCAAGCTACTGGCAATTTGGTTTGTCGTGTCGTTTGGCTTTGGCATTTTATTAGTAGATGTACTCAATGAAATTCGCTTTTTCGGATTCAAATTGGGTTTTTGGTTTTCTCAGCAAGGCGCAATTTATACCTTTGTGGCTTTGATTTTTGTCTACGCATTTAAAATGAATGCGCTTGATAAAAAATACGGCGTAGACGAATAAGGGGCGCAATGATGGATGTACAAACTCTCACTTTTATTATTGTTGGCCTCAGCTTTGCGCTGTATATCGGCATTGCGATTTGGGCGCGTGCAGGCTCAACAAAAGACTTTTATGTTGCTGGTGGTGGCGTACCACCTTTTGCCAATGGTATGGCAACTGCTGCCGACTGGATGAGTGCCGCGTCATTTATTTCTATGGCTGGGATCATCTCGTTTGCCGGCTATGATGGAGGTGTATACCTGATGGGGTGGACCGGTGGCTACGTATTGCTGGCCCTTTGTTTAGCGCCCTACTTACGTAAATTTGGCAAGTTTACTGTGCCAGACTTTATTGGTGACAGATATTACTCGCAGGTGGCGCGCGTGGTTGCCATTTTATGCGCGATCTTTATCTGCTTTACTTATATCGCAGGTCAAATGCGCGGTGTGGGCGTGGTGTTCTCGCGCTTTTTAGAAGTGGATATTGAAACCGGTGTTTATATTGGCATGGTGATTGTGTTCTTCTACGCTGTGCTAGGCGGCATGAAAGGGATCACCTATACGCAAGTTGCGCAATATTGTGTGTTGGTGTTTGCCTATCTGGTACCTGCAATTTTTATCTCGATGATGATGACTGGGCATTTACTACCACAAACGGGTTTTGGTGCGACGCTGGGGGATGGTTCGGGCATGTATGTTCTCGATAAACTCGATGGCCTCAGTGCCGAACTGGGTTTTGCGCAGTACACCGAAGGGTCAAAAAGTATGATTGATGTGTTTGCTATCACAGCAGCGTTGATGGTCGGTACTGCTGGTTTACCGCATGTGATTGTGCGCTTTTTCACAGTGCCTCGTGTGAAAGACACGCGAATTTCAGCGGCTTGGACATTGGTCTTTATTGCTATTGTATACACCACAGCGCCAGCGGTTGCCTCATTTGCGCGCGTCAACATGATAGACACGATTAATGGTAAAGATGGTAGTGGTACCGCTTACGCAGACGCGCCAACATGGGTTAAAAATTGGGAAAGAACGGGCCTAATCGTTTTCGAAGATAAAAACAACGATGGCAAAATGTCTTACTCCGCAGGCAAAATAGAAGATCCCAACAGTGCAAATGAAGTGAAGATTGACCGCGACATTATGGTATTGGCAAACCCAGAAATAGCCGATTTACCAGCATGGGTGATTGCACTTGTGGCGGCGGGTGGAATTGCGGCCGCATTGTCGACTACAGCTGGGCTATTGTTGGTGATTTCTACTTCTGTTTCACATGATTTACTTAAGCGTACGCTCAAGCCAGATATTAGTGACAAACAAGAGTTACTTGCAGCACGTTTGTCTGCCATGGTGGCGATTGCTATTTCCGCATACTTTGGTATTAATCCACCTGGTTTTGTGGCTTCGGTTGTGGCTTTTGCCTTTGGTTTGGCGGCGGCGAGTTTTTTCCCTGCGATCATTATGGGTATATTCTCAAAGCGCATGAACAAAGAAGGGGCGATTGCGGGCATGGTGACTGGGATCACATTTACTGCGGCATACATTATCTACTTTAAGTTTGTTAGCCCTGAATTGAATACACCCGCAAACTGGCTATTTGGTATATCACCAGAGGGGATTGGTATTGTTGGTATGATGATCAACTTTGTCGTGGCGGCACTCGTACTCAAGCTAACCGCTGAAACGCCTATTGAAGTGCAACAAATGGTTGAAAGTATTCGTAATCCAAAAGGTTCCAGTGCAGCACAAGCGCACTAAAATAAATGATATGTAAAAAGAAACTCAGCATATTAGGCTGAGTTTCTTTGTTTTTTGCTCAGAAGGAGAACGGCATGACAGCAGAGATAGCTGAAGTAAAGCAGTTCATTTCAACGCAAACGCCCTTTAACGAGCTCCCCGAGACAGCCAGTCATTTTTTTGCCACTCATTTAGAGGTAATTTATTTAACCGAGCACAATACACATCAATGGTTGAAAAGTAGTCATATGTGTCTGTATTTAGTACGTTCAGGCAGTTACGATTTAATCAATCCGAATGGGGATATTATTACTCGTCTTGCGCAAGGAGATTACTTTGGTTATCCCTCTTTGCTTACTGGTGAGCCAATCAAAAATCAGTTGCAAGTGACGGCTCCAGGCTTAGTTTATGTGCTCAAAGAAGCTGACTTTGAATTTTTGCGCCGTGAATACAAAGCATTTGAACAACACTTCGTTAAAGCCCATGCTAACCGACTACTGTCTTCTCATTATAAGCAGCAACGAGATGATTGGTCCCAAAAAAAGGTCAAGGAGGTGATGAGCCGAGGGGCGGTGTCTTTAACAGCAATGGCAAGTATTGTTGAAGCGGCAAAAACGATGAGTGAGCACAGCGTGTCGTCAATCATTGTTAGTGAACAAGATAAATTGATAGGTGTCGTGACAGACAGAGATCTGCGAAATCGTGTATTAGCAAAAAGGGTCGACCCAGAGCAAAGTATTGCCACTATCATGACGAGCTCGCCTAAGTATATTTTTGAACACAATCGGGTTTTCTCGGCGCTGCATTTAATGCTTAAGCACAATATTCATCACTTACCCGTGTTGGACGAGCATTTTAAGCCGTTAGGGATGCTGACGAGTACCGATTTACTGCGTCAGCAAAAAAGTGATCCTGTGCAGTTGATCAGTAAAATATATAAGTCACAAAGTGTTGCCGAACTTAAACTTCATGCTCAAGAAACGGGCACCTTATTAAAGCGCTTTTCTCACAACATCGACGATATTTCCCTGATCGGTAAATTATTAAGCGGCATCAGCGATGCGTTGACATCGAGATTGATCTTTTTATTTCAACAGCAACATGGGCCTGCACCCTGCTCATTCAGTTGGATATGTTTTGGTTCTCAAGCCCGAGAAGAGCAAACGTTGCACTCTGATCAAGACAACGGTCTACTACTTGCCAATGATATAAGTGAACAGCAGTATCAATACTTTGCTCAAATGGGGCGCTTCGTATGTGAACAATTGGCTGTATGTGGCATAAAGCTTTGCCCTGGCAACATTATGGCCAGTAACCCACAGTGCTGTGGGACACTTTCCAGTTGGTTAAAACGGTTTGCAAAGTGGATTGATGCCCCTACGCCGAAAGCCATGCTCAATTGCAAAATCTATTTTGATTTACGCTTTATAGATGGCTCAAGTGTTTTGTATCAAGACTTTACTAATCAGTTAAATCAGCTGACTAAAAATGAGTTGTTTTATGCCGCGATGGCCACCGATATCAATACGAGTTCTGTGCCACTTGGGTTGTTCCAGCAATTTAAATTAGAAAAGGACCAGCATCAGCACAAGTATTTAGATCTCAAGCGACGAGGTGTGGTGATCATTAACGATTTAGTGCGCTTGTATGCTTTGAAGGCTGGTATACACAAAGCCAACACGCTCGCGCGATTAGAAGCATTACTAGAAGGGAGTTTACTGAGTAAAAAAGACATTTATGACCTAAAAGATTGTTGGCGATTTTTCACTCAGTTGCGTTTTAAAACGCAATTTGATCAAGCGCACCTTCCTGAAAATTGTGTCAACCCGCAAAGTCTTACGTCACTAGAACGTCATCAACTCAAAGAAGCATTTTATTTAGTGAAACAGGCACAACAGGCATGCGCATTTAAGTTTGCCAGAGGCAGTTTATAACTATGTTGAAGTGTTATTGGCAGCGTGTGCTTAGTTACTTTAGATTGAAAAAGTTGGAATTTGATACTGCCGCTTATGTGGTGCTTGATTTGGAGCTAACCAGCTTGAACAGTAATCATAACGAAATGGTGTCTATCGGTTGGTTGCATATTTTCGAGCGTAAAATTGATTTAAGATCAGCTCGATACTTTCTCAATAAAGAAGTAAAAACACTGTCGCAAAGTCCTATTTATCACGGTATTGATGAACAGCAACTCCAAGCGGGAGATTCGTTATTTCATATCATGACGGAGCTTGCACAAGCAATGAAGGGGAGGGTGTTAGTGTGTCACAATGCCACACTAGATTGGTTGTATATTCGCCGTATATGCTTGCAACTCAAAGTGCCCATCGAACCACTCGCGGTGATTGACACACTTAAAATTGAGCAAAGACGTTTACTGCGTCAGGGTAGCATGCTCGCAGAGGATAGTTTGACGTTAACCAATTGTAGAAAACGCTACCAGTTGCCTGATTCTTGCAGTCACCACGCGCTTAGTGATGCGCTTGCTACAGCAGAACTATTGCTTGCTCAAGTGAACGCAATCGGTGCAGGAAAATGCATTAAATTGGCTGACTTAGTTTAAAAAAGTTTGTCATTTCCCTTACACATTTAGGCTTGGTCGATTACAATAGCGCCATCTTCGGGAGCAAACGCTCCTTTTATTTTTTGCATTTAGCTGGATTTTCAATTTAATGACAATCAAACTGGCAATAAATGGTTTTGGTCGTATTGGGCGCAATATCGTGCGAGCTTTATACGAGTCTGGTCGCCAGCATGAGATCCAAATTGTAGCGATAAATGAATTGGCAGACCCTAAAGGGGTCGCGCATCTATTAAAATACGATACTTCTCATGGACGATTCGCTTTTGAAGTAAACCATCAGGCACCTTATTTAAATGTCGCGGGTGATGACATTCAGTTGTTCAGCGAAGCAGACCCAAGTTTATTGCCTTGGCATGCGTTGGATGTGGATGTGGTACTGGAATGTACAGGGGTTTTTCATTCCCGCCAAGATGCGCAAAAGCATTTAAACGCTGGGGCAAAAAAAGTGCTATTTTCCCAGCCTGCCGACGCAGATGTTGATGCAACGATTGTTTATGGTATCAACGATGAGCAGCTTGTATCTGAACATACGATAGTCTCGAATGGTTCGTGTACTACAAACTGTATTGTCCCCGTGGTTAAAGTATTAGATGACGCGTTTGGTATTGAATCGGGTGCTATCACGACGATTCATGCATCGATGCATGATCAGCAAGTGATTGACGCTTATCATAGCGATTTACGTAGAACACGTGCCGCGAGTCAGTCAATTATTCCTGTCGATACTAAACTTGCACGCGGTATTGAGCGTATTTTACCTAAGTTTCATGGTCGATTTGAGGCCATCGCGGTGCGTGTACCAACCATTAATGTTACCGCGATGGATTTGAGCGTTACACTCAATCAAGATGTGGATATTGACAAGGTCAACCACATTCTCAAAGGGGCTTCTTCAGGTCGATTAGAAGGTATTTTAAGTTACACAGAAGAACCGCTCGTTTCGGTGGATTTTAACCATGACGCACATTCTTGTATTATTGATGGCACGCAAACACGAGTTAGTCATAAACGGTTAGTAAAATTATTGGTGTGGTGCGATAACGAGTGGGGCTTTGCCAATCGTATGCTCGACACTGCGGTGGTGATGCACGCTGCCAAGTAACAATTTGAATAAAAGAAGTATCGTAAATAAAGGAGATCTCCATGTCAGTCATTAAAATGGCCGATTTAGATTTAAGCGGCAAGCGCGTTTTAATTCGCGAAGATTTAAATGTGCCTGTTAAGGAAGGCAAAGTGACCTCCGATGCGCGCATCAGAGCATCTTTACCAACCATCAAACTAGCCTTGGAAAAAGGCGCTAAAGTGATGGTGATGTCACACCTTGGCCGCCCAACGGAAGGTGAATATGATGCACAGTTTTCACTGCAACCAGTTGTTGACTACTTAAACGATGCACTTGAGCATAACGTGCGTCTAGTGACTGATTACCTTGATGGTGTTGATGTTGCAGATAATGAAGTCGTTGTGTTTGAAAATGTACGTTTCAACGTCGGTGAAAAGAAAGATGACGAAACGCTATCGAAAAAACTAGCTGCATTATGTGATGTTTATGTCATGGATGCATTTGGTACGGCACACAGAGCTCAAGCTTCAACTCACGGTGCGGGCTTATATGCGCCAGTTGCATGTGCGGGCCCTTTGCTAGCCGCTGAGCTAGATGCATTGGGCAAAGCACTTGATAATCCTGCGCGCCCATTAGTTGCAATTGTGGGTGGTTCAAAAGTATCGACTAAATTAACAGTGCTTGATTCCTTGTCAAAAGTGGTCGATCAGCTTGTAGCTGGTGGCGGTATTGCTAACACATTCATTGCTGCAGCGGGCAATCCCGTAGGAAAATCTCTGTATGAAAAAGACTTAATTGCAGAGGCAAATAAGCTAACAGCAGCTGCACGTGCAAATGACGGTGATATTCCAGTACCAACCGATGTGGTTGTCGGCACAGAATTCTCAGAGTCAGCCGTCGCGACTATCAAGAATGTGAACGAAGTGACAGATGAAGATATGATCTTTGATATTGGTCCTGATACTGCAAATACGTTAGCAAAGATCATCGAACAAGCTGGCACGGTTGTGTGGAACGGCCCAGTAGGTGTATTCGAATTTGACCAATTCGGCAACGGTACAGAAGCAATCGCAAACGCTATTGCTAAATCAAAAGCGTTTTCAATTGCCGGCGGTGGTGACACCTTAGCTGCGATTGATAAGTACGGTGTTGCTGATGATATTTCATATATTTCTACCGGCGGTGGTGCCTTTTTAGAGTTCTTAGAAGGGAAAAAACTGCCAGCAGTAGCTATGCTTGAGAAAAGAGCAAACGTATAATTTTTAAAAGGCCAGCGTTCGCTGGCCTTATTTGTTGTTGTCACTCTCACTTAGATTGCAGCAAATAAACGTGGCGCAGCCACAAAACAATTTATCCGTTCAAACAAGATAGTTTCGGCTATCGACTATTGGAGAAAGCAAAATGGCTTTAATCAGTATGCGTCAACTTCTTGATCATGCAGCAGAGCATGGTTATGGGGTTCCAGCTTTTAACGTAAACAACCAAGAACAAATGCGCGCCATTATGGAAGCGGCTGATAAAACCAACAGCCCGGTTATTGTGCAAGGTTCTGCGGGGGCACGCGCTTACGCTGGTGCGCCGTTTATACGTCATATGATCTTAGCTGCAATTGAAGAGTGGCCACATATTCCAGTGGTAATGCATCAAGATCACGGCACTTCTCCTGCGGTATGTCAGCGTTCGATCCAGCTAGGTTTTTCTTCAGTTATGATGGATGGCTCATTGCTTGACGATGGTAAAACACCTTCCAGCTACGAGTACAATGTTGATGTGACTCGCCGTACAGTTGAAATGGCGCACGCATGTGGCGTATCAGTGGAAGGTGAGCTTGGTGTATTAGGTTCATTAGAAACGGGTGAAGCGGGTGAAGAAGATGGCATTGGTGCCGTTGGTAAATTATCACACGATCAACTTTTGACAGATCCAGAAGAAGCGGCTGACTTTGTGAGTAAAACGGGTGTTGATGCTTTGGCGATTGCCTGTGGTACCTCACATGGTGCTTACAAGTTTACTCGTCCACCAACAGGTGACATCCTTGCAATCAACCGCATTAAAGAAATTCACGCGCGTATTCCAAATACGCATTTAGTAATGCATGGCTCATCATCAGTTCCTCAAGACTGGTTAGCGGTGATCAATGAGTATGGTGGCGAGATCCCAGAAACTTACGGTGTACCAGTAGAGCAAATCGTGGAAGGGATCAAATATGGTGTGCGTAAAGTAAATATTGATACAGACCTACGTTTGGCATCTACAGGTGCAATTCGCCGTCATTTAGCGCATAACCCAGCCAACTTCGATCCTCGTAAGTTTTTAGCGGAAGCGACCAAGGCAATGACTGAGATCTGTGTTGCGCGTTATGAAGCGTTTGGCACCGCAGGTAACGCAAGTAAAATTAAACCAATTTCTTTAGATGATATGCACTTACGTTATTTGTCAGGGGAGTTAGACGCTCAGATCAAATAATAACTAACACTGCTATTTGAGAATAAAAAGCCTCGATTTCGAGGCTTTTTTTGGATCAAAATTTTACTAGCTGATCGTGTTTTAAGATCAATGAGTTACTGATTGATGCTTGTTTGGATCATTATTTTACCAGCTTGGAACATATTGATCGTCGATATGCTGGTTTTTAAAGGGTTTCTAACTAATCTAATGGTTATTAAGGCTTTTATTACGGTGTAAGCTAGTAATATAGTGATCCCAGACGGATCAACTTAGTAAGAATTTGATCCAAAACAGTGTGCTTAGTATAAATTTGATCTCGGAACGCTTTATTCCTTGATCTCCTCTAGGAAACGTCTAATTTTTATAATGTAGTTCTTTAATTTACTATCTCTATATGGGCCCACGGAGTTTGGACTCTGGATCTTCATTAACTGAGGCTGCGCAAAAAATGAAAACAACTAAGTTAACGGTTTTTTGTTCTTTTTTATTAATATCATCAGGCTTTGCTAGTGCTGAAGATGTTAAAGTATATGGCCGTGTGCACGCCGGTGTGCAATATAGTGATGTAAGCGATGAAAATGAGACAAGTATAGAGAGCTATGCCTCCCGACTTGGAGTTAAAGGCGATGCTCAGGTTAGTGAAGGACTTGAAGCGTTTTTTAAATATGAATTCGAAGTGAACCCTGCTGATAATGATAAAGACGGTAAAAGTGGTGAGAATATTACTGCTCGCTCTCAGTATGTAGGGCTAAAGGGTAGTTTTGGACAAGTCTTAATTGGCCGTGATGATACAGCGATGAAAAAATCACAAGGCAAAATCGATATGATGAATGACTTTGAAGCTGATATAAAGCAGTCATTTGCAGGTGAAAACCGACTAGGTGATACTATTCAGTACACAACGCCTGAGCTGAATCATATGAAGTTTGTAGTGAGCTATATCGCAGAAGACAATAGCAAGCAAAAAGGTAAATCTGGTTTATCTATTGCTGGTATGTATGGCGATAGCAAACTTAAGAAAACCCCTATTTACGTTAGTGTTGCTCATGATAGTGAAGTGGCTGGGTATGATATTAACCGAGTCACGATTCAAGGTCGAGTTGGCGACGCTACAATTGGTGGGGCATATCAACAAAGTGAAAAAATTGATAGCAGTGACACTGTCGATAGCTTTGTTGTCAGTGCATCATATAAAATTAATAGTTATAAACTATTGGCTCAATACCAAGATTCAGATGGCGCCCATGGAAAATTATCTGACTCTGGTAGTACCACTTCTGTTGGCGTAGAAAAAAGTCTTTCAAAGCAAGCGCGTATGTATTTTTGGTACTCTCAATTTAGTTTAGATAACACACCTGATGAAGATCATATGGCCTTAACGCTGCGCTATGATTTTTAATATTTAATTTCAGAAAACAAAATAATTTAGTAACATCAATGAGCTATAGAGCCGCCAAAGAAAGAAATAAAATTTCTTTATTTTTTGGCGGCTTTTTAAGATCCGAGTTACAATTTCATAAAACTGTCACACTAAGTCATAATAATGACAGCAACTTCGGTAATGAAAGAGAACATTGGGATGTCACGTAAAGTACTTGTAGTTGATGATGAAGCACCTATTAGAGAGATGCTGGTTTTTGTATTAGAGCAAAATGGTTTTCAAGCGATTGAAGCTGAAGATTATGACTCTGCTATCGCCGCAATGGTTGAACCATACCCAGATATGGTACTTCTTGACTGGATGCTACCAGGTGGTAGTGGTATTCAGATTGCTAAAAAGTTTAAGCAAAGTGAATATACTCGCCAGATCCCAATTATCATGTTAACTGCACGTGGTGAAGAAGAGGACAAAGTGAAAGGTTTAGAAGTAGGCGCAGATGACTACGTGACGAAGCCATTTTCACCGAAAGAACTGATGGCAAGGATCAAAGCGGTGATCCGTCGTGTATCACCAACTTCATTGGAAGAAGCCATTGAAGTACATGGCCTGCGCTTAGATCCAATTTCTCATCGCGTAACTTCTGCTGGTAGCGAATTAGATATGGGACCAACAGAGTTTCGTTTGCTACACTTTTTCATGACTCACCCTGAGCGTGTTTACAGCCGTGAACAACTACTTGACCATGTTTGGGGGACTAATGTTTATGTTGAAGATAGAACGGTTGATGTGCATATTCGTCGCTTACGTAAGGCGATTGCACCATTGGGACATGATAGATTAGTACAAACAGTACGTGGTGCTGGCTATCGTTTCTCTAGCAAGTTATAACTATCATAACGTAGTAGTGTTAGGACACGATCATCTATGTACCGAGTGATTAATAAACAGGCGTTATTCAAACGCCTGTTTTTGTATTTTCTGCCTTTAACTTTGATCGGTATTTTGATCGGTGCGCCGTTTCTTTTACTCTTCATTGGTTCATTGTCTTTATTATTATGGCACTACCATCAGTTGTATCGCTTGAGCGATTGGTTGCTAAACCAACGAAGCTTTAATCCACCTGAGGGGGAAGGCGCATGGGAGCAAATTTTTGAAGGGATCTATCACCTTCAGCACCGAAATCGTAAAAAACGTAACGAGCTTGCTGAGTTGATCCGCCGATTTAGAGAGGGTGCGGAAGCTGTGCCTGATGCAGTCGTTGTGTTACAGCAAGACTTAAGTATTGTGTGGTGCAACCAGTTAGCACTTAAGGTACTTGGGCTTCAATGGCCAACGGATCACGGCCAGCGTTTGGACAATTTGATCCGAGATCCAAAATTTGCGAAATACATGCATGAGCATGAATTTGATGAACCTTTAGAGCTAGATTCAGGCCATGCCAGTGAGCAAGTACTCGAATTTCGAGTCATGCCGTATGCTGAACAGTTGATGATGGTGGTGCGCGACATCACGCGTTTGAAGCAGTTGGAGCAAATGCGTAAAGACTTTGTTGCGAATGTATCTCATGAGCTAAGAACACCTCTTACGGTGGTTACCGGCTATCTAGAGATGTTGGATAGTGACAATTTACCGCCGCCTAGCATGTGGAATAAAGCGCATTTTACAATGATTGAACAATGTAAGCGTATGGATAGCCTCGTTAATCAGTTATTGTCACTGTCTCGAATTGAAGGGGCGCGCAAGCAAGATAAGGACAAACCTGTCAATGTGCCAGCGATGCTGTCACTTATCGAAACTGAAGCAAAATCATTGAATCAGGAAAAGCACCATGAACTCATTTTTAATGTTGATCAAACATTAGATATTCTTGGCTCTGCGGATGAGCTGAGAAGTGCCTTTTCTAACTTAGTTTTTAACGCCATTCATTATACCAAGCCTGAAGGCAAGGTCGCAGTCAATTGGTTTTGTGATGAGCAAGGCAGACCTAGCTTCTCTGTGATTGATAATGGAGATGGGATTGCAGCAGAGCATATTCACAGACTAACGGAACGCTTTTATCGTGTGGATAAAGCTCGTAGTCGAAAAACTGGTGGTTCTGGGCTTGGGCTCGCTATTACTAAGCATGTGCTTACAAGGCATGACTCTAACTTGGAAATACAAAGTACGTTGGGTGAAGGATCATGCTTTTCTTTTGCCTTTCCGAAATCAAAGGTCTCTTTTATGACAAATGATGAAAGTCATAAAAGTGTCATATAGAAGTAATTTTTCTGTCATTGAATGGCTGCAAAATAGTCTGCGTCATTTAAATGGGACGAACAATTGGAGTAACCCCAATGAAATTTAAAAGCTTAGTTGCCGCAATGGGTGTGGCTGTAACAACATTAGTTTCAACACAAGTATCAGCGTTGGATAAAACATTACCAGAATATAACAAAACCAGCGGGATCTCAGGTAACTTCTCTTCAGTGGGTTCTGATACGTTAGCGAACATGATGACGTTTTGGGCGGAAGAGTATAAGCGTATTTACCCTAACGTAAATATCCAAATTCAAGCTGCGGGCTCTTCAACTGCGCCACCAGCATTAACGGAAGCGACAGCTAACTTCGGTCCAATGAGCCGTAAAATGAAGTCAAAAGAAATCGAAGCGTTTGAAAAGCGTTATGGTTATAAGCCTACAGAAGTGCGTGTTGCTATCGATGCGTTAGCTGTATTTGTACACAAAGATAACCCTATTGAAGGTTTACGTATTGACCAAGTTGATGCGATTTTCTCTTCAACACGTAAGTGTGGTGCATCAGCAGAAGTAAAGCGCTGGAGTGATGTTGGTTTGACAGGTGATTGGGCAGCAAAAGATGTGCAGCTATATGGTCGCAACTCGGTATCTGGTACTTACGGTTACTTCAAGAAAAAAGCACTGTGTAAAGGTGACTTCCGTAACAACGTAAACGAGCAACCTGGTTCTGCATCGGTTGTACAGTCAATCTCTTCATCAGTGAATGCAATTGGTTACTCAGGCATTGGTTATAAAACTTCTGGTGTACGTACTGTGCCACTAGCGAAAAAAGGTAGTAACTTTGTTGATGCAACTTTAGATAATGTTGCTCAAGGTAAATACCCATTATCACGCTTCTTGTATGTTTACGTAAACAAACACCCAAACAAGCCTTTAGCGCCAATCGAAGCTGAATTTTTGAAGATGGTACTTTCACAAGACGGTCAAAAAATTGTAGAGAAAGATGGTTACGTGCCACTTTCTGGCAAAATGGCAAGCTCTGAACTTAAGAAGCTAGGCTTGCTATAAGATTATAATGTAAACAATCTGGACTGTTTACACCGCGCTCAAAACGGCCTGCATGAATGTGCAGGCCGTTTGTTTTTTGTGTTATGGTAATTTTAAGCTATCGTAGCGCGACATAACCCTGATTGCATTAACTTGCAATAACACCTGAACACTTGTAATGGGTTAAATCAGGCGTAGCTGCGTTAAAAAAACCACTCGATGGCGAGTGGCTTTTTACTAGGTAAGAGCAAAAAAGTGCTAGGGTGTTTGGCTGGTTTTTATGAGTTGATCAGCCTCACGTTTACAGCTATTAAAACTATCGGTACAGTCACCTATGCACATTTGGCTAGATAAGCTGCCATTTGGCGCTACGCGTTCACATTGTACTTCACATTGGTAGTTTTGCTGTGCGCAAAAGTTTAACTCCGCTGAGTTATTGTTCTGGCACGCATTGAGAAAAACAGCGCTGGCAAATATGACGAGCTTTTTCATAACTGTCCTTGTGAGATGTTTAAAAGTTAAAGGCTAACCTGCAAATTGTCTATCAGTCTCACTGAGCCTAAGTATGCAGCAGCCAGTATCACTAATTGTGTATCCTCTAGTGTAGCAGGCTTTAATGTGGATGCATTTGCGATACTAAAGTAATCTGGTTTTAGGCCGCTTTCAGTTAATGAAAGCTTGGCTGCCGCTTCGATATCGCTAATCGTTTTTGTACCTGTTTGGAGCGCAAGCTCTGCACCTTTAAGCGCTTTATATAGCACTTTGGCGGTGTCTTTTTGTTGCTTACTCAAATAGCCATTACGAGAGCTCATAGCTAGGCCATTTTGTTCACGCTTAGTTGGTACGCCAACAATTTCAATTGGCATAGACAGATCGCGTACCATGGTTTTTATTACTTGAAGCTGTTGATAATCTTTCTCTCCAAAACAGGCGATGTCAGGCTGCACCATATTGAATAATTTGGTCACAACGGTTGCTACACCTTTGAAATGGCCTGGGCGGGAGCCACCACAATACCCTAAAGACACTTCAGGTACATCGACATAGCTTTGTGCCGATAAACCGTTGGGGTACATCGCTTCGACGGTAGGGGTAAAAACTAAATCAGTTTCTAAGTCTGCTAAACCCTGTTTGTCTTGCATCAGAGTTCTCGGATAGCTGTCGAGATCTTCGGACGCACCAAATTGCATAGGGTTGACAAAAATACTTACTACCACTTTATCTGCGAGGTTTTTAGCCATTTCGACCAAAGAAAAATGTCCATCATGTAAGTTACCCATAGTTGGCACGAACGCGATAGTTAAGCCTTGCTGACGCCAGGCTTTGATTTGGCTACGAAGCGATTTTATCTCAGTTACGGATTGCATTAGTTAAACTCGTGTTCAGAAGTGGGAAACGCGCCAGATTGTACATCTTGGCAGTACTTCTTAACCGCGTCTGGCATATTACCTGTTTCGGCTAAAAAGTTTTTAGAAAATTTAGGAATATAGCCCGCTGAAATACCCACTAGATCATGCATAACCAGAATTTGACCATCAGTGTCTTTACCTGCACCAATACCGATCACTGGAATGGTCAACGCTTCAGATATGCGTTTTGCGAGCTCAGATGGAATGCACTCCACAACCAGTAGTTGCGCACCAGCGTCTTCAAGTGCTTTTGCATCGGCTATCATACGCTCAGCTTGTTCATCCTGGCGACCTTGAATTTTGAAACCACCAAATACATTGACAGACTGAGGTGTTAGGCCGAGGTGACCACATACTGGAATACCTTGCTGTGTTAATGTTCGAATGCTATCGAGTAACCAAGAGCCGCCTTCTAACTTAACCATGTTTGCACCAGAGCGCATAAGCTGTGCAGCGTTTTCACATGCCTGTGCTGGGTTTGAATAGGTCATAAATGGCATATCTGCGATGACAAACAATTCCTTACTGCCAGCTCTTACGCAGCGAGTATGATAGGCAATATCGTCATTGCTTACTGATAGAGTATCTTCCCCACCTTGTAATACCATGCCCAATGAATCACCCACCAATATAATATCGACACCATTATCATGAAAGAGTTTTGCAAAACTAGCATCGTAGGCTGTTAGTGCCGTGATCTTTTTTTGTTGTTTTTTCATTTTTGCCAGTGTTGATACAGTTACCTTAGCCATGTCAGTCCTCTTGATGGAATATCGTTATTATTGAATGGGGGTTAAGCCGTTTAATGGTACTTGCTTACAAACTTCAGCAAGCTTTTCACCTGAAGGTAATTCTAGGTGAGGGGCGATTTCAAGCAGTGGATAAATAACAAATTCGCGTTGGCATAAACCATAATGCGGTACGGTTAATCGCTCGGAATTAATTTGCTCGGTGCCAAAAAGTAAAATGTCTAAATCTAGCGTGCGTGGGCCCCAGCGTTCTTCTTTGCGTACTCGACCCTGCTCAAGTTCAATGCGCTGTAATGCGTCTAATAGCGCCTCAGCGGCTAACTCTGTATCAATGCGGGCAACCGCGTTCACATAATCAGGTTGATCCTGAGGACCCATAGGCTTTGAGCCATAGAATCGTGAGCAGCTGACAAAGTGACACTGAGGCAGTTGTTTTAACGCCTCTAGCGCACGCGTTAATTGTGCCATAGGCTCGCTGAGGTTAGCGCCTAGGCCAATGTATACCTTATTCATTACCCTGTGGTTTCTTCTTTGGTTTACGGCGATAGCGGCGACGAGGCTTTCCAGCTTCTTGTGATGACAGTGAGCGCACCATGTCTTTTTGACCGTTTATATCTTGTTGTAAGTAGTTAGTCCACCAGTCAGCAAGGGCTTGTTGCTGTACTTCACCACTTTCCACTCTCAATAGTAAGAAATCGTAAGCTGCTTTGAACCTTGGCTGCTGGCTTAAGCGGTAGGCGCGTTGACCACCACGCTTGTCTAAGCGCATTTGTATATGCCAAATATCTCTTGCTCCCAATGTAAAACGTTTGGGCACAGCAATATGCTGCGCGTTGTCGCTTAGTACTAGGTTCATCGCTTGAGCGAAGGCATCGTATTCAGAAAGCTGCTCTTGTTGTTGTAACTGCTCACTGCGCTGTAACAATGGAAACCATAGTAATGCAGCATATACGAATGCAGGTGTTACCTTTTTGTCGGCATTGATACGTTGATCCGTATTGGCAAACATTTGCGCGATAAAGCGCTGCTCGAACCCATTTTCATTTTGTTCTAGTATTGCATCAAGCGCGGGGAATAGCTGCTTAAATAACCCAAACTCACGCAGCATATGGAAGTTGTCTTGTGCTTTACCATTTAAAAATAGCTTGAGCGTTTCTTCAAAAAGGCGAGCTGGCGGGATATTACTCAGTAAGTCTGCAAGTTCCTTGATTGGCGCTTTGGTTGCAGGAGCTATTTGCATATCCAATTTGGTGGCAAAACGGACAGCGCGAAGCATACGTACCGGATCTTCTCGGTAACGCGTTTCGGGATCGCCAATGAGCTCTATTTTGCGTGCTTTAATGGCGTCAATACCATTAGCAAAGTCATGAATACTGAAATCATTAACCGAGTAGTACAGCGCATTTATCGAAAAATCTCGACGTTCAGCATCTTCTTCAATGGTGCCGTATACATTATCGCGCAGTAGTTGCCCATGTTCACTAGAGTGACTCACCGGGTTCTTCTTGTCTTGCCCTTGGTGATGACCACGCATCGTCGCGACTTCTATGATCTCTCGACCAAATACGATATGCGCCAAACGAAAACGGCGTCCAATCAAACGGCAGTTTCTAAATAGCTTTTTTACTTGCTCTGGCGTTGCATTGGTTACAACGTCAAAATCTTTAGGCTCGATCCCTAACAAAATATCACGAATGCAACCACCGACTAGATACGCATCATAGCCACCGTCTTTTAAACGATAGAGTACCTTGATTGCATTTGGGCTAAATTGTTTGCGTGAAATATTGTGTTCACTACGCGGGATCACTTTTGGTTCAGCGCAAGCGACAGACGTAGTTTGGCCTTCACTTTGACCAACTAATTGCCTGCAGAACTTAAATAATTTAGAAATAATAGCCCGTCTCCCAAAAAACGAAGTAGATATACCGTCAAATATGCTGCCCGTAGGCTTGACTACGAGGCACGCTATAATATACCAGAGCTGGCAAAAAATTAAGTTACCGTGCTAAATATTGTGCTTTATGGCGCTGAAATAAGCTGTTTTTCGAGTACTTTAGGCACTCGCGTCAGAGAAAACTCGTCAGTTGCCCACTGTATGACTTCATCGATTTTTGCACTATGAAGTGCTTTAGGTGGGGTAAAACCAAGAAAATTCAATGCTTCTAGGGTTGCCGGTACAGGGTTATTTTTATCAATTGCTGGGGCATAATTTTGCTTAGATAGCTTAAAACCAGGCTTGGAGACAACAAGTGGCACATGTGCATAGTGCGGTGCTGCAAACCCAAGTTGCGCAAATAAACCAAGTTGTCTCGCTGTTGGTTCGAGTAAATCTGCGCCGCGGACCACATGGCTGATCCCTTGAACAATGTCATCCAACACGACTACTAATTGATACGCAAACAAGCCATCACGGCGTTTGATAACATAATCCTCTAAAGCGATGTGTGTTGGAATATGCACTTTACCTTGAATAAGGTCATCAAACTCATAAATGGGGTAGTTTTGCCGAAGGCGTAGGGCATGATCTGTTTCAGGAAGATTGAGCGTACGACAATGATTATCGTAAAAACCACCTCGTATTTTGATTTCTTTGCGAGTGCACGCACAAGCGTAAACCAATTTTTGTTGTTTTAATTGTGTCAGAGCTTGTTGATATAAATCATGACGCTGACTTTGATAAACAACGCTTTCATCCCAGCATAGCCCATAAGCTTCAAGCGTGGACAAAATATCGCTGTCGGCACCTTTAACTACTCTGGGGGTATCAATATCTTCAATACGAACCAACCATTGGCCTTGATTTGTTTTCGCATCTAGGTAGCTGGCAAGTGCCGCAACAAGTGAACCGAAGTGTAAGGGACCGGAAGGCGAGGGAGCAAATCGACCGCGATAGCTCCCTACTTTTGATACTGCTGGGGTGAGCATAGTTGGCTGAGGTTAGCCTCGGCCGTTTTGCTTTTCTTTGATTTCTGCGAGTGTTTTACAATCAACACATAAGTCGGCAGTCGGACGCGCTTCTAAGCGACGGATACCAATTTCGATGCCACAAGATTCGCAAAAACCAAAATCGTCGTCTTCGATCAGTTGCAGTGTTTTTTCAATCTTTTTAATTAGTTTACGCTCACGATCACGGGTACGTAATTCTAAAGAAAACTCTTCTTCTTGAGCTGCTCGGTCAACAGGATCAGGAAAATTTGCTGCTTCGTCTTGCATGTGCGTTTTTGTGCGATCCACTTCATTACGTAGGTCTTTACGCCATGCTTCTAAAATTGCTTTGAAATGCGCACGTTGTGCGTCATTCATGTATTCTTCGCCCGGTTTTTCCTGATAAGGTTCTAAACCGGCTTGAGCCAATAACCCCAGTTTCTTTTGGTCTGGCATAGAATTCTCCTAAATCCTTAAAACAATACCCCAGCTAACGCCGGCGGCTATAAATAGCAGAATCTTACCCCCTAAGCAAACATTTTTTAACTTTTAGTATGACGTCTGCTCAGTTATCTCAGTCTTAGAGGCTAAGTTCTAATTCTCTGCGATATATGGGTAAATTTATTTATTTCAACTCATAATAATGGGAAGTTGTTGACTTATTATGATCTCTTTTTCACAAATTGCTGTTTTATAAGCGAGAATTTCTACACCTTCAGCAATGGCTTGTTTGATTAATTCAGTATACGCCGCATCAATATGTGCTGCAGGACTGACACTGTTGATACCTTCATGCATGACAACATATAACAACACGGCGCGGATCCCTTGCTTTTTTAAAGCAATAAGCTCACGCACATGCTTTTGTCCTCTGAGCGTTTGTGCATCTGGAAAATAGCCTTTGTTTGCATCCAACAAAGTGACGGATTTGACTTCAACGTAGCATGGTGCGTTTTTTTCGTTATTAAGCAAAATATCGATGCGACTGTTTTCATGACCGTACTTTACTTCGCGTTGTATTTGCGTATAGCCAGTCAATTCATTAATCGCGCCTCTCTCGATTGCTTCACTAGCAACTTGGTTTGCATGTGCGGTATTAACGCATATCAGCTCACCTGCGCTATTTTGAGTCAACTCCAAAGAGTTGGGATACTTGCGTTTAGGGTTATCGCTGGTTGAGTAGTAGGCCGAAAATCCAGGATCAGCACAACCCGTCATTTTTCCTGTATTGGCACAGTGAACAGTGAATTCTCCTTGCTGCTCACAGTGTAAATCTACTAAAAAGCGCTTGTAGCGTTTGATGAGTGTGGCTTTTTTGAGTGGGTTTGAAAATTTCATCAATTAATCGCAATCGGTTGGGTCAACTTACGCGCTAGTGTACACTTTAAGTTATTCATAAGCGCAAGAGTAATTATAACTATGTCTGACAAATTTATTGTCCGTTTAAGCGAACAAGCCGCAGCACCGCATTGGGGTGCAAACGCAGCACTATCTTTTGACAATCAAGGAGCAACGATCCACCTAAATGAGTTGGAAACGTTGAAGAACATTCAAAAAGCCGCGAGAACATTGGCTCAGCAAGGTATTACTCAAGTTCATTTGCAAGGCGATGGCTGGTGTACTGAATCGCAGTGGGCATTCTATCAGGGGTTTGTAAGTCCTAAGCAACTCACTGGTGTTGAATTTGTAGACAATGCCAAATCGGATCTTAATGAATTGAGTGCGTTGCAAAATGCTGCAACATGGGCCAGACAAATGATCAATGGCACAGCTGAAGATATTTACCCAGAAAGTTTAGCGGGTACCGCGGCTGAGTTTATTCAGTCTTTAGCGCCTGAGCATGTGAGCTATCAGATCATTAAGGGCAAGGCTTTGTTAGAGCAGCAATGGATTGGTATTCATGAGGTAGGCCGTGGTAGCGAGCGCCCTCCTGTTTTGCTTGAGTTAGATTACAACCCAACGGGCGATGCACAAGCTCCAGTGAGTGCCGCTTTGGTCGGTAAGGGGATCACTTTCGATTCGGGGGGTTATTCAATCAAATCGAGCGAAGGTATGCTGGGCATGAAGTGTGATATGGGTGGTGCAGCTACTGTGACCGCAGGCTTGGCTTTGGCGATTCAACGTGGCATCAATAAACGCATTAAACTATTTTTGTGTTGTGCGGAGAATTTGATTTCAGGACACGCTTATAAGCTTGGTGATATTCTTACCTATAAAAATGGCACAACCGTTGAAATCGTAAATACTGACGCAGAAGGTCGCTTGGTGTTAGCGGATGGCTTGATGGCAGCTGGTGAAAGTGGTGCGGAGCTTATCATTGATGCTGCGACGCTTACAGGAGCTGCGCTAGTTGCAGTAGGGCAGGAATACAATGCTTTATTTGGTTTGGATAAAGAGTTGATAAATGATGTTCAGCAATTTGCTGAGCAAGAGTTTGAAGCTGCGTGGCCATTGCCACTTGAAAAATGGCATCAGAATAATTGCCCTTCTGCCTATGCGGATACGGCAAATAGCCGAGCACAAAAAGGCGGCGGTTTTGGTGGGGCATCAAATGCAGCTGGGTTCCTCTCACGCTTTGTACCAAATGAAGGTAAAGGGTGGGTTCATATTGATTTAGCTGCATCGTTTAGAGATGGCGCAAGTGCGCAGTGGGCGCCTGGTGCCACAACGGTAGGTATGCGTACCGTTGCTAGAACGCTAGCTGAAAAAGCGTAATTGTTTTAGTCAAATGTGAAAAGTAACAATGGCAGTTGTCAGTACATTGTTACTTTTTGCTTTTTAGCTGAGTAAGGCCGCTGCTAAACGGACAAAGTCTGACGAAGTCAAAATGCCTAATAACTTATTTTGTTCGTCGACTACAGGCATACAGCCATGACGGTTCTTGACAAAAAACTCCGCAACTTCAGCTAAACTTTGCGTTGGCTGAATACTGGCGAAGTCGGTTGCCATAACATCTCCAACTAGCGTGTATTTTTCTTTTCTCTCTAGTGCATTCGCACCATAAGTGGCCATAATTCCCATCACTTTCGAAATCATAATTTTTTGCGTCAGCATCCCCTGCAGTATACCTTGTTCATTAATCACAGGTATATGACGTATATTCTTTTCTCGCATAAGATCATGAGCGTCTTTTAACGAGGCTTTGCTGTCAACGGCAAATGGATCAACAGTCATCAGATCGGCGACCGTATGTAACATAATGACTTCCTTTATTATTGGCAATACACAGTAAAGTTATAACGCACATTGGCAAATTGTGCATGGAGTGAGATCAAAGAATGGACAAAGTGTGCCGATTATTATTTATTCGCTTGCAGGAATAGGTGATACGGCACTTGTTTGGGCATGTTTGGCAAGTTGAATATACTTTGACTCGACAAGCCGTGATACAGGAACTAGCTCATATCCTTGGGCTTCTAATTCGGGTAATACGTTTTGTAAAAAGGCCATGGTTTCAGGGTAAGGGTGGGCAATCGCTATCGCAAACCTTTCGTTATCCGCTTTTTCTTTGAGTACTTCTAATTGTGCGCTAAGTGCTTCTTCAGTGAGTATATTATCTAAAAAAACGTGTCGACCAATGTTCTCAACACCATATAAATTTGCGACATTTTGAGCTTGAGTGTATTCGGTCGTTCTACTGTCTAAAAAGAATAACCCTCGCTTTTTGAGTATCTCCATGGTCCATTTCATTGGTTCTACATATTGCGTTAAGGCTGAACCCATATGATTATTGACCCCTTTAACTTGAGGTAATGTAGCCAAAGCGTGTCCTAGGGTGCTCTGAAGCTGCCATTTGTTCATATTAAGAGTCAGTCCACCAGGGCCTAGCGCTTTATCCTGCAATGATTGCATGGGTACATGAAGAAGCAGTTCTTTATCTGCATGGCTGGCTAAATAAGCGAACTGCTGAGAATAGGGGGTATGCGGTAAAATAGAAAAAGACAGCTGTCCGGGTAATTCCAGCAACTGTAAGTCTCGTTTGTGGTTGCCAATGTCATCAACAACAATGGCAATTTGCTTGGCTACACACGGCAACGCGAGTAGCCAAAGCGCTACAATTCCCCGATAAATAACCTGCACTTTTCCATTCTTATTATTGTGGTTTTGTTTTAAATATTATTGGTTTTCAAGTAACTTTTTAGCATTGAGCAAATGAGAATCTAATTTAGCAAGTAGCTCACTTTTGCTTGTTTGTTCATCAGTCATTATAACCTGTTTACTCATTTGTGAAAGTACTTGCTTCGATAGCGTGATATCAGGCTCAATACCCACCCCTTCAATGGAACGCCCTTGTGGCGTGTAGTAACGAGCCGTTGTTAATTTCAGTGCCGTCGTACCATTGCCTATAGGGATAAGCGATTGTACAGAGCCTTTACCAAAGGATTTTGTACCTACCACTAAAGCCCTTTGATTGTCTTGCAGAGCACCAGCCAAAATTTCAGATGCAGAAGCGGAGTTTTCATTGATCATGACCACAAGCGGAGCACCGTTAAGAATGTCACCGTGTTGAGCACTGAATTGTTGGTTTGCGTCATAAAAGCGTCCCTTGGTGGAGACAATAACGCCCGAATTTAGGAATAGATCTGAAATCGCCACTGCCGCGGTTAATGTCCCACCAGGATTATCTCTCAGGTCGATAATAAGGCCTGATAAAGGCGCTCCATTATTAGATGTCATCTTATTGATGTGTCTGGCAACATCGTGAAAGCTATTATTGTTGAAACTATTCAGCGAAATATATCCATTTCCATGAGCAAGTAGTTGGCTCGTGACGCTTTGTAAGTTAATTTCTTGGCGGCGCAGCGCTAATGTAAGTTTGCTCTTTGCGCGCTCAACGGTGACTTGAATAGTAGAAAGTTGCGCTTTTTGAAGCAGTTTTGATACATGTTCAATGTTTTTGTTGGTGACGTCTTCAGAGTTGATTGCAACTAACTTATCACCCCCTTCGATGCCTGCAAGTTCAGCAGGAGAACCCGGTAAGGTGTTGACTATGACGATGCGGTTTTCTCGCTCTTCAACCTCAATGCCTATACCGGTATAGCGACCATTTGCCGCGCTAAAAATAGCCTCTAATTCTGTTTCAGATAAATACTTTGAATATGGGTCAAGTTGCTTTAGCAAGGTGTCGAAGTTTTTAAAATGAACGTGGCTAAGTGGTAAGTCTTCAACGTAATAGGCGTGAATATGAAAAACAATTTCATTGACTTGTTCTTGGGTAAATTGTTGTTTTGCATTTGAGGAAACGGAAAGCAAAGCCAGACTTAACAAAACACACAGTAACGATATGCGCCATGCGTTTACAATCTGCAAAAAGTCTTTTCTTGTGAAGTGAGTGAATGTCATGTGCTGCTCCAAGTGTTGGTGCAGCACGGGTTATTCAATTAACTTGCTTTACACCATTTTACCGGGTCGACAGCGCTTCCTTTATGCCGTATTTCAAAGTATAGACCAGAACGAGCCTGCCCGCCGCTTTGTCCTACTAAGGCAATAGTTTCCCCTGTATTTACAAGATCGCCGACATCTTTGAGTAGGGTTTGTGTATGTCCATACAGGCTCATAAATCCCTCTCCGTGATCAACGACGATGACCCATCCAAAGCCATTGAGCCAATCAGCATACACGACTTGACCTTGTCTTATACTATTTACTGGCATGCCTGCTTCAGCTTGGATCAGCACGCCTTTCCAGCTCATTCCAGCATGCTTACGCTGTCCAAACTTGTATCTTAAGCGACCATCACTAGGCCAAAGTAGTTGTCCTTTGCTGGTGCTAAGTCCATCGAGCACAATCTCAGCGGGCTCTTGTACCTTTGCTAATTCTTCCAAAGTGGTGATAAGGGTTTGTTCATTTTCTTTTAGATAATCGATGGCTTGTGCGGTCTCTCGCAAAGCCGTATTTAATTTTTGAATGTGTGTTTGACGCTGCTTTTGTCCTGCAATTAACTCTGATTGACGCAGCTGTTGTTGCTCTGATAAAGCCAAGAGCTGGGCTTGCTTTTTTTCTAATTTTTGTTGGTTTTCGGCAAGTTTTACGAATACTTGTTTCAGTTCGTCCAACTGCTGAATGCGGGCTTTGTTAAAATAGTCGTAATAACTTATTGTGCGCTCTAAAGTGGCGCTATGCTCTTGGTTTAGAAGCATTTTTGAGTAATCGTGAGTGCCATTCATGTAGGCGCTTTTTAGCTGTGCAGCGAGTAGTTGTTGTAACTTTTGCTTTTTCTTATTAAGACTTTTGGCTTCGCTTTTCAGAGCATATTGCTGCTGTTTATTTTCGCTGATACCTTGCTGTGTTAATGACAAGGCTTTGGCACTTTTGGCAATACTAAGCTCGTGAGATTTGAGCGTAGCGCGCATCTCAGCGATTTTCTGACGCTGCTGCTGGTAGCTTTGTTGGCTCTTTTTTAGCTCTTGTTGTACTTCAGTTAAATCTTGCTTGGTGCGAGATTCATTAGCGGCAATGCTGCTTGCCGCTAATAAAAAACCTAACAAGAGTAACTTGCTAAGTGTGTTATACATACTTAGTTTAATGTCATGATTGGCGTGCCAGTCATTTCGCTTGGTTGCTCTATGCCAAGTAGATGCAACATCGTCGGGGCAACGTCACTCAATGTTTTATTCGCATGTGCTTGCGCCGTTCTACCGACATAAATAAAAGGTACAGGCTCACTGGTGTGTGCTGTATGAGCTTGGCCTGTTTTTGCATTGGTCATCTGTTCGGCATTACCATGGTCAGCTGTGATCAATGCTTCGCCACCCACTTGCTCTAGTGCTTCCACAACGCGACCAATACACTTGTCTACGGCTTCACAGGCTTTTACAGCTGCTTCAAATACACCCGAGTGACCAACCATGTCACCATTGGGGTAATTACAGATGATCACATCATACTTGCCGCTGTGAACTGCTTCTACGAGCTTATCTGTAAGTAACTCAGAATTCATTTCTGGTTGTAAGTCGTAAGTTGCCACTTGAGGGGAAGGAATTAACTCACGTTTTTCACCTTCGAATTCATCTTCTCTACCGCCACTGAAGAAGAAAGTGACATGGGCATATTTTTCGGTTTCAGAAATTCGCAACTGTGTTTTGCCTTGTTTAGCAAGCCATTCGCCCAGAACATTGTTTAACGCTTCTGGTGCAAATGCTACGGGTGCGTCAATGTCAGCTGCGTATTCTGTCATCATCACAAAGGCACTGAGTTTTGGTGCTACTTGTTTCGTAAATGCACTGAATTGTGCATCCACAAAGGCACGGGTCATTTGACGTGCTCGGTCAGCGCGGAAGTTCATGAAAATGAGTGTATCGCCGTCTTCAATTTTTGCTTGTTGTGCATCTTGAGGCTGGATAACAGAGGCTTTGACGAACTCGTCATTTTCATCACGTGCATAAGCAGCTTGAAGGGCGTCAACACCACTATTGTATTGATAATCACCTTGCGCACAAACCATGAGGTTATATGCTGATTCAATACGATCCCAGCGGTTGTCTCTGTCCATCGCGTAGTAACGGCCAATAATTGACGCTAATCGTCCACAGTTAAGCTGCGCAAACAACGCTTCGATGCGCTCGATAGAGGCTTGAGCGCTTCTCGGTGGCGTGTCACGACCGTCTAAAAAGGCATGGAAGTAAACCGCTTTCGCACCACGTTGTGCAGCCAGTTTAATGCCTGCAACGATGTGATCTTCATGGCTATGGACCCCGCCGGGGCTGAGTAATCCCATCAGATGAACGGCTTTGCCCGCAGCGACAGCTTTGTCTATGCTCTGGACAAGTACCGGATTGTGTTCAAATTCACCGTCATTAATAGCTTTGGTGATACGAGTAAAATCTTGGTATACGATGCGGCCAGCGCCTAAGTTAACATGTCCCACTTCAGAGTTACCCATTTGCCCATCAGGAAGGCCCACATCTAACCCTGAACCTGAGATCAGAGTATGAGGCCGAGTTTGCCATAAATGATCTAAAACCGGAGTGTTCGCTGCTAAAATAGCATTACTTTCGGTTTCTTCTCGATAACCCCAACCGTCTAAAATCATTAGGACAAGTGGTTTTTTGGGTGTACTCATTTGGGCTCCTTTAAGAACTAATATCTTCATTCATGCCGAAGTGGGCTTAAGACAATAAGCGCGACTTAATTTCTGGCCCTAGCATACCTTGTTTTGTGTAAATATTCAGCCCTGTGGCGATGATTAATCCTCATCTTTATTGCGTTATAGAGATGCAATTCATGCTTTGGTCAATGTACAAAGGGCTATACCGAAACGTATGCAAACGTTATACTTCGTGGCTATTCATAATATGTGGGCACGTCACGGACTATCAATGGCGTACTCAACAAGTGTAAAGTTGGAAGGTGCATGGAACAATACATCGAATTTATTGGTAATAACGCGATTCTAAGTGTTATTTGGTTGGCGTTGGTTGTGATGATTGTCGCTAGCTGGTTTAAAAGTAAGTTTTCTGCCATCAGACAAATTAACCCTCAACAGCTTACGTTATTAGTAAACCGTGAAGAGGGGCAAGTCGTTGATATTCGTCCGATGAAAGAGTTTAACGCGGGCAGAATCGCAGGTGCAAAACACTTAAGCGCAGAGAAAGCAAAACAAAATGATTTTGCAGGGCTTGAAAAACAAAAGAACAAACCCATTATAATTGTGTGTACAACAGGCATGACTGCGTCAGGTATAGCGAATACCATGCACAAAGCGGGCTTTGAACACGTATATGTTTTAAATGGTGGCATGGGATCTTGGCAAAGTGCAGGGTTACCAACCACAACAGGAAAGTAACAGAGAGCAGGCCATGACCGACGTTGTAATTTATACTAAAGATTATTGCCCATTTTGCCACCGAGCTAAGGCATTGCTTGATGCTAAAGGTGTAACATACACTGAATATGATATTGGCAAGCAGCCAGAGTTGCGTGACCAAATGATTGAAAAAGCCAATGGCGGTTACACAGTACCGCAGATTTTTATCGGCGAAAAACACATCGGTGGATGTGACGATATGATGGCTATTGAAGCAAAAGGTGAGCTAAACGCTTTGCTTAGTCTATAAACTTATTATTTAAAAATTAAAGAATTTAGGAACACTCATGACAGATCAGAACCAAAACGCCGCAGCAGAACAACAAGAAGGCGCGCAATTCAATATCCAACGTATTTACACAAAAGATGTTTCATTTGAAACGCCTAACTCGCCGGCTATCTTTCAAAAAGAGTGGACGCCTGAAGTTAAACTAGATATGGACACGCGTTCAGACAAGCTAGACAACAACGTATTTGAAGTTGTGTTGTCGCTGACTGTCACTGCGACACTGGGTGAAGAAACAGCATTTTTATGTGAGATCCAACAAGCAGGTATCTTCTCAATCGCTGATTTAGAAGAAGTGCAAATGGCACACATGTTAGGTGCTTTCTGCCCGAACATTTTATTCCCTTATGCACGTGAAACAGTAGCAAGCTTGGTTAACCGTGGTACTTTCCCACAGTTAAATCTAGCACCAGTTAACTTTGACGCTTTGTTTGCACAGTACATGCAGCAACGTGCGGCGCAATCAGCACCAGCTGAGCAAACTGCTGACGCATAATTTATGAGTTCAGTTCAGTCAGCTGTAACTGTTTTAGGGGCGGGGTCTTATGGCACCGCCCTTGCTATTTGTTTCGCCCGTAATGGTCACCATGTCACCTTATGGGGTCGAAATAAAGATGATGTTGCGACGCTTGCAGCTGAGCGTAAAAACCAACGTTATCTGTCTGATATTCCTTTTCCAGATTCTTTGCACTTAGAAGCCGATTTACATAAGGCGGTTAAGGCCAGTGAAGTTGTACTGGTGGTGGTACCAAGTCATGCTTTTGCAGACACGTTAGCGATGATCCGAGAGGATTTGCAACCGGGTGCAAAAGTGGCGTGGGCAACCAAAGGGTTAGAGCCTGATACTGGTCGTTTGTTGCAAGAAGTTGCACAGCAACAGTTGGGTGAGAGTGTACCACTGGCTGTACTTTCCGGACCAACGTTTGCTAAAGAAATGGCTGCAGGGCTGCCAACGGCAATTTCTGTCGCGGCAACGCAGAGTGAATTCGCGACTCAGCTCGCTAAGTTATTGCATTGTGGCCGTTCTTTCCGTGTATACAATAACGATGATTTCATTGGTATCCAACTTGGCGGTGCGGTGAAAAACGTGATTGCGATTGGCGCGGGCATGTCGGATGGCTTTGGCTTCGGCGCGAATGCAAGAACAGCGCTGATCACTCGAGGCCTTGCAGAATTATGCCGCCTTGGTAAAGCGTTAGGCGCACGTTCAGAGACCTTTATGGGTATGGCTGGATTGGGTGATTTGATCTTAACCTGTACAGACAATCAATCACGTAATCGTCGCTTTGGTTTGGCACTTGGTAAGGGTCTAGGTGTCGATGACGCAATGCAGAGTATTGGCCAGGTGGTTGAGGGTTACCGCAATACCAAAGAAGTGTATTTGCTTGCACAGCGTTCGGGTATTGAAATGCCTATCGTGGAGCAAATTTATCAAGTGCTCTATCAGCAAAAAGATGTCAAAGAAGCCGCTATGGCTTTGTTGAGTAGAGAGCAAAAAGCGGAATAAATTCCGCTTTTTCTTTATTGGGCGTTAGCAAAATCGAGTTGGCGCCAAGATTCATACACAAACACAGCGACTGCATTGGATAAGTTCATGCTGCGGCTGTCTGGGCGCATTGGGATCCTTACTCGTTGTTCTTCTGGCAGTGAGAATATAATCTCCTCTGGTAAGCCACGAGTTTCTGGACCAAATAATAAGCAATCTCCCGCCTGATATTGTGGTTCATGGTGGTATGTCTTACCTTTGGTTGTGCAGGCAAAAACGCGCTTAGGTTGCGCACTGTTGAGATAGTCTTTAAAAGAAGCGTGGCGCTGAACATTGCTAAATTCGTGATAATCTAAACCGGCGCGTTTTACACGTTTGTCATCCCACTCGAAGCCAAGTGGCTCGATTAAGTGCAGGTCATAACCTGTGTTGGCACATAAACGAATGATATTCCCCGTGTTAGGCGGGATCTCTGGTTGGTACAATACAATATCTAACATAGTCACCTCGAAAAAATAGCAGCGCCTAGTATAGCGCAGTGATAAAAGCTGGCTAAGCGTTTTGCGCTTTTATGTCATCAATATTTCACTTCATTTCGCTAAGCTGTACACTTATTAAATATAAATATCGAGGACTTAGTGAGTCCGCTGTAGAACAAAAGGGAAGCTCGTGAAGGCAAGTTATGATGTATTAGTGCGTTTTGCCAGTATGTTTACCATGGCGATGGTCAGTTTGATGATAGCCACGAAATGTTGGGCTTGGTTGTCGTCAGGCAGTGCCGCAATGCTTGGTTCATTGACTGACTCTTTACTCGATATTAGTGCCTCGATGATGAGTTTTCTAGTACTTAGCTATGCTTTGCGCCCCGCGGACGATGATCATCGGTTTGGCCACGGAAAAGCTGAAGCGCTTGCAGGGCTTGGTCAGGCTGCATTTATTGCCGGCTCCGCCAGCCTGTTGGCATTTCATGCGGTTGAGCGGTTAATCAATCCGGTTACTTTGAAACATTCTTTGCTGGGTGTATGGGTGAGTTTATTTGCCATTGTTTGCACCTTGCTGGTGGTTGCGGTTCAGCATCAAGTCGTTAAGCGCACACAATCTGTGGCGGTGAAGGCTGACTCTTTGCATTACAAGGGTGATATATTGTTGAATCTTGCTGTATTGCTGGCGATTTTGTTGTCTTATTATGGGGTGGCTTATGCCGATCCTATCTTTGCGATTGGTGTTGCTGGCTACTTGCTTTATAACTGTTGGGATATCGCCAAAGAAAGCGCGGCACACTTAATGGACAGAGAGTTGCCTGATGAGGAAAAAGCAGAAATTGTCATGTTAGCTTCTAGCCACGAAGATGTGTATGGCGTACACGACTTACGTACGCGACAAAGTGGTAAGGTGAAGTTTATTCAGCTGCACTTGGAGCTAGATGATCATATGCCCTTGATGCGTGCGCACACGGTTGCAGATGAAGTGGTTGCTATTATCCAACAAGCGTTTGATGGGGAATTGGATATTTTAATTCATCAAGATCCTGTATCTTTAGCATTAAACGCTAATGCTTCACAAAAAGCGTAAAACGCTGAGAGCACCTCGTAGCGAATGTCATCTTGCTCACATAACAGTTCATGCCTTGCATTTTTAAATGTTCGCATCTGCACATTTGCGTGCTTCGCAAAGTTTAGTTGTGCGTGATTATCGACAATTTCATCGTGTTCGGCACTGGCAATATAGATTGGGCAATGTATGTTAAGGCTTGGGACCTTTTCAATAAAATTGAAGGCTTGATTAAGCCAACCAAAACTAACGCCGCCTAAAGCGAGTTCAGCTTCCTTTTGGTATAAAGCACGAAAGCGCTGGTAACGAGTATGGCAGTGGGTTAGTTGATTATCAGCAAATGCGACAGGGTTATAATCACTTTGTCCAAAGGCATAATGCTTTCTAAGGCCAATCAAACAAGCTATTCGAGCGGCCCATTTTGCAAGTGTGTAAGGCGTATTATGGGTTTGAATATCGAGCATCGGAGCGGATAAAAAGGCGCCTTCAAAAGCTGGGGAATAACGAGCTAAATAATCACACGAAATGGCAGCCCCCATCGAGTGGGCGAGTAAAAATAGCGGGCCTTTTACATGGGGGTTGACGAGTTGCTCGACAAACAAATGAAGGTCGTCAGCATAATCAGAAAACTGCGGCACATAACCAATGTGTGGGTTGCGGGTTAGGCGCTCTGATAAACCTTGTCCAATATGGTCAAAGGTAAATACAGCTAGGTTATTTTGCGCAAATTCCCATAGTAACTCTTGGTATTTCCAAGCCGACTCAATGCGACCATTGACCAGCACAACATAGTACTTTGCGCCAACTGGCACGTGAGAAGTATAAAATAAACGTCCACGAGTTCCTTCAAAGTAGCCGTGTTGGCATTGCTGCCAATGCTGTTCAATGAGGCTTTGATGCTGTGCAAGTTGGGTGCTGTGGCTGTAAAAAGTCATGTTGGTAATGTTATTGTAACTTTCAACCCATGAGGCTGATTATGATCAAACTCTAAAGTGCCATGGTGCGCGAAAACAGCGCGTTTGGCAATTGCTAAACCTAAACCAATACCGCCGCTATCTCGATTACGGGATTGACTGGTGCGGTAAAACGGCTGACATAACTGTTCTAACGCTTCATCAGATACCCCTTCACCATCATCTTTAATTTCAATGGCTAATTCTTGTTGATTGAGTTGAAAGGTAATATGAATGGATTGGTTGGCATAGCGAATGGCATTACGCAGTACATTTTCAATCGCACTACTGAGTAACTCTCCATCACAAGTCAGTGAAATATCGGGCAATTCATTAAACAAGAGCTGTTTGGACATTTGCTCAGCTTCAAACCTGCCATCGGCTAGCAGGTTATCGAGTAGTGCATTTAAGCTGGTTGGTTGCATATACAATGCTTGTTGACCATGCTCTAGACGTGACAGGGTCAATACATCGGAAAGCATCTTGTCCAAACATTGCGCTTCTTTTTCGATGCGCGCCAAGTAACTCTGTTGCTCGTCATTTGCCAGTTCAGAAGCCAAGGCATTGGCTAGTGATAAACGAGTAAGCGGCGAGCGTAATTCGTGTGATACGTCAGCGAGAAGTTGTTTATGGGTCATCACGCTTTTTTCAAGTTTGTCGGCCATATGGTTGAAATCATGCATGAGTGTTGTGATCTCATCATGTCTGCGCTTGGGGACTGTGACTCGGGCTGTGAGCGTACCCGAAGCGAGTTTCTTTGCGCTAACTCCTAATGCAGTCAAAGGCGCAACTAAGCGGCGGCTGAACAAGATGCTTAAAGCAATCGAAGGCAGCATCACGGCCAATGCTTTTAACCAAAATGGGAGCATTTTCATTTTTGTGAGCAGTGGTGGGTCACGTAGGGGTTTTACTTGAAAAAGTTGATATTGCTCTTGTCCAAGTGTGATGGGAAAGGGCCCGTAGGCGTAGTAACGCTCAGTGACTATAAATTGTGGCTGGGTTGGCTCATCGAGGTGTAATAAAGACAAATCGAGCGAGAGTTTATTATGTTGAGAGCTAATACTTTGCTCGATGTTTTCATGGGCAAGGTAAAGCCATTTTTTTTCAGTAAAACGAGAGTGCTTCAGTACTTTTTCTATCGCCTTCCCCTTTACGTTCACTAATCGCTCAATATTGTGCTGTAGGTGATTGAGTGCATTGAGTAAGTGCCCTTTTAATGGTTTGCTTTCAAGGCGCTCAGGTTGAAACTGACTGAGTACGACTAGCAGCAATAAGATACTCGCTATAGTCAGCCAAAAGCTTAAAAAAGCTTGAAAAAACAAACCTGAAGGTTTGAGCAAAGTCAGTGGTTTTTTCAATTTATGCATCTCATTCGGCCAAAAATACGTAGCCACTACCACGAACGGTTTGGATACAGTTTGCGTCATTATATTTTGCGATCTTCTTTCGCAAGTTGCTGACATGAACATCAATAGAGCGGTCAAAAGGCGCAAGCCTTCTGCCGAGCACTTGTTGACTCAGAGCGTCTTTACTTACTACTTCACCCACTTGGGTCATAAGTTGATAGAGGACTGCAAACTCAGTGCCTGTCAAAGTAAGTTCGTGTTCACAGACATGAACACGCCTTGCTGATTCGTTTAAAGTGACCTGATTAACCGTAAGCTCTTTGATATGTTTATGCTCTTGTTTGACATAATCAATACGCCGGCCAATGGCATTTATTCTAGCGAGCAGCTCTCGATGGTTAAATGGTTTTGGTAGATAATCATCGGCGCCGAGTTCAAGCCCGAAAATACGGTCAAAGTCATCGCCTTTGGCGGTGAGCATGATCACGGGTGTTAGGTGCGTTGCTCTTAGTTTTTTTAGGACTTCAAAGCCATCTAATTTAGGCAGCATAATATCAAGTAAGATCACATCAAATGACTGTGTAATTGCGAGGTGTAGCCCTTGCTCTCCATCAAAAGCCTGAGTGATATGACAGCCTTGGCTGGACAGGTATTCGGCGAGTAAATCGCTTAATGCGCGGTCATCTTCAATTAATAACAGTTTGCTCATAACTTTACTTTTCAACTTACCACTGTGCTCAGTGTACCTCGCCCAAAACTAAATTGCAGAACTTTACACAGCCTTTACATTGCTTTGCGTTACTTTGCATCCAAGTACCTAAGCTAACCATGAACAAACATTACAACCCAAAGGACAACTACAATGAAATTATCAAACTTACTAACTGTATGTACATTATCAGGTTTTTTGTTGGTTAGCGCAGTATCTCAAGCGGGGCAGGGGGGACACCATAAAACGCACTTTTTATTGAGCGAAAAAGCAGCGGTTAAGCTCAATTTGACGAAAGAGCAGCAAAATAAAATCGCAGACATTCTAAAAGAGAAAAAAACCGCAATGATGGCCTTCAAAGAGACGCGAAAAGACAGCAAAGACGAATTTAAAGCGCTGGTAGAAAATGATTACTTTGATGAGCAACAAGCGAAAGCGTTGATTGCAAAAAGCAGTGTGGCAAAAGACAAAGCATTACTTGCAAAATTGAAAAGTAAGCAGCAAATTTGGCAGGTACTAGACCAAGAGCAGCGCGAGAAGCTAGCTAAAATCAAGCACTACAAAAGAAAACGTAGCCATTAATTATTGTGAAGAACGACCCTAAACATAGGGTGTTTAGGGTCGCTCATTTGTCAATTCAAGATAAGGTTACTCTTTAAAAAATGATTCTTCATTTTGTGCCATCATGGCTTCAATTTCCTCAATCATTGCTTGCTGCTCTTGCGGATTTAATTGTGTGTTGGATGTGATAGCAGTTGAGATTTTGTTGTTCTCAAACGACCACTCTCCTAAGTCAATCAATTGGCAGCGTTTAGAGCAAAATGGGCGGTTAGGGCTTTGGTCTGACCAAATTACATCGGCTTGGCAAGTTGGGCATTTTACAACTGTGGGCATTAAACGGCTCCCTTAGCGTGTTTTGCCCACAGTGTAATTAAATTTAGGCTGAGAAGCTAGTTAACCTCAGCTGATGTTAATTAGTAGCTTGTGACCCGGTTGACCTCTTTTAGTGAGGTGAGACCGCTTGCTGCTTTCCTAAGACCTGATGTGCGTAAGTTGGCAAAACCGAGCTTTTGTGCAATTTGCGCTATTTCCTTTGAGTTCCCCCCTGACATGATCAGGTTGGAGATCTCTGGGGTGATCTTAACGACTTCATAAATACCGACCCGACCTTTATAGCCATCGGTACAATGTTCACAGCCTTTAGGGGTAAACAAAGTTATGTCACTTAGTTGATCGTGAGTGAACCCTTGTTTGAGCAACTCTTCTTTGGGCAATATTTCAGGTTCTTTGCAGTTTTTGCATAAACGGCGTGCTAAACGCTGCGCCACAATTAAACTGACTGAGCTGGCAACGTTATAGGCGGGTACGCCCATATTCAGCAAACGAGTGAGTGTTTCTGGTGCCGAATTCGTATGCAGTGTACTCATTACCAAGTGACCGGTTTGTGCGGCTTTGATAGCAATCTCGGCGGTTTCTAAATCTCGGATCTCACCGACCATGATCACATCGGGATCTTGACGTAAAAAAGCTTTCAAAGCATTGGCAAAGGTCATGTCGGCTTTGGGGTTGATCTGTACTTGATTAATGCCTTCTAGATTGATCTCTACCGGATCCTCGGCAGTACTGATGTTTCGCTCTGGCTTATTTAAAATGTTCAAGCCTGCGTATAGTGAAACCGTTTTACCCGAACCTGTAGGGCCGGTCACTAAGATCATCCCTTGCGGTTGTTCAAGGGCCTCTAAGTACATTTGCTTTTGCTCTGGTTCATAGCCGAGTACATCTACGCCCATCATCGCGCTGGATGAGTCTAGGATACGCATTACGATTTTCTCGCCCCACATGGTTGGCATGGTACTGACACGAAAGTCGATACTCTTACGCTCGGAGATCTTTAGTTTTATCCTGCCATCTTGTGGTTTGCGCTTTTCGGCAATATCTAAGCGCGACATCACTTTTATACGGGCGGAGAGACGAGTTGATAAAGTGGTTGGGGGACTTGCCATTTCATGCAATATGCCATCAATGCGAAAACGGATGCGATACTTGTGCTCATAAGGTTCAAAGTGGAGATCTGAGGCGCCTTTTTTTATCGCATCCATGAGTATCTTATTGATGTAGACAATGATAGGGGCATCATCTTTGTCTTTTTCATCATTTGGGTTTTGCAGCGATTTCTGATCATCTTCAATATCGAGATTAGCGAATTCTTGAAATTCATCGTCGCTTAAAGACAAACCTCCCGTTGAATCAAACAGTTGATCAATTTTCTTCTCAAGCTGCTTGTGATCAACCACGACCACATCGCACTGTAAGCCAGTACTAAACTCGAAGTTTTCAAATGCGCCGTAATCAGTGGGATCGGAAGCCGCGATAAAGAGCTTACGGCCCTTTTTAACCAGTGGGAGTACTTGGTGCTTACGGATCAGTTTTTCTTTCACAAGCTCTTCGGGGATCTGAGTGGCATCAAACTCCGTAAGGTCGAACAGGGGAACTCGAAATAAATCGAGGCATTGCTGTGCGAGTTCGGCGCTACTGATCCCGCTACATAAGCAAATTAGCTCAGCGGTAGACTGCGCTTCATTTTGCTTTTTCTTAATTTGCTCAGGGGTAACGCGGCCAAGCGTAATAAACTTTCGAAGTAGCGGTGAATGATGTTCCATAAGCCCTCAGAATAAGACGTGTTAATTGCTTGGTAGCATCAATAAATGAGATGAACGATTAAACTCGGCACAAAGTTCTAAAAAATAAAGCGTTAACTTTGGCTATTCATTGCATTTTGTGATGCCAAAGAGACAAACTGTTGATGCAATACTTCTAACTCATTATACATTTTAGTTAATGATTTATCATTATTTAGTACCGTTTTTGCCCTTGCTTGCTTATCTGCGCGGGACATTTGTGCGGCGATGATTTTACCTACTTGCTCGGCGGGTACATTATCTCTCGTTGCGGTTCGTGTAATTTGCACCTCTACAGGCACGTCAACGAGTAGTGTATGATCACATAACTGGTCGAGATTGTTTTCAAATAATAGTGGCGCAGAGAGCACCACATAGGGACCTTGAGCTTGCGTCAGTTGGTGAATAATTTGGTTTCTGATCAGCGGATGTAGTAATGCTTCAAGCCACGCTTTGCTCTGAGCATCTGCGAAAATGATAGCTCTAAGCTTTGCTCTATCAAGCGAACCGTCCGCTTGTAGAATGTCATCGCCAAACTGCTGAGTAATTGCTTCGAGTCCTTCACTTCCTGCTGCGACCACTTCTCTGGCAATGACATCGGCATCAACAATGGTGATGCCTTTTTCGGCGAGCGCATTGCTGACAGCTGTTTTTCCTGCACCAATACCCCCTGTTAAACCAAGTACCCAATTGCGCATAGTTACCTACTGTTGAATTAAACCAAAATACCAATGATTAATTGCTTCGCCATATAGTAAAGTCAGCCATCCGGCGATAGCCAAATAAGGGCCAAAGGGAATGGGCGTACTCTTGTCTTTGCCTTGCACAGCTAACTGAATAGTGCCAATAATTGCCCCTACTAGGCTTGATAACAACACGATGGTTAAAATAGCTTGCCAGCCGAGCAGGGCTCCAAATATTGCCAGTAACTTAAAATCGCCATAACCCATGCCCTCTTTGCCAGTCATAAGCTTAAATAACCAGTAAACACTCCATAAACTTAAATAACCTAGGGCTGCACCAATAATGGCTTCACTAGAGAGCAATGTGAGCTCAAAGCAGCTTGCAAGGAGTGCTAGCCAAAGTAAAGGTAAGGTAAGTTGGTCCGGTAATAACATATGATCAATGTCGATAAAGATCAGTGCGATTAGCCCCCAAGTAATCATTAAGTAAATGAGCGTATTTAGGTTTGGGCCAAAATGCTGGGCAATTAAGAGTGACGCTAAAGCGGTCCCCAACTCAATCAAGGGATAGCGAATGGAGATAGCCGTTTTGCAGTTAGCACATCGGCCTCTTAAAAACAGCCAACTTAGTAAGGGAATATTATGCCAAGGTTTAATTTTGCTGTCGCAGCTTGGGCAGTGCGAGGCTGGCTTTGCAAGATTAAAGGGCGTTTCTTCATTTATCGGCTCGTTGCTTTGTTGAGTACTTAACAGTGCCGTACACTCGTTACGCCATTGTAGTTGTAACATTTTTGGCACGCGGTAGATGACTACATTTAAAAAGCTACCGATACATAGACTGAAAAGGGCCACAATCAAAAAGAAAAACCATGGCGTGGTTTGCATAAGTTGAAATACGTCAGACATATTTAATTCTAATTATTGAAGCTCAGCTTAAATCACCGAGCCAAGTTGGAATATGGGTAAGTACATGGCAATGATCAAACCGCCGATCAACACACCTAATATCACCATAATAATGGGCTCTAAAAGGCTTGATAAACCGTCCACTAGGTCATCGACTTCTTGTTCAAAAATGTTGGCTACTTTTGCCAACATGCTATCGAGCGATCCTGATTCTTCACCGATGGCGACCATTTGGATCACCATGTCAGGAAATACTGTGGTATTACGCATTGCCCAGTTCATCTGGTTACCTGTGCTAACCTCGGTTTTTATCTCTAAAATCGCATTTCTAAAAATGGCATTACCAGAGGCACCTGCAGCTGACTCTAGCGCATCAATCAAGGGCACACCTGCCGCAAATGTGGTGGATAAAGTACGAGCAAAGCGGGCCACAGCGGCTTTGTGTAAAATATTGCCCACAACGGGGAGGTTGAGCAATAAGCGATCGTTAAAGTTGCGCAGTGGTTTGGAGCGAAATAACATTTCTTTATAGGTGTAACCCGATATTAAAATAACGCTTAAAATTATCCACCAAAACTTTTGCATCATTTCTGAAATGGCAATGACCAATAATGTAAATGCAGGAAGCTCAGCACCAAATCCGGCAAAGATGTCTTTAAATTGCGGCACCACAAAAATCAGCAAAATAGAGGTGACGATCAGCGCGACCACAATGACTGAAATAGGGTAAAACAAAGCCTTACGAATTTTTGATTTAAGTGCTTCGGCCTTTTCTTTGTAAATAGCGATACGCTCAAACACATGGTCCAAGGAACCTGATTGCTCGCCTGATTGCACTAAGTCACAATACAAATCATCAAAATGACGCGGATAGGCGCGTAGTGATTTTGATAGCGGTTGACCTGCGCGTACCTCGTCGGCAATGCTGGTCATGAGCTTTTTAAGGCTTTTGTTATTAATACCCGAACCAATCATATCCAACACTTGAATAAGTGGTACACCCGCCCCCAGCATAGTGGATATCTGCCGAGTGGTCACTGAAATATCTTTGGGGGTGATTTTTGGGCTACGATTGAGGCCAAAAATGGCTTTGGGCTTACGTTTAACTTTTGATGGCGTGATCCCTTGTTTACGCAACTGAGCTTTGACCAGCGCAACACTGGTGCCCGTCATCTCCCCCTCAAGGCGTTTTCCTCGAGTGCTCACGCCCACCCATTGGAAGGTGTCGAGTTGTTGTCCAGTTTCATTTTTCATTTCAGCATAAACCTACATTTATACATGTGCCCGAAGCCTGCCAAGTGAGCGTTTTTTGCGTACTAATGGTTGGCGTCAGAATATAAGTAATCGCCACACCATCATAGGAAAGCGTACTTTTTATATTGATTACGCCGTTGCTAACAGTAGCACTGTCAATGATGTCGTGCTCAATGATTTGTGCTGAGTTATTGGGTGGAATACCTAATTTCCCTGCATCAAAGTCATCCAGTGTTGTGGACTTGCCTGAATGAAAAGCCATTTCAATTGAATTTTTGTATAAGCCAGAGGCCAAAATGACTTCGGAAAATCTTACTCTATCTTCGTAGAGCTTATATTGAGGGATTGCAACCAACATGAGTATGGAGATAATTGCAACGGATACCAGCACCTCTATCAAAGTAAAACCCTTGTATGAAGGCATATATGTCTTTGGCATTGAGGTGCCAGTAACGCTCAATTAGCAGTAACCTTTAGTTAAGCATGTACCGCCTTGTGTCCAAGAAACCGGAGGGGTTACTCCACCAGCGAGTAGTGTATAGGTTGTTCCTGCTAGACTTGAGCTATCCGATTTCCACGTGACGGTGATCAGTCCATTTTCAACGGTAACACCGTGCGCAGTTGTGGTAGTCGTGATTGCTGCAGGGATACCCAATGTGGCTTGGTCTAAAGCGGCAAGATCCGCTGGATTTTTAGTTTGAATTGCAACTTCAACTGCAGTTTTATATGGTGTTGCGGCAAGTATTGCTTCTGCAAATTTCGCTCTATCTGCATAAGTTTGATAAGCAGGTAAAGCTACAGCCGCCAAAATACCGATGATTGCGATTACTATCATTAATTCTATAAGGGTAAAACCACCCTGATTACGTTTTGCCATGATGTGTCTCCTGAAGGAAGTTGTCTAACTCTGTGTATTGTAAGTTAGAAAGATATTAAAATCTTTATCATTTTGCGTGGATATTGACCTTAAGTATAGATTATTTACGGCCAAGTACCTTATTTTATAAGGCACTCAGACATAATGAGTTAACTGCAGGTCGTACTTTTTTCGTATTTAACGGTTTTATTGCTTTTATGTCAAATCATTAATACTAAAAATAATAAAGAACCGAATGATTTATTATGCTGAAAAGCGCATTGATAAATCGATACTCTGTAAGTTTTTGGTCAATGCACCACTTGAGATAAAGTCCACGCCAGCTTGTGCATAAGTGGTTAATTTTTCAAGGGTCATATTACCAGACACTTCCAGTTTAGCTTTGTTTTGAGTCAATTTTACTGCTTGTTGAATATCCGTCACGCTAAAGTTATCAAGCATGATGATATCAGCACCGGCTTGTAGCGCTTGAGTCAGTTCATCTAAGTTTTCAACTTCGACTTCAACAGGTTTATTAGGGTGATTGCTTTTGGCTTTGCTGACGGCGGCAGCAATCCCACCACACGCTGCAATGTGGTTTTCTTTGATTAAAAACGCATCGAATAGACCAATGCGATGGTTTTTACCACCTCCGCAGGTCACCGCGTATTTTTGCAAAGCACGTAACCCTGGGATAGTTTTTCGGGTGTCTAATAACTGGGTTTGGCTGCCCGCTAGCGCTTTAACGTAATGAGCCGTTGTTGTTGCCGTGCCAGATAGCGATTGTACAAAGTTCAGTGCGGTACGCTCGGCAGTTAAGATAGCGCGTGCTGAACCCGTTGCGGTAAATAGTTTTGTGTTGGCACTGACCACGTCACCGTCGTTGACGAGCACATTCACTTTTACTTGTGGGTCAACTTGCTTAAACACTTCCAAAATAAGGTCTTTACCACAAAATACACAGTCTTCTCTAGTGATCACATAGGCGTTTGCCTGTTCATCTTCAGGTATTAATTGTGCGGTAATATCGCCGTCGGCTGCTGATTGGTAGTTTAGATCTTCATTTAGTGCTTGTTTAACCAATAGGCTAATTAATTCATCTGAGATAAGTTGGCTTTGCATCGTTTTGTCACTTGTATCGGCTATTTTGGAGAGAGTAAGAATTTTACTGTGTTGTACGCTTTTACACAATCGTCGCTAGTGAATTTATAGCAAGCTTGATATGGTAACAGTATGAAAGTTAGAGTGCATTTTTAGATATGTCGCTAGATTGGTTAGCAGATGCAACGCCAAGGCCTTGCAGTTTTTATGACAAACGACCAGCACAAGAAATTATCTCCTTATTGGTGGTACATAACATTTCTTTACCAGCTGGGGAATTTGGCACACCCTATGTGGACGATTTGTTTACAGGCAATATAGATTGTACGGCGCATGAAAGTTTTAGTGACTTGCGAGGATTAAAAGTCTCTGCGCATTGTTTTATTCGCAGAAATGGCGAGACCTTACAGTATGTGCCGTTTAGTCAGCGCGCTTGGCATGCGGGTGTTTCTAGTTTCGATGGTCGAGCCAATTGTAATGATTTTAGTATTGGTATTGAACTGGAAGGTACGGATGATATTGCCTATACGTGCGAACAGTATCGCACTTTGATAGCCGTTACAAAGCAATTGATGGTTGCATATCCCGCCATTACGCCTCAACGTATCGTCGGCCATTGTGATATTGCTCCGGGACGTAAAACAGACCCAGGGCCTGCATTTCAATGGTCACAGTTTTTAGATCAACTAGTAGAATAAAGAGCCAAGGAACATGATTTTAATTTCTATCATTTTAGCATTAGCCATAGAACGCTTAGCTGCTCGTGGTAAATATTGGCAAATGAGCCATTATAGCCAAGGATACCTGATGCAAAGCCGCCAAATTTCGCCTTGTAAATCGTGGTTAAATTCAGGTATTGGCTTTTTAGTCTGGCTGGTGCTACCCAGTATCGCTGTGGCGTTTGTTTATGAGTGGGTCGACTTTATTTTGCCTCAACTTGTGCTTAATGTTGCTATTTTGCTGATTTGCTTTGGATGTGCACAACAAAGAGAGCGATACAAAAGCTACTTAAATGCCCTGACCAGAGGCGACACCGAAGCAGCCACGCTATATGCACTGCAAATGGGCCAAAAGCATACAGAAACCGAAGAGAATGGCGAATGGTTCGGGCAAACATTAGTTTGGATTAATTTCCGTCATTATTGCGCCGTATTGTTTTGGTTTGTGGTATTGGGCGCCCCTGGCGCTGTTTTATATGCGTTATCGCGTACTTTATTGGAAGATATGACTGATAAAGAGCATGCTTTATCAGGCCATCAAAGCCGCTTGAGTTGGTTTATGCATTGTCTGGATTGGTTACCAGCACGGATCGCAAGCTTTGGTTATTTGATTATTGGTAACTTTTCCAAAGGAACTAGCTGTTGGATTAAGTATGTACTTGATTTCAAAGTATCTAATCGATGCGTTGTCACATCAACGGCGCTGGCTGCCGAGCAGATCGAACAACATTATTTTGGTTGTACGTACGAAGCGACCTGTATGATGCGTTTGGTTAAGCGCAATATTTTGTTTTATTTGGTCTTGATTGCACTGCTCACGTTATTTGGAAATTTAGCTTAATTTGCTGCTGTGTTGAGCCATCGTTAAAAAAGGAGAGCACCCTTGCTCTCCTTTTTAGTGGCAGAGTTTATTTTACTAAACTTTTCAGCCAGCTTTGTTTGCGCAAGCGCATGGCGGTGAGCAATTTATTGTCTACATCCATAGTACGGACATACTCATCGCTAATATCAATTAAGTCACACACACCCGTTACCGCCCAAAGCGCTTCTTCCAGCTCTTTTGCTTTATGCATAGCATAATGGCTGACATAACGTAGTTCATTGGCTAAGTAGTCGGTATCAGGGCGGCCTGTTTTTGAAACATGTAAGTGAAACACAAAAAGCATTTGCTTTGTCACTGCTTTTTTCAAAAATAGTGCAAGTGACTCATGTGACTCATCCTGCGCTAAGCAATGGCTTTTTACTGCCGATGACAAATTAGCTTCATTAGGATCAAAGCTCACGAACAAGGTATATTTGAGCGGTTTACTCTTACGACTGTGTTTACGTAATACTTCGGTTAGGTGGTTTTCAATAAAGCCGCTTGGAAAGAGAGGCTTAATATTGAGCTGTTCTTTTTTACCTTGATGGTAGTACATGAAAAGCTTATGAATAGGCGTAGGGTATAAGCCAATACCTACAGCACCCAGTGTGAAATAGGACGTTTCTTTGTGCAAATAAAACGGAAATTGGCAGACACTTTTTGTCACCATATTTCTAAGCGCAGTTGAGAGGCCAGGGATCCGTGGCGCCTCTTTGCAAGGTGTGAGCTTATCTTTGTTGCTATCAATGAGCACTTTGAAAAATTCACTTGCCACTTGCACTAAGTCAGTGAGCTTGGCGACTTTCAAATTGATGATGGTTTTTGCCTTGCTTACCGCGACCACTTCGTAGCGTAAGTGCTTCAACTCATATTGCTTGGTAATTTTTTGTAGATCGGGCAAATCGAGATGAATAATATCCCCTTTTTTCAAAGCTGTGGGTTCGCTTAATTCGACCTGTAAGCCCATTTGAGAAAAGTCTAAAGTATGTCCACGCGCTTCGCCTTGATGTTCGACATGAATGACCACACTTGTTTTGTATAAATAGCGTTTGTGCGCACGTAAGTTTACATATTCTAAAGAAATAACTTCCAGTTTAGGAGGGGAAGTTGCTTTGCCTTTGCCAAAAACTTTTAACTGGTTAACAAGCGCTTTGTTGAATGTTGTTTGGGCATAGATCTCAGTTTGGTGTTTTGTGGTGATGTCAGTCAAAAGTACCAAGTATTTCACATCTTTGATAAGCCCCTCTACTCTCGGAGTAGGGCGCTTGTTGAGTTTTTCAATATTTTTGCTGGCATTGGTCGGTAAAGACAGTGGAATAAACGCGTCTTCATGGTGACTTGGCATAAGCTGCACTTTAAAGGTTCGCCAGCTATTTTTTTGCGCGCCATAGCCGATGAATAATGCGCGTAGCTCAGACTGTTTTGCTAACTCAAAATCAAATGCAGAGTAATGATATATTTTACCGCTTTTGATATGCGTGAAGCAGTATAACGTCGCTTCTTTTACTGCGTTAGGCAATGCAAGTAGGTTATTTATGCGGCTTTGCGATAACACCTGATACAAGCAAGAGTTTTTGCTTTCATCTTCAAAGTAGTAATTGATAAAAGCATTATTTTCATTGGTCAACGCGAGTTTAGGTATCAGATGAGCGCCAATTTGTGAGAAAAACACAAATAATGAACAGACGCGAGGTTGGTAGTATTGCTCATAACTTTTACAAACAATGGCATCCATTGTGTTATCAAGGTTCACTTTATAGCGGCGTTTGTTACCATGAATAAAACTATTTAAAAATTCATCAAAAGAGCTGCTGTTTTCTACAAAGGTTCTTTTCAGCCGCACGTGCTGGTTTTTGCCTGCAATAGGCTCCGTTGCGACAACTTCATACTGGATACCATTTTTCAAACCCAGTTCAAATTCTTGCTCTAAACCAATTAATCTAATGCTGACCAATTGTCCGGGTTGAACTCTTTCGCTAGCGGGAATTTTTATTTTGGCGCCGCTTAGAGAAATATCGGAAGTGGTCCCATTGGCTGTATGGCCTTTATCCAACTCAATCGAAATTTTGATTGAGTAGTTCATCCGCTCTTCAATACGACTTTCATAAGAGGCAAAACGCACTAACTTTGCATGATTTGGTAGCTCTGGCACAACATCTTCTGCGGTTGTTTCTTCACTTTGCGCTTTTTTTTGCATGACCCGATAGTTATTTTCGGTTTGCATGACCTCTTCGTATACCGCAAGCGTATATTTGCCGTAACGAGCAATTTCTCTTTCAAACACTTCAATGGCTACATCATCCATAAAGTGCTGTTTGCCTTCATATTCATAAGGTTTAACGTCGCCAGCTACATGGCCACGCAAGTCAATGAAGCGAGCAATAGGTTGTGATAAGCGAGACATTTCCATCTTCAGCAAGAATCTATCTGGCTTGGAAATATCTTTAGTCATTTGATCAAAAAACTTATCAAAGTCAGGTGAACCTAGCTGTGATTTAAGCTCTTTGATCAAAGGCTGATATTGTTGTAGCTTATCTTCAGGCATAATGACCCATTGTTTTTTCTCTATTCAAGCCGTTAGGCTTATTCGTTATTATAGTTATATCAAGTCAAAACTATGACAATATTAAAGCATAGTTAATTTATTCTAAACAATTCTGTTAACTTAAAGTGCTAGGGCTGCTAAAAAGGCCGCCATATTACCTAGCGATTAAGTAACTTTTATAACAAGCAAAAAGTGTGCCTCAACTTATGGGAAAAAAGAAAACAGCCTTCGTATGTAGCGATTGTGGTGCTGAATTTGCCAGATGGCAGGGACAGTGCTCAGAGTGTAGAGCATGGAATACGGTAACAGAATTTCGTGTGCCTGCAGTGAAAGCCCCGCCACGTAGTTCGGCAATGGCTGGCTATGCTGGCATGGTGGAAGCTAAGGTACAAACACTAGACGAGGTTAATTTAGAAAGCTTGCCACGTTTCAGCACGGGCTTTAAGGAGTTTGACCGCGTACTGGGTGGAGGGATTGTACCTGGCAGTGCCATTTTGATAGGCGGCTCACCGGGGGCGGGTAAAAGTACCGTGCTTTTACAAACAATGTGTTTATTGGCGCAAAGCATGAATACCTTATATGTCACTGGGGAAGAGTCATTACAACAGGTGGCGATGCGTGCCCACCGTTTAGGGTTACCAACCGATAAACTCAGAACGTTAGCGGAAACCAACGTAGAGACTATCTGCCAACTGGCTTTGCAAGAAAAGCCTAGCATTATGGTCATTGACTCAATTCAGGTTATGCACATGAGCGACGTACAATCTGCACCCGGCAGCGTATCGCAGGTGCGAGAGAGTGCCGCTTATTTGACGCGCTTTGCGAAGCAAAACCAAGTCGCTATTTTTATGGTTGGCCATGTGACAAAAGATGGTACTTTAGCTGGACCAAAAGTGCTAGAACACTGTATTGATTGCTCTATTCTACTGGAAGGCAGCTCAGATAGTCGCTTTCGTACGTTGCGAGGCAATAAGAACCGATTTGGCGCAGTAAACGAACTTGGTGTGTTTGCTATGACAGGGCAGGGCCTCAAAGAAGTCAGTAATCCCTCGGCGATATTCTTAAATCGAGGGGAAGAGCAAACACCAGGTTCTTTGGTTATGGTGATCTGGGAAGGAACTCGCCCATTATTGGTTGAAGTTCAAGCTTTAGTCGATTACTCACAGTTAGCCAATCCAAGGCGGGTAACCGTAGGCTTAGAGCAAAATCGTTTGGCGATGTTGCTTGCCGTGTTGCATCGTCATGGTGGTTTGCAAGTGGCGGATCAAGATGTGTTTGTGAACGTGGTTGGTGGTGTAAAGGTATCTGAAACCAGTGCTGATCTGGCCTTGATAGTGGCACTGGTATCGAGCTTTAAAAACTATGCGCTAGATCGTCAGCTGGTGGTTTTTGGAGAAGTGGGTTTAGGGGGAGAGATCCGTCCCGTGCCATCGGGTCAAGAGCGTCTCAAAGAGGCGGCAAAGCATGGTTTTAAACGTGCGATCGTGCCCAGTGCCAATAAACCGAAAGAGTCGATAGAAGGCATGGAAGTGATAGCGGTGAACAGTTTAAGTGAGGCGCTTGATGCACTTTTCTAGCAAGCAGCAGCTGATACCAACCCTCAAATTAAGCGAATTGGTATGAAAACAAAAAAGCCGCTGGTAAGCGGCTTTTTAGATCATATTTTATCGAGATGATCAGTGTAAGATCCTTGCGCGGATTGTGCCTTCCACCGCACTGAGTTCTTTTAATGCGACTTCAGAGTGGTCGCTATCCACATCAATAACCACATAACCAATAGTATCGTCAGTTTGTAGGTACTGCGCAGCAATGTTAATGCCGTGCTGGGCAAACGCTTGGTTAATTTGTGTTAGCACACCAGGGCGGTTTTGGTGCACGTGTAATAAACGGCTACGGTTAGCCAGTTCAGGTAAGGCAACTTCAGGGAAATTAACGGCGCTGAGTGTTGAGCCATTATCTGAGTATTTAGCGATTTTACCGGCAACTTCAATACCTATATTTTCTTGTGCTTCTTGTGTTGAACCACCCACGTGTGGTGTCAAAATGACGTTATCAAACTCACGCAGTGGAGAGACAAACTCTTCATCGTTTGATTTAGGTTCAACAGGGAATACATCAATGGCTGCACCAGCTAGTTTTTTATCTCTCAGAGATTCAGCTAATGCATCAATGTCAACAACGGTGCCGCGAGAGGCATTAATTAAGATTGCCCCTTGTTTCATCACTTCAAGCTCCGCCATACCAATTAAATTTTTGGTCGATGACGTTTCTGGAACATGTAAACTGACCACATCTGAGCGTTGTAACAGTTGAGTCATATTTTGAATTTGCTGTGCGTTACCTAAAGTGAGTTTGTCTTCGATGTCATAAAATTCCACTTTCATGCCGATATTTTCAGCCATAATGCCAAGCTGAGTACCGATATGACCGTATCCTATGATCCCCAGTGTTTTTCCGCGCGCTTCGTATGAGCCGATGGCTGACTTAAACCACTCGCCACGGTGTGCCATGGCATTACGCTGCGGAATACCGCGTAACAATAACAAAATTTCTCCAAGCACTAATTCAGCAACAGAACGCGTGTTAGAAAATGGCGCATTAAAGACGGCGATACCTCGTTCTTTGGCTGCTTGCAGATTGACTTGGTTAGTACCAATACAGAAACAACCTACTGCAACCAGCTTTTCAGCGGCATCAAGCACAGACTCAGTTAGGTGGGTGCGTGAGCGAATACCAACGAAGTGGGCGTCTTTAATGCGGTCTTTAAGTTCAATTTCAGGTAAGGAGGTTTTAACATAGTCAATATTACTATAGCCATTACGCTTAAGCGTTTCTACAGCACTTTGATGCACACCTTCTAGTAGCAAGATCTTAATTTTATCTTTTGCTAACGATACCTTACTCATGACTTTTTCCTGTTAATTAATTTTTGGCCCTTGCTCAGTGCCAGTAATAACAATATCAGCGCCGCGATGGGCAAATAAGCCATTGGTTACAACGCCGACAATTTGATTAATTGTTTGTTCCAGCTCTTTAGGTGATTGAATTTGCAGGCCATGTACATCAAGAATGACATTGCCATTATCTGTTACCACACCTTGGCGATACACTGGATCACCACCGAGCTTCAGTAGCTCACGAGCAACATAACTGCGCGCCATCGGGATCACTTCAACTGGAAGTGGAAATGCTCCTAAGGTGTCTACATGCTTGCTCGAATCTACAATACATATGAATTTTTTGGCGACGGCTGCAACGATTTTTTCTCGTGTTAACGCAGCGCCACCGCCTTTAATCATATCGTTGCTCGCATTGATCTCATCAGCACCATCTACGTATACATCTAGCGTATCCACATGATTTAACTCAAACACTTCAATACCCAGTGCTTTTAGTTTTTCTGTTGATGCTTCAGAGCTTGATACTGCACCTTTAATTTGCTCTTTAATGCTGCCCAATGCATCAATAAAGTGGTTAACAGTTGAGCCTGTGCCAACACCCACTATGGTATCTTTTTCAATGTATTGCAGAGCAGCCCATGCCGCGGCTTTTTTCATTTCATCTTGGGTCATTACGTAATTCACTGTGTTGTCAAAAATAACAGCGTCAGTATATCGTAATTGTGCGCCTAAAATGAGCTTGTTTGTCTCTTACCACTGATAAAATTTGCTGGGCGTAATAATTTGCTGCAAAGGCACATCCCACGCTTCTGTTGGCAGTTGTTCAACTTTCTGAATGTCATGAGCAAGACCGATTAATTCAGGCTTGGTCATCGCTTCTTTGTAGTATCTTGCCAACGTTTTATCATAGTATCCGCCTCCCATACCTAGTCGGTTGCCTTGTTCGTCAAAAGCGACGAGGGGCATGAGTAGATAATCTAGCTCATAAAGCGGACAAATATGACTGCAATTCAACTGTGGTTCCAAGATAGCATAGCGATTTAGCTTCATGGGTGAATTTTCTTCATATTTCTGGAAGAGTAATGTGGTGCCATTGAAAGGGTGTATTATGGGCAGGTATACATGGTGATTCATATCTATAAGTGATTGAATTAAAATGGAAGTGTCAAGCTCTCCGTCATTGCTCAAATAGAGTCCAGCCCGGGCGTTTTTAGGGAGTTTTTTATGTTGAAAAAAATTAATGTTAATTTTTTTCGCGGCTTGTTTTTGCTCCGCGTCACTCAAACTTTTGCGAGATTTTCTTATTTTCTTGCGAATTTCTGCACGAGAAAGTGAAGCTGAGAGTTTAGTTATTGTCATGATCACCCAAGTTTACATGTTAAACCATTGCGGATACATGACAGCTGCCGCGAGAACCACAAGCAAAACAACGAGCACGCTGCCAAGCACGTACAACAGCTTTCGTGTAGGCGGCTTCTTGGTTGGCTCGAAATCAACCTCATAGTCTTCGAGAAATTCATCGTCTTGCCAAGACTGTTCAGGATCTTCGGTGACTTGTATTTGCTCAGCTTCTGGTAATCTTTGCTCTAAGTCTTCTAAGCGCTCTTCGATGCGGATCAAGCTGCTTGTAATGTAGTCAAGGGCTTCAAAAATACGCTCATCACGCTGGCTTTGCATTGAACTTGTATTATTACTCTCGATAGCAACAAGCTTGGCTTTAATACCTAAACTGGCTAGTAATTTAGCCTGCTTCATGCATTTGCTTTTGTCCGCTGGCGCAAACAAAGGCTTACCAGCTAAGAATGCATCTGCTTTTTGTGCCGTTATATTTAACTTGGTTGATAACTTTTGTACGGCTTGCTCTGTTGAGATACTGTCTTCAACTGATACAAATGCAACTCGGTACGTTTGCGACATGATGCCTTCCTTAAACACTGCTAATGCTTTGAGTATACCGAAATTTTTATATGTTGCGAATGTGTTATGAGCGGTTTGAGATTAAAGAAAAGGAAAATAGGCCAGCGTATGCTGGCCCAACAAAACGAAATGGGTTATTGCTCTCTGGCAATGGCGCGATATGCGATATCTGTACGATACTCTACGCCTTCCCAGTGAATGTCTTTTACCAGTGAGTAGGCACGTTTTTGCGCTTCAGTTACTGAGTGGCCTAATGCCGTTGCACAAAGTACACGACCGCCCGCGGTAACAACCTCTTCACCATCCTGCTTAGTGCCAGCGTGGAACACCTTTTCCCCTTCAGGGTAGCTGACTTGTAGACCTGAGATCGCGTCACCTTTAGGGTAGCTGCCCGGATAACCTTTCGCGGCAAGTACCACACCAACAGCGGCACGAGGATCGAATTTGATATCAAACTTATCAAGTTCTTCTCGATTGGCAGCTTCAATCAACTCAACTAAATCTGATTGTAGGCGTAACATGATAGGTTGTGTTTCAGGATCGCCAAAACGACAATTATATTCAATCACTTTTGGCGTGCCATCTGCTGTGATCATTAAGCCAGCATATAAGAATCCGGTGTACGGATTGCCTTCGCTTGCCATGCCTTCCACGGTTGGATTAATAACTTCATCCATAATGCGTTGATGGATCAGAGGAGTCACCACTGGGGCTGGTGAGTATGCGCCCATACCACCTGTATTTGGACCTTCATCGCCATTGTATGCACGTTTATGATCTTGGCTTGTGGCAAATGGCAAAACATTTTTGCCGTCAACCATCACGATAAACGAGGCTTCTTCACCTTCAAGAAATTCCTCAATTACCACACGGCTACCCGCTTCACCAAAGGCGTTGCCTGCCAGCATATCTCGGATAGCTTCTTCAGCTTCGGCTTCTGTCATGGCAACAATGACGCCTTTACCAGCGGCTAAGCCATCAGCTTTAACAACGATTGGTGCACCTTTCTCTTTCAAATACGCCAATGCAGGCTCGACTTGTTCAAAAGTTTGGTACTCTGCTGTTGGAATATCGTGGCGCGCTAAGAAGTCTTTAGTAAATGACTTTGAACCTTCTAGCTGCGCTGCTGCGGCTGTTGGGCCAAAAATCGCTAATCCTTCTTCACGGAAACGGTCAACCACACCAATGACTAATGGCGCTTCAGGGCCAACAATGGTTAATTCAACTTTGTTGTCTTGCGCGAAAGCTACAAGCGCGTCAATGTCTTCAACGCTGATGGCAACATTGCTTAGTTTTGGCTCAAGCGCTGTGCCAGCGTTACCAGGAGCGACGAATACTGTTTTTACTGATGGGTTTTGAGCGGCTTTGAACGCAAGTGCGTGTTCACGGCCGCCACTGCCAATGACGAGTACATTCATGGCGTTTGGTTCCTATTTAAAGCTTTTTAAATTTCAGAGTCATGCGATCGCTTTCCCCAATAGCTTTGTATTTGTCAGCTTGCTCTTCGCCTAAAGCTAAACGTGGTGGTAATGTCCACACGCCTTTAGGGTGATCCGCTGTGTCTTTTGGGTTGGCGTTAATATCGCTTTGTGCTACTAATTCAAAACCTGCTTGTTTAGCTACTTCAATCACATAGCTTTGCTTCATATAACCAGAGCGTTTTTGATCTGTATCTTCTCTGTTTTCTGGTAAGCGGTGTTCAACCACACCTAAAATGCCACCCGGTTTAAGCGCTTTATTAAATGCTTTAAAAGCACTTAGTACACCTTGATGATCTTTTTGCATATACCAGTTGTGCACATTGCGAAAAGTGAGCACCATATCTGCACTGCTAGCAGGCGCTATATCGTTATGAGTGACAGGTGAAAATTCGGTAATTTTCACTTCGCTGAAACGCGTATCTTTAGCCACTTTATCTTTAAAGCCAGCTAAAGAACGTTGGTAGTAGCCAATTTCTGAGTCAGCAGGAAAGTGCGCCGCATAAAAGGTTCCATGGCCCTTAAGTGCAGGTGCTAATACTTCAGTGTACCAACCGCCACCTGGGGCGATTTCGACCACTGTCATTCCTTCTTTCAGACCAAAGAATTCTAAAGTCTCTACTGGGTTGCGGTATTGATCACGAGCGCGGTTTTTTTCTGAACGTTCTGCGCTTTGTGCCGCAGACAGCAGTGCAGTTGAACTTTGTACTGAAGACGCACTGTCATTTGTCGCATTACAGCCAGAAAGAGCGGTAACTATGGTTGCAGCAAGTAGTGTTTTTAAACCAAATTTCATTTTCTGTTCCTTCACTTTTGTGATTGTGTTTTAAGCAGAATACTTGAAATTAGCACAAACAAAAAGCGCGAAACGTTAAACGGTTCGCGCTATGAGGTTTAGTGACGGAAGTGGCGCATGCCGGTAAATACCATCGCCATATCCGCTTCGTCTGCAGCGGCGATGACTTCCTCATCGCGCATCGAACCGCCAGGTTGGATAACGGCGGTAATACCAGCTTCTGCCGCTGCATCGATGCCGTCACGGAACGGGAAGAATGCGTCTGATGCCATGACTGAACCTTTTACTTCTAGGTTTTCGTCTGCCGCTTTAATTCCGGCAATTTTCGCTGAGTAAACACGGCTCATTTGGCCTGCGCCAACACCAATTGTCATACCGTCACGGGCATAAACAATCGCGTTTGATTTAACAAACTTCGCGACTTTCCAGCAGAAAAGTAAGTCTTTAAGTTCTTGCTCTGTTGGCTGACGTTTAGAAACTACCGTAAGGTCGTCTAAGGTCACCATGCCCTGATCGCGGTCTTGTACTAGAATGCCACCATTGACGCGTTTAATGTCAGCTTGTGTGGTTTTGCTGTGCCACTGACCACACTCTAGTAGACGCACATTTTTCTTAGCTGCCACAATTTGTGCTGCTTCATCAGAAACGCTTGGTGCAATGATCACTTCAACAAACTGGCGAGATACAATAGCTTCTGCCGTGTCACCATCCAATTCGCGGTTAAAGGCGATGATGCCACCAAACGCTGAAGTTGGGTCGGTTTTGAATGCGCGGTCGTAAGCTGCAAGAATGTTCTCATCTACGGCAACACCACATGGGTTTGCGTGTTTTACGATAACACATGCCGGTGCGTCGAATTCTTTTACGCACTCAAGTGCTGCATCGGTATCAGCGATGTTGTTAAACGATAGCGCTTTACCTTGTAGCTGCTTAGCAGTCGCGACAGATGCCTCTTGTAAGTCGTTTTCAACGTAGAAAGCAGCATCTTGGTGTGAGTTCTCGCCGTAACGCATATCTTGCTTTTTAGTAAATTGCATATTGATGGTGCGTGGGAATTTGGTTTCAACGGCTGCTTCGTCTGTATAATCAGGTACCATCTTGCCAAAGTAGTTAGCGATCATGCCATCGTACGCTGCAGTGTGCTCGTAAGCGGCAATCGCTAAGTCAAAACGCGTGTTGTAGGTTGTTGAACCATTGTTTTCTTTTAGTTCAGCAATAACGCGGTCATAATCATTGGCATTTACAACGATAGTGACATCTTTGTGGTTCTTAGCGGCTGCACGTACCATAGTCGGACCACCGATATCGATATTTTCAATCGCGTCCTCTAGGCTACAGTCAGCTTTTGCAACAGTTTGTGCAAAGGGGTATAAGTTAACCACAACCATATCAATCGCAGAAATATCGTTTTCTGCCATAACGTCTTCATCTTGACCACGGCGAGCAAGAATACCGCCATGAACTTTTGGGTGAAGGGTTTTTACACGACCATCCATGATCTCAGGGTGACCTGTGTAGTCAGATACTTCCGTTGCGGCAATGCCATTTTCCGTTAATAGCTTAAATGTACCGCCAGTAGAAAGTAACTCTACGCCTTGAGCGCTCAGTGCGCGGGCAAATTCAACGATACCGGTTTTATCTGACACACTTAAAAGTGCGCGACGAATTGGACGATGTATATCCATGATGGTTTAGGTTTCCTCAAGATAAGTTAAGGGGCTAGCTTAGAAGGGCGCTATTTTAGCCTAAAATCCGTAAGAAAACGATCATAAACCGCCTCGAGCGCTTGAGAATTTGTGATTTTTCTGCAATTGCAAGGTGTTAGCTCTGCACATGTAAAAAGGGAAGGGTCTTTAGAAACTAAAAAAGCACCCGAAGGTGCTTTTTTACAGAATGAACTAATTAAGATTAGTTCATGCCGTATTTTTTAAGCTTTTTACGTAAAGTACCACGGTTGATACCTAGTAAGATCGCTGCACGAGTTTGGTTACCACGAGTGTAAGTCATTACTTCTTCTAGTAACGGCGCTTCTAGCTCTGAAAGAACAAGATCGTAAACGTCTTGTACATCTTGACCGTTAAGCTGCTTTAAGTAGTGATGAACAGCTTTTTTTACTGCATCGCGTAAAGGTTGCGGTTTCTCTTGTGACTGAACATGAGCGTTAGTGATAAATGGAGAAGTCACATTTTGTTCGAACATCATTATGTCTCTTTCTTTCTTAGTTAGCTGCTAGTGTTTCAAAGTATTGTTCTAATGCCTCGATCTGCTCATTTGGCGTTTCAAGTGCATTAAATACTCGCCTAAACTGACCTGCTTGGTCATGGGTTTGCAAATACCAAGACACATGCTTGCGTGCGATGCGCGCTCCCATTGGCTCACCGTAAAACTGATGGAGGTTAACTAAGTGCTCCATCAAAATACTACGTACCTCAGACACAGCTGGGGCGGGTAGATGTTCTCCAGTTCGCAAAAAGTGGTCTATTTCCCTAAATATCCAGGGGCGACCTTGGGCGGCTCGACCAATCATGATGGCATCTGCGCCCGTATAATCCAGTACCTGCTTCGCTTTTTCAGGTGATGTAATATCACCATTTGCTACCACAGGCATTGATACTGAACGTTTAATGTCCCTAATGGTGGCGTATTCCGCTTCACCTTTATACATGCATGCTCGCGTACGACCATGCACAGCCAGTGAGGCGATGCCGTTACGTTCAGCTATTTTGGCAATCTCTACGCCGTTGCGGTTGTCTGTATCCCAACCGGTGCGTATCTTGAGTGTTACAGGCACTTCAACCGCATTCACGACAGCTTGAACTATCTGTTCCACTAACTCTGGATACTGCAACAAAGCAGAGCCTGCCAGTTTTTTGTTCACTTTCTTTGCAGGGCAGCCCATATTGATATCTATGATCTGCGCCCCATTTGCTACATTGAACTGAGCCGCTTGAGCCATCAATTCAGGATCGGCCCCTGCGATTTGTACTGAACGAATGCCAGACTCACCGCTATGATCCATTCGGTTCATCGATTTATCTGTTTTCCATACTTTCGGATTCGACGACATCATTTCCGATACGGCTAAGCCTGCGCCCAAACGACGACAGAGTTGTCGAAAAGGTCTATCGGTTATGCCCGCCATAGGCGCGACAATAATGTTGTTTTCAAGTTGGTATGGACCAATACGCACAGTAGTTCAATTGCCTCTTTTCAAGGGGCGCTAAGTTTACGGTTTTTTTTGCAAAAATCAAAGGCTATAAATTGAACATTATTGCTTTTTTTTTGAACTTTCTGGGTTGACTTTTTATAACATTTTGAGTCGCTAGTTTATTTGTTTGGTTTTTAATCAAATTGTCAGCTGCTGGTTATTTTGGGGGCGAGATTATGGCTGTGAAAAAACAGTAAAGCCTGTTAAACACAGGCTTTAGCTGTTACAAGTTACTAACTGAGATGTGTGAGCTATGGGGGTTATTTTTTAACACCACTGACGCGTGTCCACTCACCTTCTTGTGCAATAGCATCAAGGGCAATAAAAGGTGCATATACATCAGCAACCGATTGCGCTTGTTCCTCTAAGATGCCAGACATGGCAAGTTGCCCATTTGGTTTCAAGAAACCCAAAATGACCTCATGAAGTTCACGAAGAGGCTGTGCAAGAATATTGGCCACGACCACGTCAGCGTTAAACTCTGGTTGGTTTTCAGGCAAATAAACTTCTAATTGATCTGCCACACCATTGCGCCGTGCATTATCTAAACTTGCAGCAAGCGCTTGCGGGTCAATATCGATACCTATTACACGCTCAGCGCCAAGTTTGATAGCTGCTATTCCTAAAATACCTGAGCCACAACCAAAATCGACGACAGTTTTACCAGTTAAGTCTTGGCTCTCAAGCCATTTTAAGCACAATGCTGTAGTAGCATGGGTGCCTGTGCCAAATGCAAGGCCAGGATCAAGGAGTACGTTAACAGCATCTGGATCAGGGATATCGCGCCAACTAGGACAGATCCACAGGCGCTCTCCGAACTTGATTGGGTGGAAGTTATCCATCCACTCTCGTTCCCAATCTTTATCTTCGAGTTGCTCAATTTTATAGGTTAACTGCTTTTCACTGTTTGACTGTAAATAAGCGACTACCACATCCATATCGTGTGCGGCGTCAAATAAGCCTATTACTGTTGTCTCTGGCCATAAAATCACTTCGCCTGGTTTTGGTTCGTATACTGGGTTATTACTAGCATCTACGAAAGTGACTGATGGGCAACCAACATCAAGCAGTAAGTCACTCAATTGGTCGGCAGTTTCTTTATTAGCGTGAATGCGGATTTGGATCCAAGCCATGATCGTTCCTAAATTTGCGAGTTAGTAAAAAGGCCGCAAGTAGCGGCCTTTATTTAAGTCTTTTGCGTTAAAAAGGCGATTACCCTTTAACGTCTAAGAAGCTTTTCAATAGGTCTGAGCGAGAAGGATGACGTAGCTTACGCAACGCTTTTGCTTCTATCTGACGAATACGCTCACGTGTTACGTCAAACTGTTTGCCTACTTCTTCTAGAGTATGGTCAGTGTTCATATCGATACCGAAGCGCATACGGAGTACTTTGGCTTCACGTGCCGTTAGGCCTGCAAGCACTTCGTTGGTTGCACCGCGAAGACTTTCCATTGTTGCCGAGTCAATAGGCGATTCAATGGTGGTGTCTTCGATAAAATCACCTAAGTGCGAATCTTCATCATCACCAATAGGCGTCTCCATAGAGATTGGCTCTTTAGCAATTTTAAGCACTTTACGGATCTTATCTTCAGGCATCATCATACGTTCTGCCAACTCTTCAGGATTTGGCTCGCGGCCCATTTCCTGAAGCATTTGACGAGAAATACGATTCAGCTTGTTGATAGTTTCAATCATGTGTACCGGAATACGAATAGTACGTGCTTGGTCAGCAATTGAACGTGTAATTGCTTGGCGGATCCACCACGTTGCATAAGTCGAGAACTTATAGCCTCGGCGGTATTCGAATTTATCTACAGCTTTCATCAAACCGATGTTACCTTCTTGGATCAAATCCAAGAACTGTAGACCACGGTTGGTGTATTTTTTCGCAATCGAGATCACAAGACGTAAGTTAGCTTCAACCATTTCTTTTTTCGCTCGGCGTGCTTTCGCTTCACCGATGCTCATACGACGGTTGATGTCTTTAATGCGTTCTACTGTTAAACCTGTGCTTTCTTCAATAGTTTTAAGCTTATTGATACAACGTTCAATTTCAGGTTTCACTTGGGCTAGTTTGTCAGAATACTTTTCACCTGCTGCGATTTCTGCGTCGATCCAAGCCATATCGGTTTCATTGTTAGCAAAGTGCTTAACGAATGTTTTCTTTGGTACCTTCGCAATTTGTACAGCTTGTTTCATGATGATACGTTCTTGTACACGAACTCTGTCCATCATTTCACGCATGTTATTAACCATGCGGTCAAACTGTTTGGGTACTAATTTAAAGGTACGGAATAGCTCACCAATTTCTTGAATCGCTACTTGAGAATCTGGGTGCGCACGGCCTTTTGATTCAAAGACTTCGCGTGCTTTGTTATATAAACTGCGAAGTTGCTCAAAGTGTACGCGTGCTTCCTCAGGATCTGGGCCAGTATCTGCATCTTCATCATCTTCGCTGCTTTCGTCATCTTCATCATCTTCATCGGCTAAGTCTTCTTCACTTAGCTCTGAACCGATGTGAGTGGCTGAAATTTGCGTTTCTTCGGCATTTGGATCGAAAAAGCCAGAAACGATGTCGCTTAAGCGCATCTCTTCTGCTTCAAACTTATCCCATTGCTCTAGTAAGTAAGTGATTGCTTCAGGGTATTCTGCAACGGAAATCTGTACTTGGTTGATACCTTCTTCGATACGCTTTGCAATCTGGATTTCGCCTTCGCGAGTCAGAAGCTCAACAGTACCCATTTCACGCATATACATACGCACTGGATCAGTGGTACGTCCGATCTCTTTTTCTACTGTTGCAAGTGCCGCAGCTGCAGCTTCGGCTGCGTCTTCATCGGTAGTTGTTTCTTGCATCATCAACTCATCGGCATCAGGTGCGCTTTCCGCAACTTGAATGCCCATATCGTTGATCATACTGATGATATCTTCTACCTGATCTGAGTCGATTATGTCTTGTGGAAGGTGATCGTTAACTTCTGCAAAAGTTAAGTAACCTTGCTCTTTACCTTTCTGAATCAGAAGTTTTAGTTGTGACTGAGGAGATTGATCCATAGAGATTTATGCTTCCACTCTGATAAATTGATACAACAGGCGCCAGCGAAAAACACCGAAATTTGCATGACGCAGTGAATAGAACATTATAACAGCAAAAAGTTGTCTTGACTAGTTCTTCTACCGCTTTAAAGCTTGCGTCAATAGCGCACATTCAAGGCGTTCTTCGTTATTTAGGCCCTCGGTTTTGTCTTTTATTAATAGGGTCTCTAACCTAAAATTTAAACACTGATCTTCGATAAATTGAAAAGTATTTTGAAACTCTTGGGTTAGAGCTTGTTCGTTTATATCATGTCGCCAAATAGCGAGTTTTTTAAGCGCCTCATATTGAGGGGTTGCTCTAAAATACTCCAACAATTGTGCCGTAGTATAGTTCGGATTTTGCAAGCACACAGACTGTAATTCCAAAAACAACTCGATACCTGGAATATTCATCTGTGCGAGTTCTGGCAAATGCTCAATGCTTGACGCGAGGCTAGGATGTTGAATAAGCAAGCCTATTGCTCGGCGCATCGGTGTTACCTTGAACTTTCGCTCGATACTTTGTTGTTGCTTTGGTGTAGTGAGTTTTGCCGAAAGCTGCTCTCGTGTTCGCCCAATAAGCCTTGCGAGTTTTTCCAGTAGACTTTCTTGATAAAAATCACTGGGTAATTTACTTATGAGTGGGAGTGCTTCGCTCATTAATTTTGCTTTACCTGCATCACTAGTTAATTCACAACTTTGTGATAGCTTTTCAAACAACACCTGCGAAAAGTCATTGGCTTGTGCCAAGCGAGCCTCAAAGGCTTGCTTACCTTCTTTTTGCACCAAAGAGTCAGGGTCTTCACCATCTGGTAAGAAAACAAACTTTAAAGATTTACCATCTTTTAAAAATGCTAAGGCATGTTCCAGTGCTCGCCATGCCGCATCTCTACCTGCTCGGTCTCCATCATAACAACAAATAACAGTATCTGTGGTTCTGAATAAGGTTTGCATATGTTCCGCAGTTGTTGCTGTGCCGAGCGCTGCGACCGCGTATGTAATACCTTGCTCTGCTAGCGCGACGACATCCATATAGCCTTCGACAATCAAAATACTGTCGAGCTTATCGTTTGCTTGTTTGGCTTCAAAAAGGCCATAAAGTTCAAAGCCTTTATGGAAAATTCGGGTTTCTGGTGAATTTAAATACTTTGGCCCTTGGCTATCACCCATAACACGGCCACCAAAGGCAATAACGCGACCACGTTTATCCCTAATAGGGAACATGAGACGGTCACGGAAAAAATCGAACTGCCGACCAGGTGTTTTCTCGGAAGCGAGCTTTAGCTCAAGAAGTTGTTGTCGCTGTTGTTGATTCCGGCCGACTTGATGACATAAAGATTCCCATTCGGGTGGTGCATAGCCAATCATATATTGTTTGACTATTTCTCCAGATAAACCGCGTCCTTTTACATACTCAATGACTTGAGTTGCATTTGCATGATGTTTCAACTGATGTTGATAAAACTTGGCAGTTTGCATCATGAGGTCATAGTCAGAGCGTTTTTGTTCAACAGTTCGTTCTGGTTTACCTGAACCTTGCTCTCGTGGCACTTCTAGATTGAGTAAACTGGCGAGTTCTTCAATCGCATCAACGAACTCAAGCTTGTCGTACTCCATCATAAATGAGATGGCATTACCATTAGCACCACAGCCAAAGCAATGGTAGAACTGCTTGTCTCTCGATACGGTAAAAGAGGGGGATTTTTCGTTATGAAAAGGACAGCATGCTTGATAATCCTTACCTGCTTTTTTTAGTCCAACACGAGAATCGATTAAATCGACAATGTCGGTTCTATCAAGCAAATCATCAATAAATTGTCTTGGGATCTTTCCTGCCATATTTATTCTAACGAAATTCCTTAGTACCTAGACGAAGAAACCGAGCGCTAGGGCTCGGTTCACTTTATCATACAATCTGTATGTGGGATTATGCGTTTAATCGTTGCTTAATTAAGCCTGAAATCTTACCCATATCGGCACGACCTTCGGCTTTAGACTTGATTATACCCATAACTTTGCCCATGTCTTGCATACCTGCTGCGCCTGTATTGGCAATTGCAGTATCGATTAATGCTACAATTTCTTCTTCAGTCAAAGGCTGAGGTAAGAAAGCTTCTAGCACATCGATTTCATTGGCTTCAATTTCAGCTAAATCGTCACGACCAGCATCTTTATACTGGGTGAAAGAATCACGGCGCTGTTTAACTAACTTCACTAGGACGGAGGTGATCCCTGCATCATCTAATGTCGTTTGATTGTCAATTTCACGCTGTTTAATTTCAGCAAGTACCATGCGGATTGCGCCAAGACTGATTTTGTCTTTAGCTCGCATAGCATCTTTTTGTGCGTCTTTTAGCTTAGTTAAAAGGCTCATTTATACAAGACCGAAACCGATTAGTATAATTTAACGCGACGTGCGTTTTCGCGAGAAAGCTTTTTCATGTGACGCTTAACCGCTGCAGCTTTTTTGCGCTTACGCTCAGCTGTTGGCTTTTCATAGTGCTCGCGACGACGAACTTCTGAAAGGATACCTGCTTTTTCACATGAACGCTTGAAACGACGAAGTGCAACGTCAAACGGTTCGTTTTCTCTTACTTTGATTACTGGCATTAAAAATTCACCTACCTAATTAATGAGCATAGCTCACGCTGATCAAATGTTGATCAAGTGGTTCAAAAATGGTGCGGTATTGTAATCCGAAGCAAGTCGTGATGTAAAGCTTAAATTAGGCTAAATTTTAAGAGAGTTATTCACCTCGTCGGTAAAGTCGGCACAACACTTGTCCTGCCTGCTTTTCTTTAATTATTTGCCAGTTTTGGGGGGCTGAGAAATCTAACTCGTTTTCCACTTCAACATAAATTAAAGCGTCTTCCGCAAGCCAATTGTTGACTTCTAATAGTTCACAACACGGCTGTGCTAGGTCTTTTCTAAATGGAGGATCAATGAAGATCAAATTGAACTGCTCATTGTCGTTACGTGTTTTCAGTACGTCTAAGGTGTTTGCATGGATGACCTGTGCGTTAGTTAACTTCAGGGTTGAGATATTGCTGTTTAATTGATTTGCCGCACCTTTATCCAGCTCAATAAAGCATGCTTTATTAGCAAAACGCGACAAACATTCGAATCCCAACCCTCCAGATCCTGCAAAACAATCAAGCACGTTTGAATCTCGAGTATCTTGCATCAACCAGTTGAAGAGTGTTTCTTTTATTCTATCGGTCGTAGGTCGAAGGCCAAGGACATCTTTTACAGGTAGCTTTCGACCTCTAAATTGCCCGCTAATAATACGGATCACACCGTCATTTTGATTATTTTTTGCAGTGGTCTTTTTTCTCATGAGCGTAACTGTTCACTGAATCTTAATATTTTCACTTAGATAAATCACTACGCTGCATTTTTCATCCTAACGGAACATGGTACACTGCGCATCAATTTAGATTATTTTTGGCATTAAAGATGGGGCGTAAGCCTCCTAGCTTTTATGCAACTCAATTTGTGGTTCGTCATTTAATATTAAACGACTTTACAGAGCCGCCTCTAGTTTATCAGATTTAATAACACGGTACTTAGCGAGCATGGGAAAAAAGAACAAATTTCTGTCTTGGTTCGGATTTGGCAAGAAAGATACAGAGCAATCAAAGCAACAGGCTGAGGCAGAACTTCTAGCTCAACAGGCTGAGAAAGAAGCGGCAGAGCAAGCGGCGCGTGAAGAAGCCGAGCGTCAACGCTTAGCAGCCGAAGCTGAGGCAAAAGCCCAAGTAGAAAAAGAAGCAGCAGAGCAAGCGGCCCATGAAGAGGCCGAGCGTCAACGCTTAGCGGCAGAAGCCGAGGCAAAAGCCCAAGCAGAAAAAGAAGCCGCAGAGCAAGCGGCGCGTGAAGAAGCCGAGCGTCAACGCATAGCGGCAGAAGCTGAGGCAA
>NZ_JBSVEM010000021.1:0-79675 GCF_056312285.1 Pseudoalteromonas sp. ABE4_541
GTCGCATTATAGGGCGGCGAATTAAAAGCGCAAGCGTTTTTTAGAAAATTTCTGAAGAAAAGTGATAAAAATGGATTGTTCGCGTGATTTTTGAACGAAACGGCTATTTCTGGTAATTTTATATACAAATAGAGCGCTTAAAAGCGCTCTATTTGTATATCCCAACCGATTTTGCATTGATAATGTGCTTCTTGCTCTATCTCACTTTCCATTAGAGGGTGATTAGTTAGCCATTCAGCTTCAAAGCCCAATATCAGTTTATCGTGTTTGTCCGATGTGATTGTTACGGGTGGTGCAACATCATCTTGACGGCGCATGGATAAGATCACGGCAAGACGAATTATACGTGTCAAACGTTGTGCGAGTACATTGTTTGAACCTAGGCTAGTGTACTGCTTTAAACTCAGATCAGAGCGATGAGATGCTGTCAACAAAACAATCAGCTGCTTTTCCGTCTTAGAGTACCCCGGCATACCCGTGTGGCTCAATATATAAGCACTGTGCTTATGGTATAGCTTGTAGTCAACGATTAATCCAATCTCGTGCACATAAGAAACTGCATTGAGTATTTTCTTCGCAGCATCAATATCAAGTTGCCAAACGTCACTGAGTTGGTTCGCTAGTAATAGGCTTTGCTCAGATACATAACTCGCTTGTTGCTTATCCACGTGATATCTGTCTGAAAAACTATCCAGTGTTCGCTTACAAATATCGGAGTTATGTAGCTCCGGGATCATGCTATAAAGCACACCTTCTCTCAATGCACCTCCAGCCAACCCCATTTGCGTAATATGTAGTGACTCAAAAAGCGCTATTAAAATAGCCAACCCAGAAACAAAAACTAAACGACGCTCTTCGCTTAACCCAGGTAAAGCAAGTTCGGCGATGGTATGACATGCAATTGCTTGGCTCTGGATCTCTTTGAGTTTAGCAAGAGTAAGCATATCGCTTTGACCATCTGCTGAGAGGATCTCTTGAATTGCTTGTACAGTGCCTGAAGCTCCAATGGCAAGTTCCCATCCCATATTGATAAAATCGTTCTGGATAGGTTTAATGATTGCTTTTGCTGCCGATACTGCGTGTGCAAAGTTGGCTTTGCTTAATAGTCCATCACTGAAGTGAGTTTCTAAATAAGTCACACACCCCATATTGAGGCTTTTATAAAGAAGCGCATCGAACCCTTTACCAATGACTACCTCAGTACTAGCTCCACCGATATCGATGACCAATTGACGCCCTTGGCAAGCTGACGTATGTGCAACCCCTTTATATATAGTTTTTGCTTCCAACTCGCCGCTGATCACATTAATTTTATGATGCAAGATCTGTTCGGCTCGTTCCTTAAACTCTTCAGCGTTCATAGCCAAGCGAAGTGTAGCTGTAGCAACAATGCTAATATTTTGCTTTGGAATATCTTGTAAACGCTCTGCAAAAAGTGCCAAACATTCCCAGCCTCTTTGCATCGCTTCTTGTGATAAAACGTTGTTTTGATCCAAACCAGCCGCTAAACGTACCTTTCGCTTTACCCGACCGATAGTATGAACGCCGCCCGCCACATGTCTTGCGATTAACATGTGGAAGCTGTTAGAGCCCAGATCAATAACAGCAAACACATCGCTTTGAGGAATTTTTTGCCCCACTACATTAAACCTCTAGTAACAACTACCAATGTACTCGTTCTTCACTTAATTAGAACGTTGCTTTTGGTAACTACCTTGACGACGTCCGTTGTTACGGTTGCGTGGTCCAGACGAGTAGTTCCTTTTTCTTTGCATATTAGGCTTAGTTAAGTCTTCTAGCAATGCAGACTTGTCATAATGAGACAAAGGTATGGCATGCTCTATATATGATTCTATTTCATGTAAATTATACGCATATTGCTCACACGCGAAACTAATCGCATGTCCTGATGCTCCAGCACGGCCCGTACGACCAATGCGGTGAACATAATCCTCACAGTCATCTGGTAAGTCAAAGTTAAACACGTGACTAACTTCTGGTATATGCAGACCTCTTGCCGCAACGTCAGTCGCAACTAGAAAATCCACCTCACCTTTAGTGAACTGCGCGAGAATGCTTTGACGTTTTTTCTGATTTACGTCACCTGTGAGTAATCCAACTCGGTGACCATCCGCCTTCATCCACGCGTATACATTTTCACAACTTTGTTTGGTGTTTGCGAAAATAATCGCTTTTTCAGGCCACTCTTCTTCAACTAATGTAAGTAAAAGGGGTATTTTGTCATCGTGAGATGGGTGGAATAACTCTTCTTGAATACGCTTACCCGTTTTTACATCCGGTTCAATCTGCACATGCTCAGGGTTAGTCATATGTTCAAATGCTAACTCTTGCACTCGATACGACAACGTTGCCGAGAACAATAGGTTTAAACGCTCTGACGTCTCTGGCATTCGATTAAACAAGTAACGAATGTCTTTAATAAAGCCAAGATCGAACATACGATCCGCTTCATCAAGTACCACAACTTCAATCTCATTAAGGCTATACGCGCCTTGTTTATAAAAATCGATTAATCGCCCTGTCGTGCCAATTAAAATATCTACGCCATTTTCAAGTTGTGCACGTTGTTTTTCATACTCTTCGCCACCATATACTAAACCTAGTTTAAGATCACAGTGTGGCGCAATAATTTTTGCATCTTTATGTATCTGAATCGCCAGCTCTCTTGTAGGAGCCATGATCAGTGCCCTTGGTTGCTTTCTGGAAGCCCCTTCTGATTGTAACAAACGGTGGCAAGTGGCTGTTAAAAAAGCCAATGTTTTGCCTGTGCCCGTTTGTGCTTGGCCCGCAATGTCTCGGCCATCAACAACAAAAGGTAAACACTTTGCTTGGATTGGCGTGCAATATTCAAAGCCATTCGCAGTTAAACCGGCGACCACTTCCGGTGCTAAAGCAAAGTCAGAAAATTTTTTATTGGTCAAATGTGTCTTAGTCATAGCGATAAAGCATAACGTTTAAACTTGCAATAAGAAACAAGAGTGTTTAAATACGCATTAAATAATTAGCCTAATTCTAACGGAGAGCGCAATGAGCGACAAAATTATTCAACTTACCGACGACAGCTTTGAAGCAGACGTACTGAAATCTGATCAGCCTGTACTTGTGGATTTCTGGGCTGAATGGTGTGGTCCTTGTAAGATGATCGCCCCAATTCTTAACGAAGTGGCAGACGAGTTCGATGGCCGTGTGACAATTGGTAAACTGAACATTGACCAAAATGCTGGTACTCCACCTAAGTTTGGTATTCGTGGCATCCCAACATTACTACTATTCAAAGATGGTAATGTTGCAGCTACTAAAGTAGGTGCGTTGTCTAAAACTCAACTTGTTGAGTTCCTAGAAAACCACATCTAAAGTGTTTGTATACACATCCGTCAGACACAACTGGCGGGTGTGTATTACAGAAAATTCAAGTAAATTTGGATTTTTGACACAAAATTTGTATAAAGACTGGACGGCCAGCGGCCTACCTGCTAACTTATATCACCACTAACCTTTAGCTTTATCAAATCAACCTCTCTCGTATAGACGAGAATGACAATTGTAATAAAGAACCCACCAATATGCATTTACGCGAACTGAAAGACAAGTCAATCAACGAACTTGTAAAACTAGCTGAGTCTATGGGACTCGAAAACGTAGCACGTCTAAGAAAACAAGACATTATTTTTGCCATTTTGAAAGCCCACGCTAAAAGTGGTGAAAACATTTACGGCGGCGGTGTTTTAGAAATTCTACAAGATGGCTTCGGCTTTTTGCGCTCATCAGAAGCGTCTTACTTAGCTGGCCCAGACGATATTTATGTTTCTCCAAGCCAGATCCGACGCTTTAGCATGCGCACCGGCGACACCATCAGTGGTCTTATTCGTCCACCTAAAGATGGTGAACGCTACTTTGCGTTATTGAAAGTCAACGAGGTTAATTTCGATAAACCTGAAAACTCTCGTACTAAGATTTTGTTTGAAAACTTAACGCCAATTCATGCTAACGAACGTTTTGTTATGGAACGTGGTAATGGCAGTACGGAAGATATTACTGCGCGAGTATTGGACCTAGCTTCACCAATTGGTAAAGGCCAACGTGCACTGATCGTTGCACCGCCAAAAGCGGGTAAAACGATGTTACTGCAAAATATCGCTCAGTCGATCACGTATAACAACCCTGATGCTACCTTGATGGTATTGCTTATCGACGAACGTCCTGAAGAGGTAACGGAGATGCAACGCCTAGTTAAGGGTGAAGTGATAGCATCGACCTTTGATGAGCCAGCAAACCGTCACGTACAAGTTGCAGAAATGGTGATTGAGAAAGCCAAGCGCTTAGTTGAGCATAAGAAAGATGTAGTCATTCTACTCGACTCAATCACACGTTTAGCCCGTGCTTACAACACGGTGATCCCTTCTTCAGGTAAAGTATTGACGGGTGGTGTTGACGCCAACGCGCTGCACAAGCCAAAACGCTTCTTTGGTGCAGCACGTAACGTGGAAGAAGGTGGTAGCTTAACCATCATCGCTACAGCCCTTATCGATACTGGTTCTAAGATGGATGAAGTTATCTACGAAGAGTTTAAAGGTACAGGTAACATGGAATTACATCTTAACCGTAAGATTGCTGAAAAACGTGTATTCCCTGCTATCGACTTTAACCGCTCAGGTACTCGTCGTGAAGAGTTGCTTACTAAACCAGACGAGCTTCAAAAGATGTGGATTTTACGCAAGATTGTCCATGAAATGTCAGAAATTGATGCAATGGAATTCCTCATTGACAAGCTTTCAATGAGCAAAACTAACGACGAATTTTTCGACTTAATGCGTCGTAAGTAATGATTTTATTACTAAAAAAAGCCTGCTTATGCAGGCTTTCTTATTGTCCCACATTTGGCGATGCATCATTTATAAACTATACATAGAAGATCTAATCTTCAATTAAAGTATCCTTGTTTACAATGAAACACTGGCAACCTCTTTTACTCGCATGCACAGTTAACACGGTGATTATTTTAGGAATCGCCTTTTCATTTTCTCTAAGCGTATTGATTACCTCTTTATTCGTAGTAACGACCAATATCGTTATTCTCGCATTCGCTCTCTACGGTCAACATCGTGATGCTAAGGCGCCTTACCTTGATGAGTTATTGCATGCATTAGTGCAAGAAAACAATATAGATCTGACCTTCCGTTTTGATGAGTTAGATAAAAGTACGCCCGCAACTTGCCTTGCTTTAAACGCCAGTCTTGCCACTATAGAGCACATCATTGGTGAAATTCACGCATCGTCAGCTAGGTTATCACCCATGGCTGATAATCTAAGAGATACCTATGCGTCGATGACGCAAAAAGCATCCATTCAATATACGCATGGGCAAGATCTTGCCACATCAATTAATCGTATGTTGGAAGTCTCAAAAGAGTTAGATGAGAATTTAGAAAAAATATATCACTCGGTCGAAAATGCAACCCTCGCGGTTAAGAAAACCAGACAGGACACCGACCGCAGTCAGGATAGTTTATTGGGCCTTGTTAAAAATATAGAGCAAACCAGCACGCAAATCGAGAGTTTAAAAGCCGATAGTGATGCGATAAGTTCGGTCATTGAGGTCATTAACTCTATCGCAGAGCAAACTAATTTACTTGCGCTCAATGCGGCAATTGAAGCTGCTAGAGCGGGAGAGCAAGGACGAGGGTTTGCAGTCGTTGCGGATGAAGTCAGAAGCCTTGCTGCAAGAACAAGTCAATCGACACAACAAGTACGGGACATGGTTACAAAAATCCAAGCGGGCACTGATAACACGCATAAACTAATGCAAGATGCACTAACTAAAACTGAGCAAACGGTTTCTTTATCTGAAGCGTCAACTAAAGAAATGGATCAAATTGAAAAAGCGATGATTGAAGTCAATGACATGTCGCACAGTATTCAAGGACAAGTCGAACAACAAAAACTTGTATCAGACGAGGCACAAAGCTGTATTGAATCTATGGTCGAGTTGAATTCTGATGCGCTATCCAGTTCAAAGATCCAAGCAGTGTCCAGCAGTGACTTACTGAATCTTGCTTTGACAATTCATGAAAAACTCTCGCTATTCAAAGTCGACCAACCTCCTGTTGATGTTTCGCAGCGAGACGCCAAGCCGACTATAGTACCCTCTGAGCAAGCCAATAATAATGGTAATGATGACTCAACTAGCATCGAGCTCTTCTGATAGGCCAATGTAATTCAGCTCGTCGCATAAAATAAGATACAGGTGCTCAGCCTGTTTGAATTCCTTTTTAATCAGCATTCTTTCTAGTTGTCGTGAAGTGTTCGCCAGTGAAGAAAATTCAAAGGTACTCGCAGCACCGGACAAACGATGACACACTTTTTGTACTTGTAACCAATCTTTACGCTCCCACAACTCAATAAGCTCATCACGCTCGCTAGGTAATGACGATGCAAAACTAGCCACCAAATCGCTCATATCAATAGAATGATGCTCTGCTTGTGTCACATCCCCTAAATGCTTATGTAGTATCTTATGAAGAACCTTGGTATCCAGTGGTTTGCCTAAATGCCCATAAAAGCCAGCATCCAAATATGACTGGATCTCATGCTCCATAACGTTAGCTGTCAATGCATAAACAGGCTGCTCAAAGCCAGACTGAAGAAGCAAGTTCAATGCCTCAACACCATCCATAATGGGCATTTGAATATCCATGAGTACCACATCAGGATATTCCATAAGACACATCTCCACGGCTTCTTTACCATTTCTCGCTGCTACCACTTCAAGTCCTAACCGCTTCAAAATGCGTTCAAATAATGCTCTGTTATCATCATGGTCTTCAGCTATGAGTACCTTGCCATGAGCTAAAGCGACTGGTGTGACTACTTCTAACGGCACTGCATTTTCCACCATTTTCGCAGAGCAAGGCACAAAAATAGAAAACTCACTACCCACGCCAAGTTCGCTTTTGACGCTAATACTGCCTCCCATCATCTCTGTTAATTGCTGAGACAGACACAACCCAAGACCCGAACCGCCAAATCGGCGCGTAATGCTATTATCCCCTTGCTGGAAGCTTTCAAAAACGCGTCCTAGCTGCTCTTGGCTCATACCAATTCCAGTATCTATTACTTTAAAAACAATCCCTGCTGGCTGGCTCTCAATATGCAGTGTTACACGACCACGTTCGGTAAACTTAACCGCATTCCCGAGCAAATTAATCAGCACCTGCTTCAAACGCATATAGTCTAAATTAATTGTGAGCGCTGGCTCAAAGTCACCATGTATGTTGAAGTTGAGCCCTTTACTCTGACATGCATTTTTAAACATACCATTGATATCGTCTAACAAGGTTTGCAAAGTAAAATCACTGTACTCAAGCTCAAAACGTTGTGCTTCAATACGACTGAGGTCAAGTACGTCGCTAACAAGTTCTTTTAAATGTTTTCCTTGCCTTTGGATAACCCCTAATGAATCTTTTAATGCCTGATTAGTACCATGCTCATACAGCATGGCTTCAGCTTGACCAATAATGGATGTCAAAGGCGTGCGGATCTCATGACTTATATTCGCTAAAAATTGATTCTTCACTTGGCTGGCTTCTCTGAGTTCATCCGCTACGCGCTGTAATTCAGCTGTTCGCTCAGCCACTTTCTCTTTCAGTTGCACCTTGGCATTTTTTTCAGCCTGTTTGAAATACAAGCTAACCACTGCAATAAACAGCGACAAAACCACCATGGCACTCAGCCAAATAACTTGCTCTCTTTTGTCAATTTGCAACGCTTGAAATGCCTGCTTTTGCTTTAACTCGGCGATCTCTCGGTTTAGTTCTGCTGCTTCAATACGATTTTGGTAATCGACCATTTTCGCCAATACATTTTCATTCAAGAATTCGTATTGCTGAGTTTTGAAACGGTTGAAATTCCTTATCGACTCCTCGTATTCGCCCAACCCAGCTTGTACCAACGCTAAAGTTGCGAGTTCATCAGGTTCAACTTCTCCGGCACCCAATGTTTGGGCGAGTGACAACGATTCATCAACCATTTGTTTAGCACGTACTAAATCGCCTTTCACAAAATAGGCTTTGGCTAAAGGAAGCAGTGCCTGCATTTTTCCTGATAAATTGGAAATTTTTTCAGCATAATACAATGCGAAATTCGCTTCTTTTTGTGCTTGTTCAAAGTCCCCTTGCGCAATGCTGATATTGGCGAGATAGGCGTATTGCGCCATTAATTTATCGGTATCATTCTTAGATTGGTAGTACTCAAGTGCCGCTTGAAAATGATGCCTAGCCTTATCATTTTCACCTTTATGATTGAGTAACTTCCCCATGAACGAATGTGCAATAGCCATGCCCTCACCATCATTCAGGTTGGCCAACATCTTGAGTACGGAAACAAGCATTTCTTCTGCAATATCATATCGGTACTGCTTTATATACAAACCTGACATATTGAGTAATATATCCGCTTGATCCTGTAGTCTGCCGTGTTTCTGATACAGATTTTGCGCTTCACTATAATGATAAATAGCGCGCTCTAACTCATTGGTATTGATATAGGAAAGTCCCAAGTTGTTATGCATATCTGCTTGCTCTAGAGGCTTTTTTCGCGCCGAAGCTAATTTAAGTGCTTCTAAATATTGCTCAATGGCCGATATGTATCTGCCTTGATGAAAGGTATTAATTGCCAGTAATTTCACCGCAAAAAAATGCTCATCACTATGGGGGCTGCTGGCATATTCTTGCTGCATAATCTTGAGATAATGCTCTGAGGAAACAAAATCATCTCGAATAAAGGCTGCTTTGGCTAAAGCAGTCAATAATTCAAAACGTAACTCTGGTGTGAGTTGTGGATGAGCAAGAAATTTCTGCCCAGATGAAGAAATGTCTTCCCAACTTTGGCCTTCATCTAGTTGTGCTATTTGTGTCGCCAAGCCTGTAGACGAGTCACTCGCAGATGCAGGAAATGCTAACGCTATGTAAATTAAGGTGTATATTAATACAACAGAGAATATTCTCTTGATCATCCCTGGATCTCGCCACTTAAAACTAAAAAATGCTATGCTGAAGATACACTAACTCAACTGGTGGAACAATGCTCAACCCGCTTCTAGACGCCATTTTCATTGCCATATCGGATAAACAGCAACACAAAATCCATAGCCTTGCAGCCACGTTAAACGGTGAAAATAAGTTACCTCAACTTGATAGCAATCCAAGTAAAAACTTGTTCAAACGTAATTTTATGATCATGAATGCATTATTTCAGTTACAAGATGATTTACTCAAAGATGGATTAGCTTTAACTGTGTCATCCATGCACATTCAGTTACAAGAGACAGCTAACGATATGCTGTCTATTGATAACCCATTGCGTGATTATTATTTAGATTGGCAAAACTACGATACAAGCGAAGATGAAATACAAGCGTTGTTGGATAGCTTTTGGTGCATATACACCAAGAATGCACCTGCCGAGCAAGTGTCAGAAGCACAAATAAAACACATCTGTCAGCGTTGGCAATTAAGCTACCCGTATTGTGCACAGCAGTTAAAAAAGCAGTGGCGTCATCAAGCGCTGGCACAACACCCTGATAAGCTAGGTGGCTGCGCGGCGCGCTTCGTGCAACTCAAACAAGATTATGAATTGCTCAAAGCACACCTATTCGCAATTAGCTAACTCGGCGAACTCTGAACTTACGGCCTTTGAGCTTGCCTTCGCTCAGCTTTCTGAATGCAGGCTTTGACGCATCGCGGGCAACGGCAACATAAGCGCAGTTATCAAGCACATTGATTTTACCAATTTGTGCAAAAGCAATACCTTGCTCACCCGTTAAACCACCAACGATATCACCCGGGCGGACTTTTTGCTTTTTACCACCATCAATCTGTAAAGTAACCATCTCTGGCTTGTATGGCGGTTTATCCAATAAACTCAAAGAAGGCGTTGGTGAAGGTGTAAAGTCACGATCGTACACATCACCAATCTGGGCCAGTTTGAACGCTTCGTTTTCGCCATAAATAGAACACGCCAAACCCTTTTTACCACCACGGCCTGTGCGCCCCACGCGGTGGACATGAGTTTGTGCATCATGGGCGAGATGATAGTTGATCACCATATCCATATCATCAATATCCAGACCTCGGGCGGCAACATCTGTCGCGACCAAAATCGATGCACTCTTATTAGCGAAACGGATCAAAGTCTGTTCACGTTCGCGCTGCTCCAAATCACCATGCAAAGCAACCGTATTAAAACCAGCGGCTTTAAGCTCATCACACACTTTCTGCGTCTCGACTTTGGTATTACAAAATACCACACAGCTTTGCGGTTTATGTTGCAGCAGTAATAGACGTAGCGTATTGAAACGCAGCTTATTATTATCTAGCTTGAAAAATAACTGCTTGATACTGGTATTGACCGTTTGTTCTTCAACTTTCACCATTGCAGGCTCACGCATAACGCGCTGCGCTATTTCTTCAATACGCTTTTGGTAGGTTGCACTAAACAGCAGAGTTTGTCTTTCTTTTGGTAAATACGACACTATGTTATCTAATGCATCTGCAAAGCCCATGTCTAACATTTGATCCGCTTCATCGAGCACTAAACTAGAGACTTCTGTCAAATTCAAAGTACCTTTAAATAGGTGATCTTCAACACGCCCTGGCGTACCTACAATGATGTGTGCACCATGTTCAAGGGAGCCAATTTGTGGACCGATTGGAACTCCACCACACAAAGTAAGAATTTTAATATTATGAATGCCACGAGCTAACTTACGCATTTCAGTAGCGACTTGTTCAGCTAATTCTCGGGTCGGACACAACACCAAGCCTTGCACTCGGTAACGCGCTACATTTAAACGAGATAAAACGCCTAAACTAAAAGCGACGGTTTTACCCGAACCGGTTTTTGCTTGTGCTATCACATCTTTGCCAGATAACACCACGGGCAAACTCTGCGCCTGTATCGGTGTCATGCTCTTAAAGCCTAAATCGTTTAGTGTTTCTAAATATTCCTGGGCTAAAGGTAAGGAGTTAAAAGCCGTTGTACTCATGTGTCATCTCGAAGAACTAAATTAATCGGCATTTTAGCAGAATTAGCGTCTGTCGAGTATGTAAAAGCGTATAGATTTTGTCCCATTTACTTGGTCAACTGAAAAATAAATGCAACACTATTGCCCTCGTTTTATTTCCATCAGCCAAGGACATTATGAAAAAACTACTGATAGCGTTATGTGCACTCATGCCTTTATCAAGCATGGCGCAATCTCCTGAGTTTACCGAAACACAGTTACAACAAGTTCAGCAGGTCAGAAAGGCTGCGCTCAATAGTGATCTAAGCTGGCAAATCCTTGAGTCATTGACCACTGAAGTTGGACCGCGTTTGCCTGGCAGTGCGAATGATAAAAAGGCTGTCGAATGGGCCAAACAGCAATTCAAACAGTTAGGTTTCGATAATGTATGGGCGGAACCGGCAACGTTTCCTCATTGGCGTCGCTATCAAGAGTCGGGCAAAATCATAACACCAAGTGAGCAACCTCTGCACATCACCGCACTAGGTAACAGTGTGAGTACAGCGAAATCTGGTATTACTGGCGAAGTCGTGATGTTTGAAACCCTAGATGAGCTTATTGCCGCCCCCGAAAACAGCCTGACAGGCAAAATTGCGTTTATTAATTATCGTATGAACCGTCATATAGATGGTAACGGTTATGGTCCTGCCGTGCGTGCTCGCAACAGTGGTGCTGTCGAAGCGGCTAAAAAAGGGGCGATGGCCTACATGATGCGCTCGGTCAGTACCAGCCATCATCGTTTTGCACATACGGGCAACAGCCGCTACCAAGAAGGGGTTAGCAAAATACCTAACACAGCGATTGCGAATCCAGATGCAGATCAAATTGCACGCCTAATCAGCTTAGGTGAAACAGTTTCAGTAAACATCAATGTACAAACGGAAGATCTTGGTGAGGGTATCAGCTACAACGTAATTGGAGAAATAAAAGGTACTGAGTTTCCAGAGCAATACGTGTTAATTGGTGGCCACTTGGATTCTTGGGATCTCGGTACAGGTGCGCTTGATGATGGTGCAGGCGTGGCGCTAACCATGGCTGCGGCAAAACACATTCGAGACATAGCCCGCCCAAAACGTAGTATTCGTGTGGTGTTATTTGCCGCTGAAGAGCTAGGGCTTTGGGGTGCAAAGGCATATTTTAAACAACACGCGAAAGAACTCGATCACATTGTTGCCGCAGCGGAATCTGACTTTGGTGCCGATTTTGTTTATGGCTTTGAGTCTCACGTTAGTGCACAAGCGCTGCCCGTTGTGCGAGCCATAGCAAAAGAATTGGCCCCTTTAAACATCTCTTATATTGGTGCAAATAATGCGCATGGTGGTCCCGATCTTATCCCATTACGTCGCGCAATCAGTGCACCTATTTTCGCACTACATCAAGATGGCCGTGACTATTTTGATTATCACCATACTGCCGACGACACACTCGATAAGGTTGAGCCTAAAAAACTAAAACAAAATACCGCCGCGTATGCGGTCTTCGCAATGATGGCTGCGAATGCCAAGACAACCATGACTGGCAAATAATGACTTAGAATAGGGTCACTGCAAGGTGACCCTATTGCATTTCATCACCCAGTTTTTATGAAGTATAGGTATTATTCATAGCGTAAAATCAGTGACGGGCGAGTACTAGCTGTTTTATATGCCAAACTCGCTACCGTTAACCAAGTGATCCCAGCCACAACCAAAGCAGCAACAGCATATATCCACCATGATTGAACGACTCGGTCATTAAAGTTAGATAGCCACTGCTCCAAAAACCAATAAGTTAACGGGTAAGCAATGATCACACTCAGCCCCACCAGCCATAAAAACTCTTTCGCCAGCAAGTTTATCAAACTGAAGCGCGAAGCGCCCAGCACCTTGCGCATGGCCACTTCTTTTTGTCTACGCAATGCAGAAAAAGAAGCCAAACCAAAGGTACCCAATATCGTTAGAAATATGGCCAGACTAGAGAACAATAGCACCACATCAGACACCCTTTGGTCACCTTTGAGCAATGCGCTGAAACTCTCAGTTAAAAGCTCAATTTGTGGCTCATATACACCATGATCCAAAGCTAGAATATGGCCTAGCTGTGATTTAATGTAAGGTAAGTTTTGCTGCTCCACTTTCAGTATCACATCGGCCGTCGGCACGAGTGTCATCCCACACAAGAAGAAGATATTTGAATACTCTTCTTTCATATTGCCTATTTTCACATCGGCCACAACACCCACAACTTTCATACGCATTCCGCGACCTTGATCAGAGATAACCTTGCCAATGATCTGTGCGTTATCTTCAAAACCAGCTTGGCGTACAACCGACTCTGTAACGATAGCGCCCATATGCGCTAACCCCTCTTCACGCGATACCCAATCAGATGCATAAGATTCACTAAAATCACGACCAGCCAAAAGCTGTAATCCAAGCCCGTCCACAATACCAAACCCAGTACCAACAAATGGCACTACTCCTTCTGTTGTTTCACCATTTGGCCAAGTCGGTTTAACCGATGCATTAATGGATGAGGTGAGTTTAGTATCTACAATCGTAACGCCTTTTACACCGTCAATCGCCTGCAACTTATTAACTAGCGCACTCGGCTGCTTGCTCAGCACCAAGTCGATGGGAAGCTGTGAAACCACCAACTGATGTGCTTTGCTAAACCCAAGTGGCAAGCTTTGCAAATGTGCTAACTGTTGCTGCAATGTCACTGAAGCAATAATCAATGCTATAGAGAGCGAAGCTTGCAATGTAAGTAAGCTCTTACGTACAAATATGGCAGTACTACCACGCTGTAAGTCACCACTGAGTACCCTTTTAGCACTAAATGCGCAGATGAATAAAGCGGGGTATAAGCCCGAGACTAACCCTACCGTGAGTGCAACAACAACGAGTATCACGCTATATGATGAGGCGTAGTTGAAAGTCAATTCACGGTCAACCAACATATTAAAACTTGGCAATGTCAGCTCAACAATACAACTAGCAATTAGCATCGCAAGTAAGGAGACCATTACCGACTCAGACAAAAATTGAGTCACTAACTGGCTTTTACTCGCGCCCAGAGCCTTACGTACCCCCACCTCTTTTGCACGCTTAGTTGATTGCGCAATCGACATATTTATAAAATTAAACGCAGCCACTAACACTAATAACACACTTAAACCAAGACAGATATTCACTGCTTGTTTGGTGCCACCGGCTTTCATTTCAAAAGGAGATTTTGCATTTAAGTGCAAGTCGAGTAGCGGATGTAATTCAACTCGAAGTAAGCCCTTAAATTCACCTGTATAGTTACGCTCTGTTAAATGCTGCTCAATCACACTGATATCTGCACCATCCACTAGTTTGAGATAAACGTAGTGATTCTGCATGTCAAAGTTATTCAGATCTTGTTTTTGGTAAGCCAAACTTTTAAAGGCAAAATGCGTATTTTCGGGTAAATCAGCAAACACGGCATAAACCGTATAGTTGCCATTGGCATGGTTTAAGGTTTCCCCTACCACGTTCAATTTACCAAAAATACGTTGTGCTTCAGACTGATTCAATGCGATACCACCTGGTGTACTTAAGGCTTGTGCTAAATCGCCATACAGTGTCGAAATTGACATAAAATCATGAATATTAGCCGATGCACTGTAAAGTCCCTCTAATTTGTAGCCTTGACCGCGATATTGTACATCTGTGGCTACCTCAGAACTCGAGTCATGCGAAAGCATGGTGAGCGCAAATATATCATCAACTTGATTCAGCTCTAGCGCCTGCAGCCCCCTTGCATAGTTAAAAATGGGAATAACTGAAAGCCCTATTTTTCTGTAATCTTGTGCAATACGATAAATATTTTCAGCATCAGGATGCTGGCTATCGTATGACAATTCATTTTTTGCAAATAGTGCCACCATCACGGCTGCCGCCAGCCCAACACTGAGGCCTAGTAAATTCAAGATAAAATGCTGTTTTTGCGTTTTAAAGGCACGTAAAGCCGTTACCAAGTAATTTCCAAACATACTAGGCCACCCCGCTCATGTGTTGAACTGAATTAGCCTTATCGATCAGGACTTGTCCATCCAGTAAACGTACAAGGCGGTCTGCATACGCCCCTTCTTTTTCCGAGTGCGTCACCATGATCACGGTCGTGCCCTCGCGATTTAGCTCTCTGAGCATGGCCATCACTTCATCGCCATTTTTTGAATCCAAGTTACCTGTAGGTTCATCGGCCAATACCAATTTAGGATTGATCACGAGCGCACGCGCAACCGCTACCCGCTGTTGCTGGCCCCCTGACAATTGCTGTGGGAGATGGTCCGCTCTATGATCAATGGCAACACGCTTTAGCATACTGTCTACTCGCTGCTTACGCTCAGACCTAGAAATGTTGAGATACTGTAGAGGTAATTCCACATTTTCATACACTGTCAATTCGTCAATTAAATTAAAGCTTTGGAATACAAACCCGATTGATGACTTTCTGAGCTGAGCAAGCTGCTTTTCGCTATAACCCGCAATATCAATTCCTGCAAACTCGTAGCCACCGGATGTAGGTGAGTCCAACATGCCCAAAATTGACAACAAGGTTGACTTACCGCAACCCGATGGCCCCATAATCGCGAGAAATTCACCTTCATTGACCTTCAAGTTGATGTGATTAAGCGCCGTAGTTTCAACGTCTGTGGTGCGAAATACGCGGCATAAATCAGTTAAATTGATCATCTTATTCTTCCTTCTAATTCTTGTTTTTAAATTGTGCTATTGCCGGCATTAATTAGCCTCAGCAGAGGTTAACTAGTTGAAGCTCACTTTTTGTGCTTTATCAAAGCTGGCGTAGCTTGACGTGATCACACGATCACCAGCCTGTAAGCCATTGACGATTTCAAAATAGCTTGAGTTTTTCTTACCTAACGTCACATCTTTACGTACCGCACTTTGTCCGTCTTGGCTCAGCACATAAACCCAATTCCCGCCACTGTTACTAAAAAATGCTCCTCGCTCTAGGAGCAAAGCATGTGCTTTATCACCACCCAACATCAGCTCAATATCAACGCTCTGACCACGTTTTATATGGCTCACCTCATTTGGTAAGTCTACTTCGATGCGAAACTGTGATTGCGATACGCGACTATCGACCTTACTGACTGAAGCATGGTAAGTGGTACCAGCCAGTTCTAGCCTCACTGGCATCTCAAGTTGTACTTGGCTAAGGTAAAACTCATCTAAACGCACCACTAATTTATATTCATCTGGAATATCAATCTGACCTAACCGAGCACCCCGAGCCTTCGACTCACCCATCTCTACATCAAGCTCACTCAAATAGCCTGATACGGGGGCGGATACTAATAGGTTGTCTAAATTATTGCGCGCAAACTGGAGGTTCTTTTGTAACATCGCCGCACTGTCCTCTAACTGCGCAATTTGCACTTTGCGAATACTGCTCTCTTGCGCTTGACGCTCTAGAGTAAGCTCTTTTCTTGCTTTGTAATACGTTAAGTCGTTTTCGATTTCGGTGAGCGTATCTTGAGCCATCATATTTTTCGCAACCAATGCGCTAGACTGTTTAAAACGACGCTCTAGATGCTTGATCTGTAGTTCTATTTCAAGTAAATCTCGGCGTAAGTTCAAACGATTCGTTTCCATGTTCATTTGTGTATTGCGCAAGAAGTTAAGTTGCTCCGTCACTTGTGCTTCCCGACTCATTACATCAAGCTGCAAACTGGTATTGCTCAAGCGTACAAGAGGCTGCCCTTTTTCCACATACTCACCTTGCTCAACCAAACGCTCCTCAACTTGACCGCCAGCGATGGTATCAAGATAAACAGTTGTTTTGGGTACAACCTGTCCTCGCAGTCGCAGCGCATCTACAAATGTACCTTGATGCACTGTACTGATGGTCACACTCGTTTTATCTAAGCGTTGCATACGACCTTGAGATTGGCTTTGACTAAAGCCATATGTCAACGCGGTTGCACCCAGTGCAACTGCAACAATAGCCGCAGTTTTTAACTGTCTCAGTTTATTTGACTTGGCTATTTTCCTATCCATATTCACCACTCCCCGTCATTTTTAGCGAACCGTTGTAATACGATTGATAGGAAAGGAATATCAAGTCTTGTGCCAGAAATAAAAAGCTATATTTTCAAACACTTAAAAATATAATTAAATCAAAGTGTCCATTAATAGAACACTTTCATAAAGTCCAAGTGCCCATTAATGGACATGAATGCAATAGACTCAAAACAACGAAGTGCGTTAAGCTAAAAGAAAAATAAGAGATAGAGTGTGAGCAATAAACAGCAAGGGGCAATTTTAGTCGTTGATGACAATCCAGACATTTTAATCGCAGCCAAATTGCTACTTAAACAGCACTATCAAACAGTAAAAACCACAGATAACCCTTTTGATATTGAAGATATTATCAAGGCTAACAGCATCAATGTGATCCTACTTGATATGAACTTTAGTCTTGACGCCATTAGCGGCCAAGAAGGCTTTTACTGGCTGAAAAAAATTCTGGCACAAGATGCAAGCATCGTTGTGTTGCTCATGACAGCATATAGCGATATTCAATTAGCGGTTGAAGCCATCAAAGCGGGTGCCGCTGATTTCATTGCCAAACCTTGGCAAAATGACCAATTACTTGGCGCTATCACGGCTGCCTTTGCACACGCCAAAGACAAGCAGCAAGTCAGTCAACTCTCTCGACAAACACGAGGCCTCAATCAAGCACTCAAACAATCCGCTTCAAGGCCAACATTTGACTTTTTAGGTCAAAGCCGTGCAATGCAAGAAGTGTTTGCAACTATCCAAAAAGCGGCGAAAACCGATGCCAATATCCTGATCACAGGAGAAAGCGGCACAGGCAAAGAACTCGCAGCGCATGCAATCCACCAAGCAAGTTTAAGAAGCGACGGCGCACTGATCAGCTTAGATATGGGCGCAATGACCAACACCTTGTTTGCGAGCGAACTGTTTGGCCATAAAAAAGGAGCTTTTACCGATGCTAAAGCGGACAAAATGGGACGTTTTGAGCTTGCCAATGGGGGCACCTTATTTTTAGATGAACTGACCAATTTACCGTTGACTCATCAGGCATCACTATTAGCCGCTTTGCAAAACCGCCAAATCACCCCTGTTGGCGGTACAAAGCCTATCAATGTCGATATTCGTTTAATCTGCGCCACTAACGATAACTTACATGATGCCGTCAACGAAGGGCGATTTCGCCAAGATTTACTATTTAGAATAAACACGGTGGAAATACGTCTTCCTGCATTGCGAGACAGGATAGAAGACATTCCTTTACTTGCGGATTATTACCTCAAACATTTTTGTCAAAAATATAAGCGCACTCTCACTATTCTCCCCCAAGATATGCAAGCACTGTGTCACTATAAATGGCCCGGAAACGTGAGAGAGCTCGCTCATGCCATTGAACGTGCCGTCATTTTAAGTGATGGTGCCGTTTTGGATATCGGCAGTGTTGTGGGCGCACAGGAAACACTTTCACCAGCATCTTGTAATACTGACAGCGATTTTGACACGTTTAATCTTGAGACTTTAGAGCAGCGGGCGGTGCGCGCTGCACTAACTCATTATCAAGGTAACGTCAGCCATGCAGCTAAAGCGTTAGGTTTAACGCGTGGTGCGATGTATCGTCGCTTAGAGAAGTATGGCCTATGACGTTTACACACAGAATGAGTACACCGACCATTAAGCTCACAGCCTTACTAAGCGCTTTAATTTTATGTATTTTTGCGCTTTCTTATTTGTATATACAAGCCAGTGTCAGCGCATTTTGGTTACTATTCACCTTGATATTGGTCACAATTATAAGTGCCATATTTAACTTATTCAAACAGCAACAAAAACAACTTACCTCGGTTATCAACGCGTTAGCAAACGGTGATAGCACACTTGGCCTCAGTCATGATCACCCACTGCGACAACAAATCGAACGTGTAAAAACACAGATGCAAAGCGCACGCTATAGCGCACAGCAGCAAGCCCAGTTTTTACAAACACTCTTAGTCCATATCGATCTTGCTGTATTGGTGTGTGATGCCCAAGGAAAAGTCATTGAATCTAATCCAGCCGTTGCAAAACTGCTGGGGACACCGGTTCGTCACCTATCTGACATTGAGCCTATCGGTGCCTTGATACTGGCAACCGACACACATCTGCGAAGTTGTGCACAGTGGCAACGGGGAGAACAGCAAGACACCTTGTCTATACAAGTGAGTGTTACCCAGATCCAAGGTCAGTTGACGCGTATTGTAACGCTACAGTCTATTCATGGAGCGCTACTCAGCAAAGAGCAACAGGCTTATAAACGCCTAACTCAGGTGCTGACACATGAAGTGGCTAATTCAATTACGCCATTAGCCTCTATTGCAAACACTTGTACGAACTTGTTGCCCAACTCACTCACGTTTAACGATGAAGAGGATAAAGACGATCTTCGTTTAGCTCTCAATACTCTGGCATCACGTACCAAGCATCTAGGTGAATTTATCGATAACTTTAGACAAGTAAGCGCGTTGCCTTCCCCTAACTTAGCGCTAAACGATCTCGGCTTGGTACTTGAACAATCGCTTTTGTTACATCAGAGTCAATTGAGTCTTGCCCAAATTCAGTTCGAACTGCATATCAAAACCGCTCAGAATGCCTTGATAGATAAAGGCCAGATTGAGCAAGTGCTCATTAACTTGCTAAAGAACGCCATTGAAGCAGTTAACTCAACTTCCCACGAAAACACACTTACCGTCCCCATGATCACCCTCACTTTGGGACAAAACGAGACGCAGCAGGTATTTATAGAAATAGCCAACACTGGACCTAGTATCCCCGACCATGTTATTGATATGATATTCGTTCCTTTTTTTACCACCAAACAGCATGGCTCAGGGATAGGCTTGAGTTTGAGTCGACAGATAATGATTAACCATGGTGGTGAGCTAGTGTATGTGAAGCGAGCAACAGGCGCTTGTTTTCGCTGCATCTTTGGCTGAGTGATGGAGATATACCTCGCCCTTCATCAAAGACTAAATATAACAACACATTCAGTTGTCTATACAAGGAGTTTGCACATGTCACGTACCGATAATATATCACCACTTATGCGTTTAATGTTTTCGATACATCATTTCATCGAGACCGTGCTAATCAAATTTAAAACCCAAACTATCATTGCCAGCATCTTAATATGCATCGCATACCTTATTCAGCAACATTATCAAACCCACGAGCAACAACAAGCCATACTCAATGCGCCGCTTCAACACGATGTGTGGATATTAAATATGGGTCACTTTCAAGCACAACGAAAATACCAAGCGCAATACCGTGTAGTACAAGTGCTGAGCGTGAACGAAGAACACGTTGAGTTATTGCAGGGCAATTTTACTTACCGAAAATTACGTGGTGCGGAGCGTGCTATCAAACTCGACTCACTGATGTTAGACAGCTATTTTAGAACGCAAACCTTAAAGTTGCAGCGAAACAAACTCGCTGACCATTTTGCGCAGCAAGCAATTGTTGATGTGTACCGTCCAAATGATATTTATGTGCTCGGTGGTATAGTAAAAAGACGCGCCATACCGAGTGCCATCAATTCGAATATCCGTACCAAGGTAGCACTGAACCCTCACAACAATGACGCCATCGCACTTTTTAGACAGGGTGATTTACCTGAGGCTCGGGCGCAGTTTTTATTGGCAGCACAACAAGGCGATAGCTGGGGCCAATATAACCTAGCGGGCATGTTAGAAAATGGTCAAGGTGGCGAACAAGACTTATCACAAGCTATCCATTGGTTAAGGCAATCAGCACAACAGCAAAATCCCAAAGCAAAATTCGCACTAAAGCAATTGTGTCAAATACACACTCAATTATGTGAAATCGACCCCATGCGCAGCCACTAGATACTGCTCAAATGCATCTGAATTAATCGGCTTGCTATGCAAATAGCCTTGGGTGTAGTCGCAATCTAATTCTTTGAGTAGGGTTAATTGCGCTTGTGTTTCAACTCCTTCGGCGACAACACTCAAGTGCAAATTAGTCGCCATGGAAATAATCGCACTCACCATCGCGCGATCCTCTGCATCTTCAGGCAAGTCTTTAATAAACTCTTTATCTATCTTAAGCTTGGATAACGGGAAACGCTTTAAATAACTCAACGAAGAGTATCCCGTACCAAAGTCATCTATGGCCAATTCCACGCCCATGTCACGAAGTGCGCGTAACTGCCTTAAAATATGATCAGAGTTATCGGCCAACACGTTTTCAGTGATCTCTATGGTCAAACATTGACTGGGGAGGCCCGTTTCTCGCAACACGGCACTAACTAGGGCTGAAATATCTTGGCGCTTAAACTGCGTGCTAGACACATTGACACTAATGAAAAACGGCGCATCCAGTCTATCGCACCAACTTTTTGCCTGTGAGCAAGCTTGATACAACACCCACTCGCCCATCGCTAAAATAAGGCCGAGCTCCTCACTGATCGGAATAAACTCCGAAGGAGGCACTAATCCCAAAGATTCACTGTGCCAACGAAGCAAAGCTTCAGCGCCCACTACCTGTCCCGCTTTATCATGAAGTGGTTGATAGGCAAGCGATAGCTCTTTATTAATTAACGCCTTGTGAAGCGCCCCTTCCAGCTGACTGCGTGCTTTGGCATTTTCATGCATCGCTGAAGTGTAAAATTGAAAGCAATTACGACCGTGTTCTTTGGCTTTATACATGGCACTATCTGCATTTCGCAGCAGTACCTTTCGGCTACTACCATCGTCAGGGTAAAAAGTGATCCCCATGCTGCCAGAAACAAAAGCCTCATGCCCTTCTAACACAAACTGACTACTTAACTGGTGTAAAATCTTATTGGCAATTTTTTCGACATCACTTACTTGCTTAATATCATGAAGTAAAATGGCAAACTCATCGCCACCCAATCTAGCGACCGTATCGCTACTGCGTGTACAATCTTGAATTCGCTGTGCCGCCTCAATAAGCAGTAAATCACCAATATGGTGGCCCAAGGTATCGTTCACCGCTTTAAAGCGATCTAGATCGATAAAACAAATGGCCAAACGCGTGCCATGTTCTTTTGCATCCTCAAGAGCAACATCAAACTTTTCGTGATAGTGATGGCGGTTAGCAAGGCCAGTCAAAGTATCAAAATTAGCTTGCTGCCACATCAGTTGTTCATGGTGTTTGCGTGACGTAATATCGTTGAACAAGGCAACATACATTTCTATCTCACCTTTTAGGTCAAAGACGGCCGATACTTGCAACCAGCTCGGATACACCTCACCATTTTTGCGTCGATTCCAAATTTCCCCTTCCCAGTGCCCTCGCTCATTCAGCGCCTGATAAAGCGTACCAAAAAACGCGCTATTATGGTGACCGGAATTAAACATGGAAGGCGACTGGCCCAGCACTTCAGCAATGCTAAAGCCAGTGATCTCAGTAAAGGCACGATTGACCATTTGAATGCGGTTGTCTCTGTCTGACACCAACACCCCTTCACTGGTGGTTTCAAATACCTTACTGGCCAAACGCTGCTGTTTCTCAACTTCCAAACGCTCAGTAACATCTTGCAGCAAATACACATAACCCAGTAGTTGATTACTTGCATCCTGCACAGGGGTTTTCGTCACACTAAAAGTGCGTACCACCTCGGACAGCGTCATGGGTATATTTTCGTGATGACAACTGGACTGGGTCACACAAGAGGCCTCACCTAATAACGTGCTAATTGGTCCACCCAAAAGGTCTGAAAAGTGGCTAAAAGTGTTTGATACACCTTGGTTAGCGGAGCGAATTTTGCCATGTTCGTCGGTAAATATCAGCAAGTCTTCAATGCTATTGAAAATGGCGCTCAAGCGCGCACCTTGCGCCTCTGTCCGGCGCTTGGCTTTGCGCAAACGCACCAATAATACACTCAATGCAACACTAAAAATCAACAGAATGACTATCACCAACACGAGCAACAACTGCCGGATGTCATTGACCTCTTGTATTTCTTTGGTTTGCAGCGCGACTTGCTCTTCTAAGTTATTTTGGTAATACCACAAGGAGTCTTGTAACGCGCGTTGTGCACTGATGTCATGGATCACAGAAAGCAGCTGAGTTTCACCCGTATCATCCACAAAGGGCGTTGAATAGACACTCACGGTACGTAACGAATCATCCGCCAATTTATGTCTAAAAATAAAATAATTGCGTCCTTCTTCCATTGCCAAGGCGCGTTCTTGTGCCACCTGCTCAGGGTTGAGCTGATTAATCTCTTGAATACGCATAGTATGAAGTGCATCACGGGAATAACCATAAAACCGCGTCGCAGCCTTATTCGCAGCGATTATTTTCCCCGATTGCGGATTAATGATCATCATCACAGCACTATGCTCAGCAAACGCGATATCGTCTTTAGAAAAAGCAAACGATGCGCCGCTGATAATTGATGTACATAGCATTATTATTTTTATAATCTGCAAACCCACTACCACCACTGATTTAAAGGCGTAGGAACGACTATAGAGCAAAGCGCCCTCTTTGAAAACAGACTAAACACCTAAGTATTGCACAATATCAAATAACTGGCCTAATGTGTTTAGCTCCGAACTCGAATCACTGCCCATTTTAAAATGAGCTTGATATACTGACGCCAAACTCACATGCTCAGTAACAAAATGAAATATAAAGATTTGCGAGATTTTATTGACCGCTTGGAAGCACAAAGTGAATTAGTCCGTATCAGTCAGCCTATTTCCACTAAATTGGAAATGACGGAAATCGCGGACAGAACACTGCGCTCCGGTGGCCCAGCGCTGTTGTTTGAAAACCCAATTGGCTTTGATATTCCCGTGCTGGCCAATTTATTTGGCACCCCCAAGCGCGTTGCAATGGGGATGGGCCAGTCAGACGTTAACGCATTACGAGAAGTCGGTAAGTTACTCGCATTTTTGAAAGAGCCTGAGCCGCCAAAAGGGATCAAGGAAGCACTGGGTCAGCTACCCGCCTATAAACAAGTACTCAACATGCCCGCCAAGGAAGTGAAAAAAGCGCCTTGTCAGCAAGTTGTCAAAAGTGGTGATGATGTTGACTTAACCAAGTTGCCCATTCAACACTGTTGGCCGGGAGATGCTGCGCCACTAATCACTTGGGGCTTAACGGTCACCAAAGGCCCATACAAAAAACGCCAAAATTTAGGCATTTATCGCCAGCAACTACTGGGTAAAAATAAAATCATTATGCGTTGGTTATCACATCGCGGTGGCGCGCTTGATTTTCAAGAGTGGTGTAAAGAAAACCCCGGTGAACCTTACCCAGTGTCAGTAGCGCTAGGTGCGGATCCAGCGACCATTTTAGGTGCAGTCACACCGGTACCTGACACCTTAAGCGAATATGCCTTTGCCGGGCTTTTACGTGGCGCAAAAACGGAAGTGGTCAAGTCTATTTCTAATGACTTACAAGTGCCAGCAAGTGCCGAGATTGTACTTGAAGGTTATATTATGCCCGGTGAAATGGCGCCAGAAGGTCCATACGGTGACCATACGGGTTACTATAACGAAGTGGATGATTTCCCAGTAATGACAGTCACTCACATCACCCACCGTGAAAACCCGATTTATCACAGCACTTATACAGGCCGTCCACCGGATGAGCCGGCTATTTTAGGCGTGGCATTAAACGAAGTCTTTGTACCAATTCTGCAAAAGCAGTTCCCTGAAATTGTCGACTTTTATTTACCGCCTGAAGGTTGCTCGTACCGCATGGCCGTCGTGACCATGAAAAAGCAATACCCAGGCCATGCAAAGCGCGTAATGATGGGCGTTTGGTCATTCTTAAGGCAATTTATGTACACCAAATTTGTCATTGTATGTGATGACGACGTCAATGCGCGGGATTGGAATGATGTGATCTGGGCCATCACCACACGAATGGACCCAACACGAGATACCACGCTCATCGATAACACCCCCATCGACTATTTGGATTTTGCATCCCCTGTTTCTGGTCTTGGCTCAAAAATGGGCTTAGATGCCACCAATAAGTGGCCAGGAGAAACCGATCGTGAGTGGGGTGAGCCAATTGTTATGGATGACGCAACAAAACAACGCGTTGATGATATTTGGGATAGCTTAGGGATCACCATTAAGCAATAGGATAACGCTGGGGGCTGTGATAGAGTGCCCATACTTTATACAAATACATATTTAATCGCCGTGCGAAAGGTAAATTATGCAATTAGTTAAAGCTGAAGTGGCTGCCATCACGCCACTTACAGAGTTTGTTCATAAGGTGACGCTCAAACCAGAAGTCGCAGTTGAGTTTGAGGCGGGTCATTACTTACAACTGGTACTAGGTGAAAAAGATAAGCGCGCTTTCTCCATCGCCAGCCGCCCGTCTTTAAAAAATGAATTAGAACTACATATTGGTGCATCGGGTGCAGATTCTTACGCCATGCAAGCACTTGAACACTTGCGTGAAGCTCACAAAAACCATGCACAGGTCGATCTTGAAGTGGGCCTTGGCATCTCACAGCTACGTGTTGATGACCCTCGCCCAATCTTGCTGTTAGCCGGAGGAACTGGTTTTTCGTATGTGAAGTCTATGGCTGATCATCTTGCCGAAATTGGCTGCACTCAACCTGTTTTGTTTTACTGGGGAGTGAAAGACGAGTCTGCGCTGTACGCAAAAGCTGAAATGGAAAACTGGGCAAACAGCCATAAAAATTTCCAATTTATCCCTGTTGTAGAAAACCCAACGGATACTTGGCAAGGTCACACAGGTTATGTGCATAAGGCCGTTATGAAAGACATCATGTCACTTGAACCATACAGTATTTACATGGCAGGTCGCTTTGACATGATAGGTATCGTGCGCGATGACTTTATCAATCATGGTGCAGAGCGCGCGCATATGTACGCCGATGCCTTCGCATTTATAAAATAAATGTCACGGCAGAAAACAAAAAACGCGCTAATGAGCGCGTTTTTTGTTGCTCTATTATCAAGGCGTTTAACGATATTTTGCCAATAACGCTTGTTTTTCACTGTCGCTCAAAAAGGCAATTTCAACGGCATTGCGCTGTGCTTGTTCAATGTCAGCTTGCGTCAACCCAGCCTGAGGCGCGGCCTTTTGGTACTCATAATCCAGCTCAATTCCCTGCACCGCCGGATCATCGGTATTCAAAGTAGCCAAAATGCCATGAGCTAAAAACTGTTTCAGCGGGTGCGTCTCTAAATTTGAAACTGTGCTGGTTAAGATGTTACTAGTCAAGCATGACTCAATGCCTATGCGCTGGTCACGTAAATGATCCATCAATTTAGGGTCTTCAATGGCTTTAACACCATGACCGATACGTGTAGCACCCAATTCGTTAATTGCTTGCCACATGCTCTCGGCGCCACGCGCTTCGCCCGCGTGAATGGTCACGCCCAAATAGGCATCACGTACTTGCTTAAAATGTTCAACGAATAATTCACCCGGATAACCAATTTCATCACCCGCTAAATCAACAGCGACTAAATCATTTTTGCACGCCAGCAAGGCATCGAGCTCATATTGGCATTTTTCTACGCCAAAGGTACGCGACATAATGCCAATTAAATTCACATTGATGTCTTTACCTTGCGTAGCGGCTTTTATGCCATCAACAACCGCTTCCGTCACCCCTTGTGGATGCAGGTTATGGTTTTGTGCCATATAGTACGGACTAAATCTTAACTCGGTATAATCTATGTTTTGCGCAATCGCATCGGCTACATTTTCCATTGCAATACGACGACACGCATCATAATCCCCTAGCACTTTTACACCCCAATCAAGTTTGGCTAAAAATGCCATCAAGTCAGGCGCATTGTCGATCACCTGCACATGCTCTCGCAAACCTTCTAAATCGTGCGCTGGTAGCGGTAAATTAAACTGCTGACCAAGCTCTAAAATCGTATTGGCTCGCACGTTTCCATCAAGGTGGCGGTGTAAATCAAGCAAAGGTAAGGTTTTATTGATCATAGGTCACTCGGCTGCAGATAAAATTTTTGGGATCATACGCGCCTTTAACACAAGATCAAGGACACATGTCCATTTTTAACCCAGTACCCTATTTATGCAAGTACAAAAAAGCCAGCAACTGCTGGCTTAATAGGACATGTTGGTCTTTGTTATATGTTTTTTTGCAACTGTGGCTCTTGCATGTTTACCACTGATGGCGAGCGAGCTGATAAGCCCGCTGATACTGGCCTGTTTGCTCAAAAGCGTACAATGCCGGCTCAATCCAAGCACTTTGCCAATCGGCCTCAGGTAAACTGGCAAATATTTTTGCAGCTAACTCAAAGTCGCCCTCGGCATTGGCCATGCAAGCTAAACAAACCAATAATTCACTATGCTCGGGCTGTTTTTTCAATTGTGCTTGAATAACCTGCATCAGTTTCACATCTTTTCCTTTTGCATGTGCCAACACTTGCGCGAGTTGGTGGTATTGGCCTTTTTTTGCCAATTTCACCAGTACATCATGAATATCCACCATCAAACCTTGCGCAGCCATCGCCTGCAAGTAGGCTGTTTGCGCATGGGCCTGTATTGCTTTTGGTAAAGATGAGAAGTAATTTGACGCAGTCGCACCCGCTGCACTAAAAAAGCGCTTAAAAAAGCTCTGCCACTGCCCATGGGCAAGATCCATATGCTTGTATTTGCTTTTCAGTGTCTCTATCACCTCATCGAGCTTTTGTTCCTGCAATAACCCTTCTAAATAGCTGCTGATAGCCGCTGCACTGGGTTTCTTTTGTTCCATAGGCTGAGCCAGCAACGCCAACGCTTGTTCAGATTGATTGGCATTGAGCCACAATTTTGGGACTTGCCCTTGTCCATAATCAGACATCATTTGTAAGTGAGTTAAAGCTTGCGTTTGGTCGTTGTCTAACAACGCTGCTTTTGCCAACATTGCATGTTGTTGATCTTGCCAAGGTTCAGGTGCGTCTACTTTTGAAAATGCAGCCTTAATCGATTGCGTATCTTCATTCAATAAAGCCCAAATCGCATGATTTAGTGCTTGCTGAGATTTAGCACGACGTTTGTTACTAAAGTGCCCCGTGGTTGAGCGATACGCTTTCCATACCCAACCAAGCACAAATTTAATGACGAGCAATATGGCAACCGCTAAGACAAATAAGATCGCAAATGAAAATAGCGTTCCTTCGATGGTGGTCTCGTTGAATGCAATCAGCACATAGCCCGCTTCATCGATTAGCAAGTGCCCCGCCGCCAAGGCGACTGCAATAACAGCAATGACGAGAAGTAGTTTTATCATTGCAACCACTCCTTCAACGCCCCTCCAGAGACTAATTCTACCTTGCTATGAAACTGCAACGGCATTTGTTGTAGCGCTTCTAACTGCGCTTGCATTGCCTGTACAGCAGAATCGTTTTGGTCATAATACTGCTCTAGTGTATCCGTCGCGCCCTTCAGCGCGGTAAAAAAGATACTCGCTTGTTTATCCACCAAAGCTGTTTGCGCTTGCGACAAATAGCTACGTAACTGCGCTCGCAACAACTGCTGATGTTGTCCATCCAACAAAGGCTCTATCACTGGCGCATCTTTGAATTTAACCGTTAGGAATGTCGCTTTAAAATGCTGCCAAGAGCGTTCAATGTTACCAAGCCAGTCTCCAATATCATGAGATAAGGCATAATCTGGATTCGCCTTGGGTTTGGGTATTTGCACACCAAGTAAAGCCAAGTCACTCACTTGATTGAGCATGCCATTTATTTGCAAATAGGTTGCTTCCAAAGCCGGCTTAGGCTGCGCTTGCAAAGTAGCAATATCCGTCGCGATTGCGCTTAGCAACTGAGTATTGTTCGACTCATTTTGCACCACCTGATAGAAGCGTTGTAACACCGCAATTGCACCTGCAAAATCACGCTCAGCATGGGCTTTAAATTCAGCCATACGCTGTAAATACTGTGCTTCGCTGCTTAGCGCGCCGCTGACCTGTTGTTTGGCTTGAGAAAGCGCGCTTTGTAATTGCGCTTCAACGGTTTGAGATTGCGCCGCTAAACGCGTTTCAATCTCTCGCATTTTCTGGCTATCTGCAGCTTGCATAGCCACCACTTGCTGCTGTGATTGATTTATTTGTTCTTGCAACTGTGCATTTTGCGCTTTTAACTCGGCAAGTGCCGCATAGGTTTTATCGCTGATCTGCTGACCATGAATAATTAAACCTGTGGTCGCTGCACCACCCGCTAATGCCACCAAAAAGGCGAGGATGGCCAGCTTGCTGACTTTTTGCTTAAAAATCGGTTTATCGCTTGATGCGGGTGCTGCAACATCTTGCGATTGCGTATTTTGCTCACTCATATGGCTACCTTGCTGCTCTTGGTTTGGCACGATGGAATTGAATATCGCCAGATCCCCTGGCCCCTTGGCAACCTTAATATGCTGCCTATCCACGTCGTACGTGGTCTGTAAATAGTCTGCGCTGCGATCACTCACCAAATAAAAGCATTTTGCTTTGAGCCAGTCTAATAATTCTTTGTTCTGGGCATTAAAAATGGCATCAATGGCCGCATTGCTGGTCAAGACTATACCGTCTATTTGCTGAGCACGCCAGTGGTCTAACCAGTTATCAGAATACGCTTTTTCACTCAAACGTTCATATACAGCACATAGATTAACGATTGCGCCACGCTGCTTAAACGTACTCGCTAGCAGAGCACGACCACCTCGTCCTTTAACAATCACTAGTTGTTTATCGCTAATATCCTGTAATTGAGGTAAGGCAAGTAAGCCTTCTGAGTCTTGTTGCTTAGGGCTTGTCGCTTTGACGCCAAAGTGGGATTGTAATACCTTCGCGGTTTGCTCACCCACGGCGAACACTTGCGCGGTTTGGGGCAGTTTATCAAGCTGTGTGGCAAGATGTTTAACTGCATCTTGGGAAATAAACACCAAGATGTCAGCCTCTGCGATAGGTGCCAGCTCATGCGCCGAAAGCGCGCATGCTTCGATGCGCAGCACTGGGGTGTGTACACTGGCAACACCAGCTTGGGTCAATAGTTCAATTAACTGTTGACCCTTTCCTTCTGGTCGAGTGACGGCAATTCGCATCATTTTGCGTCTTTATAAACCTCAGCCAAAATTTTATCCGCGCCTTGTGCCAATAACTTTTCAGCTAACTCTACGCCCAACTGCTCGGCATCCACACTTGCACCAGAGGCTTCTGCGCGTAAAATCTCGCTGCCATCAATCGCGCCGACTAAACCACGTAGGAACACTTGCTCACCCTCTACCTCAGCATAAGCGCCAATTGGTACCTGACACCCCCCTTCCAAACGACGGTTCATCGCTCGCTCAGCTAGCACACGAGTACGCGTAATGGCATGCTCTAGCGGTGCTAAGTAAGCTTTAGTTTGCGCATCATCGCTACGACACTCAATACCAACAGCACCTTGACCATTGGCCGGCAACGATTGCTCTGGTTCAATGTAGCTTGCAATGCGCTCTGGCATGTCTAAACGCAGTAAGCCAGCGGCGGCAAGTATGATGGCATCGTAATCACCGTTATCGAGTTTAGCTAAACGAGTGTTCACATTGCCTCGTAAATCACGAATATCCAAATCAGGGCGCGCAGCGCGAATTTGACACTGACGACGTAAACTCGAAGTCCCCACTACGGCACCTTGCGGCAGTTCATCTAGTTGTGTGTACTGGTTTGACACAAACGCGTCACGCGGGTCTTCACGTTCGCAAATAGTGTGCAATTCAAGCCCTTCAGGAAACTCAACTGGCACATCTTTCATTGAATGTACCGCTATATCGGCACGACCATCGAGCATTGCTTGCTCTAGTTCTTTAACAAACAAACCCTTACCGCCGATTTTTGCCAGCGGCGTATCGAGAATAATGTCTCCTTGCGTCGACATTGGCACTAACTCCACATTGAGTTCTGGATGAAAGTGCAGCAGTTGTGCTTTAACAAACTCCGCTTGCCATAGTGCCAGTGCACTCTTTCTAGTCGCAATTCGCAAGGTATGTTGTTGTGTCATGATAAACCTTTAATGGCCCTTATTGGGCTTGTGAAATAATTCGAAAAGACTTCTGTGCAAGTAGCTCACCTTGTTCGGTAACTACCTCTACACGCCAAGGGCCTGTCTGGCTTGGCATAATATTTTTACTTGAATACGTTCTAAAGCGCACCGCGCTGATCTCAAGTGAAATTTCCGCCATGAGCTGATCTTGATGAAACCATAAATGCTGGATCGTTTGTCCTTGCATATTATTCACTTCAGTAAAGAAATACAGCTTTTCGTCAAACGCCCCTCTATCTAAATTCTCTTTTAATACGTCAATGGGCTCACGTGCTACTACACCTGTGGTTAGTACGGCACGACTGACGAAGTTGGTATCTATTTGCGCCCCCAGCGCCACGCTTTTCACATTAGCTCCCTCAGCAAATTCATTGATGCTTACTTCAACATCATCGTTTTGCTGAGCTAATTCACCGTGTGCTTCTGAAGCCTTTGGCTCTATAACACGCTCATTGTCAGGGGCAACCAAAGTCGATGCGTCAACTTCAGTCTCTGTTTCAGTTGATGCATTGGCAAGCGCTGTATCGACTTGGGCTACCTCGTTTTGTTTGGTTTGCACTGTACGGCCATCCGCAGCTTCTAGTAACTCTGTCTCTTGGTCAGATAAAACATGAGCACTGAGCTCCTTTGGTGCATCACTAAGCGAATCGCTAACCTGCTGAGTTAGGACGGCTTGTGACGGTTCAGATTGAGTCGCCAATTCATCGGCATTCACTGAATTCATCAACCCATAAGCGAGCGCCACAGCAAATAACAACACAATACTCGAGGCCGCAAAAATACGTCGCCAGTGCCATTGATAGCTTACTTTTTCATTGGCCTGTGGCACCCGATTAACGGACGTTTTTATTACGATCCTTTGTGTCATTGCTGCAGCTCCTCAATATTAAGATAATGTCTCTATTAACCAGTTACGAATAGCAACCAATTCTTCATAGCATACCTGATGCGCCATCGGGTAATCTTGCCAGCTCACGTCGTAACCTTGGCTTGTTAACACGTCGTAGGCTTGGCGTCCCGCCGACATATCAACCACAGGGTCTTGATTACCGTGCGCCATAAAAATATTTAGTTGTGTTTGCTGCGCTTCATCAGCCAACTTTTGCGGTGCGCACATATAAGTAGATAATGCCATAACGCCCGCAATTTTAAACGTTAATCGTGGCGCTAAATGCAAAGCAATTACACCGCCTTGCGAAAAACCAGCCAAAATAATGCGTTCAGGCGCAATACCTTTATCTAATTCAGCTTGGATCAGTTGCTCAACCGCAGCGGCTGATTCTCTCACTCCGATTTCATCGGCACGATTGTCTAAATCAAGCGATTTAATGTCATACCAAGCGCGCATGAACATACCGCCATTAATCGTTACGGGCTGCTCTGGGGCGTGCGGAAAAATAAAACGCACACCCAACTCGTCGGGCAATTTGAGTTCAGGTGCAATTGGTAAAAACCCCTCGCCAGAATCCCCCAAGCCATGTAGCCAAATAATACTGGCTGTATGCGCCTCTTTCGCGGCGTATTCTACAAATGGCAGCATCAGTTCTTTTCCCACACAATTTGAGTACCCGCTTGGCGAGTTGCCGCATCACACATAAACTGCCAAAACTCCGCGCCAGAGCGATTGTCTATCCATTTGTCGCCATGCAGTTCAAAATGATGGCCATTGAACTTAGTTGCAACCCAAACCTGGTGCAGTGGTGCTTGTTTGTTGATCACAATTTTGCTCTTATCAGCAAAAATGATTTCTAAAATGCCCGCAGCCGACTCGTAATCTAAATCGGCGTCGCAGTCGTCTATTTGTTCTTCAATGGTGAGCATTAGGGCGTCAGCCAACTCATGGTACTCGGAATCAGTCATAAGGTTTCCCTCTGGGTACAAAATTAATGTCAGCAAGCATCAAAATACTTACTTCAGTAGCTGCTTTTTTTACGAATTCTGTTACTCTGCGATTATAAAGCCACTGACATCATTAATCTAATGAAAGCGACATTCTCACAAACAAGCTTATTTTTTTTGGTTATTTTCACTACTCTTATACTTGCGGGATGTGGTCAAAGTGGGCCGCTCTATTTACCTGAAAAACAAAAGAGCCCAACCACGAACCAAACCCAACCAGCTCAGACAAACAACAGTGATAAAGGCGATGACACACAAACCAAAAAGCAGGATGACTAGATGGACTTTTTTCAATACAAAAATGAACAACTCTTTGCCGAAGATGTCGCGGTAGCCGATATTGCTAAACAACATGGTACGCCATGTTACATCTATTCGCGAAAGACGCTAGAGCGACATTATCACGCTTTTACCGATGCAGCTGAAGGCCACCCGCATGTCGTATGTTATGCCGTTAAAGCTAATTCCAATATTGCAGTGTTAAACGTATTAGCGCGATTAGGCGCAGGGTTTGATATTGTGTCTCAAGGTGAGTTAGCACGGGTTATTCAAGCCGGTGGCGACACCAGCAAGGTGGTGTTTTCAGGAGTTGCTAAAACGACGGATGAAATTGCCTTTGCACTGTCGCACAATATTAAGTGCTTTAATGTCGAGTCGATTGCTGAGCTAGATAGGATCAGCGAAGTAGCAGTTAGCAATGCAAAGGTTGCCCGAGTGTCTATTCGCGTTAATCCTGATATCGACGCAAAAACCCACCCTTATATCTCAACGGGTTTAAAAGAAAATAAGTTCGGTATTGATATTAAACAAGCATTTGCTGTTTACCAACGCGCCTATGCCCTACCGGGTATTGAAGTGGTTGGGGTTGATTTTCATATCGGCTCTCAACTAACGGAAATTGAACCCTTTTTAGCAGCATTAGATAAAGTGCTGGAGCTGGTTGAGCAACTAAAACGTGCGGGTATTGAATTACAACATTTAGATATTGGTGGCGGTTTGGGTGTACCTTACGATAGTGAGAAGCCGCCTCACCCGAGTGCTTATGCCGCTGAAGTAAAAGCCAAATTGACGACCTATCCTAACCTTGAGTTAGTCTTTGAGCCGGGCCGTGCCATTGCTGCAAATGCCGGTATTTTAGTGACCAAAGTTGAATATTTAAAATGTTCACAAGACAAACATTTTGCCATTGTCGATGCGGGTATGAATGACATGCTACGCCCATCTCTCTATCAAGCTTGGCAAAACATAATTGCCGTTAACCCGCGCACTGATGACACACCAAGTCATGATTATGACGTGGTGGGTCCGGTGTGTGAGACCGGCGATTTCCTTGGTAAAAATAGGCGCTTAGCCATTCAAGCCGGGGATTTACTGGCACAGCGCAGTGCGGGAGCATATGGCTTTACCATGAGTTCTAATTACAACTCTCGGCCAAGAGTGGCTGAATTAATGGTCAATGGCGACCAATGCTACGTAGTGCGTCAACGCGAGACTATTTCATCGCTGTGGCAAGGCGAGCATGTATTACCTTAATTTGTTAATGACAGCGATGCCCAGAGCGTGGCAAAGTAAACTCAGTTGGAGTTGTATTAAGACATTATGTTTGTAAATTTTTCAAAAATGCATGGTTTGGGTAATGACTTTGTGGTGGTCGACAACATCACCCAAAATGTATTTTTATCTCGAGACCAAATAAAAAAACTCGCTGACAGAAACTTTGGAATAGGCTTTGATCAACTGTTGATGGTTGAAGCCCCTTATTCACCAGATCTCGACTTTCATTATCGTATTTTCAATGCCGATGGCACGGAAGTAGAACAGTGTGGTAACGGCGCTCGCTGCTTTGCCCGTTTTGTGCGCATGAAAGGTTTAACCAATCGCCATAAGGTCACAGTATCGACCAAATCGGGTAACATCACCTTGTACTCTGAAAAAGACGGCCAAGTGACGGTTAATATGGGGCATCCACATTTTGCGCCCAGCAGTATCCCGTTTAAGGCCAGTAAGCCCGAATTAACTTACATTTTGCGCGCGCAAGAACATACCGTGTTTTGCGGCGTAGTGTCGATGGGTAACCCACACTGCGTACTGGAAGTGGATGACATAGACACAGCGAATGTGGATGAGCTGGGACCACTACTTGAAACCCATGAACGTTTTCCGGAACGCGCTAATGTCGGTTTTATGCAGATCCTTAACCCTGAGCATATCAAGTTGCGTGTTTGGGAGCGCGGTGCACAAGAAACCTTAGCATGTGGCAGTGGCGCTTGTGCTGCCGTTGCCGTTGGCATTGCACAAAAAAAGCTCGCCAATACAGTACGTGTTGATTTGCCGGGCGGTAGTTTGCAAATACGCTGGCAAGGCGAGGGACATAGCGTGAAAATGACGGGTCCCGCAGAGCATGTATTTGACGGACAGATCTCACTATAAACTTTGGGGGAACGATGACAAATAAAACTGATATTGATGAGAAACAAATCTGTGATTATTTAACCCATCACCCCGACTTTTTGATCAAGCATCCGTATGTATTGCTTGAGCTTGAATTGCAAGGCCAAAGTGATGGTTTGCCAAACCTAGCACTACAACAACAGCGTTTGCTGCGCGAAGAAAATGCGCGGTTGAAGCAACAAATTAAAGCGATGTCACAATGCGCCCTTGAAAATGAACAAGTTTTTAAGTTACTCAGCGAATGCCAACGACAACTTTGGCACTGCCATAGCTTTACAGAATTGGCTTCGCATTTGGCCGACACACTGGTGCGTGCACCCTATGTTATCAGTTGTGAACTCACCCCTTATGAGTGCAAGTTGGACGACATCATCTCACGGCGTTTGGCACAAACGGGCGTCTACCTTGGCCGATTATCCAGCCAAGAGCGTGAATTATTATGGCAACAACCTGACAACGTGCAATCGGTGGCATTGTACTTAATTGGTGATGTACAAAAGCCCGAGGCATTACTGGCCTTCGCAAGCAGCAGTGCCGAGCATTTCGCCCCCAGCAATGACAACTTGTTTATGCAAGAATTTATTACCTCATTGCAACTACGTTTAAGCGCTTTGGCATAATATTGTGGCAGATGAAGAAGTACCACTGAGCGATTTATGGCTTAAGCCTATTGATGATTTTATGGGCTACCTACGCCATGAAAAACAGTACTCTGACCATACCATAACTCAGTATCGAACCCAGTTACAGCAAGCGGCTGAATACTTCGCGCCAAAAACACAAAGCTGGTTGCAGGTCAGCAGTGAACAAATTCGTCGCTTTAGCATGCAATTACGTGCCAAGCAGTACAATCCACGCAGCATTAACTTAAAGCTCAGTTGTATTCGCAGCTTATATAAGTTTTTAAAAGTAAAGCATCATCAAACCAGTACAGTCACTAACCCTGGTGAAGGGATCAAAGGCCCAAAGTTTGATAAGCCCCTTCCAAAAAATCTCGATGTTGACCAAATGGCGCAGCTGCTGTCAATTAGCGATGACGATGCATTGGCGATACGTGATAAAGCCATGATGGAACTTATGTACTCCAGCGGGCTACGTATTAGTGAACTGGTCAATGTCAATTTAGGCGATATACGTGATGGTGAAATTCGCGTATTGGGTAAAGGCTCAAAAGAGCGTGTTGTTCCCGTTGGCGGCAAGGCACTGCAAGCACTGGAGCAGTGGTTGTTGCTCAGAGGGCAATTTGCCCATGAAGGTGAAGTCGCGGTTTTTTTGAGTCGCCGCAAACAGCGTATTTCAATTCGTCACGTACGAGAGCGCATGAAAGAGTGGGGAGTAAAACAAGGGATCAGCACGCCGATTCACCCACATAAATTGCGCCATTCTTTTGCTAGTCATATGTTAGAATCCAGTGGCGATTTAAGGGCCATTCAAGAAATGCTTGGCCACAGTAGCTTGTCAGCAACACAAGTTTATACACACGTTGATTTTCAGCATTTGGCAAAGGTATACGACCAAGCTCATCCAAGAGCCAAAAAACGCAGCCATAACAAATAACCATAAAGCGAGTAAGTAACATGCGATTTAACCGTGCTATCGGTCACATTAAAGTACTCAGTTTTGACTTAGATGATACCCTCTATAACAACCATCCAATCATTGCTCGCGCCTTGAAAGCGCAGGATGACTATCTCACGCAAGTTGCAAATTGGCCACATCAAGACGGTCAGTTTTGGCAGCACTGTCGTCGTCAGGCTAGGGCTGAAAACCCAGCCATTGAACATGATGTCAGCGCTTGGCGCAAACACGCTTTATATCTCGGTATGCTCGAATGTGGTTATGCACCTTCACAAGCAAAACAGCATGCGGACCTTGCTTTTGACGCGTTTTCGCAAGCGCGTAGTCAAATTGTGGTCCCCGACCCCGTGATCACGATGCTAAAGCAATTAAGTCAGCGTTACGCCCTTATCGCCATCACCAATGGCAATGCCGATGTTGAGCAGTTTAACTTAGCTGGGATGTTTTCATTGGTGCTGCAAGCGGGTATTGATGGGCGCGCAAAACCTTATCGCGACCTATTTGATAATGCCGCCCAGCAATTGAATGTTGAGAACGCTCAAATACTGCACATCGGAGATAACCTCGATACCGACGTGCAAGGCGCCAATAACGCACACTGCCACAGCGTGTGGTTGAATAATCAAGACGAAAGCTATCATTACCGAGGCTTGGCTGACATTGAGATCAGCGATATTTTGCAGTTAAATAACCTCAATTTTAGATAAACAATTTTCACTCATCGCGCCCTGACATTATCCAGCTATTGTGCTTGGTTGCATTCAGCCAAGCTTTAGCCTACTAATAAAAGCTGACGAAAAAACAAACAACAGTGGAACGTACTATGTCAGCACAGGATACGGGGTTCTTTGGTCACCCAAAAGGCCTTTCAACACTCTTTTTTACAGAAATGTGGGAGCGCATGAGCTATTACGGTATGCGTGCCCTACTGGTTTTATTTATGACAGCCAGCCTGCAGGAGCAAGGGCTTGGCTTTACTGTCGCTTCCGCTGCCGCTATTTATGGCTTGTATACTGGCGCCGTGTACTTCCTAGGCTTACCCGGTGGCTGGGTTGCAGACCGCCTGCTAGGCGGACAAAAAACCGTATGGTACGGCGGTATCATCATCATGTGTGGTCACATCATCTTAGCCATTCCCAGCGCGCATTCTTTTTTTGTCGGCTTAATTTTTGTGGCTTTTGGCACAGGGCTTTTAAAACCCAATATCAGTGCTATGGTCGGTCAACTCTACAGCTCAGACGATGAACGCCGAGACAGTGGTTATGCCATTTATTACATGGGGATCAATATCGGCTCTGTGATTGGTTACTATGTGTGCGGTTACTTTATGGAACATGTTGGCTGGCACTATGCCTTTGGTGCAGCCGCAGTCGGTATGGCCATTGGCCTTATTCAATATCGCCGTACCCTTTGCAATATTACAGGCGTAGGAGAAAACCCAACCAACCCATACTCACCGCAACAAGCTAAAAAAGTATGGGGCGTAATTGGGGCAGTTATCGCAACTGTCACGGCCATCACAGCCCTGACTTACATGGGTATCATGACCATTAACCCCGTCATTCTTGCCCAATATGTGGCTGTTGCCTTTACCATTATTTTCTTTATGTATTATGGCTTTATTTATTTCAAAGGCGATTTAAATGAAGAGGAGAAAAAGAAAATGTGGGCGCTGTTTTTTGTCTGTGTGGCCTCTGCTTGTTTTTGGTCAGGCTTTGAACAAGCGGGTTCCTCCCTTAACTTATTCGCCCGAGATTATACCGACCGAATGGTTGGCACCTTTTCCATCCCCACCGCTTGGTTCCAATCGGCTAACGCCTTATTCATTATTATTCTCTCGCCATTTTTTGCCGCACTTTGGATCAACCTAGCCAAACGCATGATCACCCCGTCATACAACATGAAATGCGCCGTTGGGCTGGTGATCATGGCAAGCGGCTTTTTAGTGATGTTTATGGCATCGCAATATGTGGCTCAAGGGCTAAAAGTAGCGCCCTATTGGTTGATCACCACCTACTTTTTACACACAGTGGGCGAGCTATGCTTAAGCCCCGTGGCGCTGAGCGCAGTAAGCAAACTATCGCCTAAGCGTTTTGCCGGGCAAATGATGGGCGTATTTGTGCTGACTTACTCAATCGGCAATATTATTTCAGGCCTGTTAGCGGGTAACTTTGACCCCAACAAAGTGGAAGAAATGCCCAATTTATACCTACAAATTAGTCTATTCTGCATAGGCGTTGGCATCATCATTGGTTTACTTAGCTTAAAGTCAAAACACTGGGAAACCGACGCGAAAGTTAACCAAGCATAAGCGGAGAAAACTTGCTAAGCTAGCGGCTCATTCTAGGAACTAACCCTCGGAGCCGCTATGCAAAAAGTAATGATCACCGGTGCCACCGGATTATTAGGTCGCACGCTTTATTCAACCCTAACTGCACATTTTGAGGTCATTGGTACGGGGTTTAGCCGCGCAAAAGCCCCATTACATGCGCTTGATTTAGGCGACCAGCAAGCCGTTATCGATTTTTTAGACAACCACCAACCAGATGCTTTGATCCACGCCGCAGCCGAGCGCAAACCCGACGTGTGTGAAAACGCACCAGAGCAAACCATCGCCCTCAATGTGGCAGCTAGTCAGTTTTTGGCCGAGCAATGTGCACAACGCAATATACAACTTTTGTTCATCAGTACCGACTATGTATTTGATGGCAATGATGCGCCCTATTTTGAAAACGCCCCCCCCAATCCACTCAACCTGTACGGCCAAAGTAAAGCCAGTGCCGAGCAAGCAGTCTTAGCTGCATCCGAAAAACACAGCATTATTCGTGTTCCGGTTTTATATGGTGCGGTAACGCATTTAGCAGAATCGGCGGTGTCGGTTATCGCCACGTCTATCAGCGCCAATGAACCAAGCCATCAAGATAATTGGGCGGTGCGCTACCCCACACATGTTGAAGACATTGCCTTTACTTTACGAGATTTATTAAAACAGTCAGTGCAATTAGGCGGTATTTTTCATATTTCCGATAACCAAGCCATGACCAAGTATGACATGGCATGCATCATGGCAGATATTCTTGGTTATCCAACGTCATTAATAGAGCGAGTCGATGCGCCACAGCAAGATGCGCCGCGCCCGTATGACTGTGCATTGGCGGATTCTCGATTGAAAGAGCTGGGGATTGCGTATGGACGAGATTTTAAAACGGCGATTCACGCAATCTTATACAACACTGTGCAATAACGCGGTTTGGGTTAACCAAAGCAAGGTTAACCCAATTTTGTGCTTAGCGAGGCACAAATGACTCGCTGCATAATTTTATTAGCCAGTTTGGTACAGGATATTTTTTATATACCACGTCTAAGAAATTCTTCCACGCCTTGGCCTGTAGTCGTTCAATTTCATTCTGCGGCACGATGCCTTTATAAAGCTGCGCAAAATCTCTTAAAAACTGCACATCACGGCGGCGGTTATTTTTCGCGTAGCCTTTACCCGCATAATGAATAAAATCAGCTTCTAAGTATTTCTCCTGCCCAAACATGTCCATACGATTAAATGCACGATCAAGTGATTCATGCTTAATACCATGCTTGTGTAATGTGTAATTAAAATAACTCTGATCATAATGGGTTATTTCATTACAAACAGCCTGTAAATCTTCTAACTTAGTTAGCTTGAAAAGGGGGCATTGAGCAGACGTTAATATAATACCTGCGTTGTAATACACTGGTCGATGGCTCTTTTTAGGCCAGTCAACTTGACCAAGCGCATCGCAGATCATGGCAACATCATCTGCACGTTCTTGAATAACACCTTCATCAAACCAATAAGCTGTTTCAAGATCAGGATAAAGCTCAAATACATCTCTTGCATGTGGAGTGATTAACACATCGGCATCAACATACAATACCCTATCGTACTGCTCTTGAAGCTCGCCAATTCTTAGCTTCTCAGTCCAAGCAGGGCTCGCATTATGTTTAGGGTTCTTAATATCAATGGGGTAATGAAGCGCATCCGAAATGATCAAGTCCGCCCCCACCTTTTCAGCATAGTGTTTAAAACTTAAAATCGCGGCTTGGTACATGGGGTTGTCACCAATGGCGAGGGTAAAAATGGCTTTTTTCATAGTGATAGGTATGACTGAACGAAAATGTAAGACTACCATACAGCATGGTCAAATGACATATTTTGAGAATACACAAAAGGCAGATTCCTCTGCCTTTATTTCAAAGTAACAAATTGTTGTATTTGCTATTTTAGAAAAACTTCAAAGAAGATGTCGCATCATTGAAGCCAATATTGACTAAGTTACTTTCTTGACCCAAAACAACACGGTAGTCACCACCATAATCTCTATCACGGTATAAAATAACACCCGTGGAATTAACAACTTTGATAGAAGATGCGGTATCGTTGAAACCAATATCACGGAAATTACTAACATTTCCAATCACGATACGATATTCACTACCATAGTCTCTGTCTTTATAAAGAATAGCCATTGAAGACTGGCTGTTGATTGCATTATCAAATGCATATAATTGCTCACTTGATAAGTTATCTCTGATAGTTTGCGCTTCTTGTACACTCAACTCGCTAACCATTTCAAGTTGAGCTGCTTGTGAAGATAGTGAAACTAACGCTAGAACGGGTAATAGTAGTTTTTTCATTATAAATTTCCTTTTTTGTTTAGTATGTAAATCCGAAACGAATGTTAATTTAAAGCCACCACCATGTAAACCAAAGATCTATAAAAAGTTATTTTTGCTATTAAAGATAGAGGGAAATCTATTCACCTCATAACCTCAATGCTGGTATTTGTTTCCACCTTAGGATTTCCTAAAACGGGGAATTTGGATGACGCAACTACGTGCCATTCATGAACGTATCACGAGAAAAACGAATTCATAATTTGATTAATAAAACATGAGCCAATTCTATTAAATTAGCGCCACTCAGCTTACTCGTCATTATTATGTTTCTTTAAGAGATTTGAGAATCGGCCTAGAGTGTCTGATGACCGAACTAGAGACCGTGGACGCCTACATACACACCATGGGCATCACAAGGGTTGGTCGGACTTCATTGGCAAAAGATAGCGATTCGTATGATTTCGATGGCTTTGCAGTAAGCCTTGAAGTACGTAAGTACTAAGAGATTAAAAACAGACAACTCTCATCCCAGAGCTGTTTTATAGTCCATTAGCCGTTTATATTTGGCGAAAATATGTTAGGTTTTCCTTTTTCGCTGCAGTGAACCCTGAATATGTCTACACGCCTTGCAAAATACCTCGGTCATGCGGGAGTTTGTTCTCGCCGCCAAGCTTCTCGGTTGATTGATGCGGGTGACGTGACCGTTAATGGCCGCCTGGCAAACCATATCGATCATGTTACTGAAGACGATATCATTCTGGTATCAGGGCAGCGCGTCACTTACATCGCCAATAAAGTGCTGTATGCCTATCACAAACCAGTAGGCATTGACTGCAAACTCAACGCGAGTGACCCTAGCAGCCTGATCCACCATTTACCCTCTGAGCAACGCGTTTACCCCATAGGCCGCTTAGATAAAGACTCCCGAGGTTTGTTATTACTCACTAATGATGGCGAATTGTGTCAGCGCTTGATTCATCCCGATCACCATGTGGAAAAAGAATATTGGGTACAAGTTGACCGTCCACTCGACGCTGGCTTTTGCCAAACCATGGCGAACGGCATCCCCCTCAATGGACAAATGACGTTGCCCTGTAAGGTAAGCATAATCGAACCCGACCGTTTTAAGATTATTTTAAAGCAGGGCCTTAATCGGCAAATTCGCAAAATGGCCAAACACTGTGGCTATCGCGTGATTGATTTGCACCGAGTACGCATTGGCGATTACCAATTACCTTCTGACTTATCAGAGGGTAGGTACCAACCGATCAACCACACTTTATTAGGCATTGACTAAAAACCCGCTTGACATAATTGATTACAGGTGTAATCTTAAGTTTATCGATTACACTTGTAGGCAATAAAATGATTGAACTGTCTAAAGCGGAATTTGCCGTGATGGAAGCCCTGTGGCAAGGCCACCCAGCAAAAGCCAGCGATATTATCCAGCGTTTAAGTAGCGATACCCAATGGCATGAAAAAACCATTAAAACCCTTGTTAGCCGCTTGGTAAAAAAACAAGCGGTGAGTTTTGAAAAGCAAGGTCGCGAGTACATCTATAGCCCCACCATTGGCAGAGAGGCTTACACTTTAAAAGAAAGCCAAAGCTTTTTAGAACGATTTTTTAGAGGACGCATTGCCCCCTTAGTGAGCGGCTTTGCCAAAACTGAGCAACTGTCGCAACAGGATATTGATGAGTTAAAACAGATCATAGAACAGTGGGAACAAAAACAAGGAAAGTAACATGCTATATACGTATACAGAGTGGCTATTAAGCCCAAATACGCAACTGCTGTTAAGTGCCATGGTAGCGCTCCTAATCGTTTTACAACGCTATGCGATAACTTGGTTAGGTGCACGCTTGGTTTACAGTTTATGGTGGGTAGTGCCACTGAGTATCCTAGCACTTTGCCTGCCTAATGAGCTTAAACCAATCAGTAATGGCGCCATTAGCTATTTTCTAGTGACACCTCAAGTTCATCAACAAGTATCAGCTTGGCAGTTCAATACAAGTGCAATGTATATTCTAGTTACATTGGTACTGCTGGCCGTGGTGATGTGGCAACACTATCGGTTTATTAAAACATTAAATATCCAAGCCAATACAAATCAAGGGCTTGAGCATGCATCTTTTACAAGTGAGTACGTTAGCACCCCTATGGTGATCGGTTTATGGCGCCCCATTGTAGTATTGCCCTGCGACTATAAAACGCAGTATGACTCAGATACCTTGCAACTATTGCTGGAGCACGAACAAACGCACATTCATCGCCGCGATAACCTTGCCAATATGGCGCTGTTATTACTGTGTATCGGCTGTTGGTTTAATCCTATTCTGTGGCTTGGCTACCAAAGTTTTCGCCGTGTACAGGAGCTGGCATGCGATGAAAAAGTATTACAACAAAAAGACCATCATCAACACCTAATGTATGCGAAGGCGCTGATAAATTGCCTACAGAATGCCCGTCATGGCGCCTTAGCATACGCATCCTACGGAGATAAAAACACTATGAAGCAAAGACTTGTTCACTTACAAAACCTAAAAAGTTCATCATTTGGCGCAAAATGCTTAGCAGTTGCTCTGGCATGTTGTTCACTGAGTACAGTGGCCTTATCCAAATCAGTTGAGGTCGAGGCTAGTAAACATGATGGCAAACCTAGGCCCATTATGCGTATTGAGCCCAAGTATCCAGCCGAAGCGGCGAACGCCGGCACATCAGGCTACGTGACATTACAATTTACCATTGATGCGCACGGTTATACCAATAACATTGAAGTGATTGACGCACAACCTCACGGCGTGTTTGAACAAAGTGCTATCAAGGCGCTGAGACAATGGCAGTACACATCCGCTTCGAACACAATGGAACTGCATACCGTACAACTTGACTATGCAATGAGTGAAAAAGATGTGTCTTACAAACAGAAAGTAAAACATGAGCGCGTAAGAGTCGCACATTAATCACCATAAGTCAGCGCTAACAGTCCAGTGCTGGCTTATCTTTTATAAACTTAGCGCTATCATCGCAACCGCACACCCAAGCCCTACTGCCCATGTAATTGAACGCAAAATATGTAAATTCAAGTAGTAAAGAATGCAGTAAAGCACTCTCGCCACAATATGCCCTATCGCCAAATACTCAATCGTAGAGCCAAGCGTTTTTGTGCCCAGCACCACGGCAACGGCAACGGAAAAAACCAGTAATGACTCAAAACTATTTTGATGTGCGGCAAGCGCTCTTGCACCAAACCCCGTTAAGTTAGCTTGTTGTGCGCGGGGATGAGCATTGTCATAACCGCCCAATTGATGCTGTGCAATGGCAACGGGGGCTTTGGCGAGATAAGGAAGAATTACCGCAATTAATGCGCAGATAACGATGGTTGTCATACCGACTCCTTGAATATTATTTGTCCAAGTCACAGTACCACAAAGTAAGCAATAAAAAAGCCGCCTCAACAACTTGGCGGCTAATTGCGTAGCATCGTGTTAAGTATACAAAGCGATTGCAGACAATACGATGCGACATAATGTCACACCTAAATGATGAATTTAATTCAATCGCTCCCACACCCAGAAATTGCTACATTCAATAAAAAATAACGATTTAACACAATGACTTGGATTTTTTTCACCCTGCTTGCCGCATTTTCACAAGCTTGGCGCAACGCCTTACAAAGCCGCTTAAGCGCGAGCGCAAGCGTAGCTGGCGTAACACTTGCTCGATTTTTGCTCGCGAGCCCTTTAGCTGCGCTCTATCTAGTGAGTTTATATCATTGGCAAAGTGCACCGCTGCTAAATACAAGCCCAACCTTCATCGGTTACATACTCGGTGCAAGCGTCATGCAAATCGTGGCCACTGGACTGATGGTTGTCCTATTTAAACAAAATAATTATGCCGTGGGCGCGGGCCTTGCCAAAAGTGAAGCATTGATGGCCGCTATATTAGGCATGCTGCTTTTTGGCTCAAGTTTATCAGTCATTGGCTGGCTTGGTGTTGCCATCGGCGCAGTCGCTGTGTTAATGCTCAGCGGCTTTAATTTAAAGCAGTTTCGCCTTAACACGGCCCTGATAGGCCTGGCATGTGGCACAGCATTTGCGCTGACATCGTTGTGGGTGCGAGAGGCCAGCTTAACGACTGGACTGCCATTCTTACACAGTGCAGCCTGGGTGCTACTGAGTGTACTATGCACCCAAACTATTATTTTAAGCCTGTATTTGTCATGCAAAGAGCGCCACACTTGGAAAAAGCTATGGCAAAAGCGCAAGCTCACATCCGCTATCAGCCTCACGAGCTTCGTCGGTTCAGTCGGTTGGTTTAGCGCAATGAGCTTACAACATGTTGCGTATGTTAAAACCCTCGGTCAGGTTGAAGTGTTTTTTACGCTGCTAATTTCTTTCTATTGGCTTAAGCAGCCAAGTAAACGCAGCGACAATATAGGTCTTGTGTTAATTGGCGTTGCCGCTGCACTGGTTATGTTAAGTTAATTGATAGGCGGGTTTATTACCACCTTGTATAAGTCGGTGCGGCGGTCTTTGAGATTGCGCACCGTGCCTTCACTGTGTAATAACTTTAGCTTATCCAAATCTAAATCACTGAACAACAACATTTCCGTGTTAGGTGTTGCCTCATTCAAGGTTGAATCATGAGGAAATGCGAAGTCCGATGGGGTTAACACAGCAGACTGGGCATACTGCACATCCAAAGAATCCACTTGCGGCAAATTGCCAACGCTGCCGGCAATCACTACATAGCATTCATTTTCAATGGCCCTAGCTTGAGCACAGTGGCGTACGCGTAAGTAGCTGTTTTTTGTATCAGTCCAAAATGGTATAAACAAAATATCTAGCCCCTGCTCTGCCATGATCCGGCTCAACTCTGGAAACTCTACGTCATAACAAATTTGGATCCCCACTCGACCTGCATCGGTGTCAAAAACAGCTATTTCATCTCCCCCCTCAATCACCCAATCATAGGCCTCGTGAGGGGTAATATGTACTTTGCGCTGCTCATCGATTTTACCGCTACGATGACATAAGTAGCTGACATTATATATTTTTTCTCCATCCAACAATGGCATGGAGCCTGTCACAATATTGGCATTGTACTCTATGGCCATGGTCGACATCGCATCGCGAAACTGCTCCGTATATTCAGCTAAATAACGAATGGCTTCCGTTTGATTACGGTGCTGTTGTAGCCCCATCAAAGGTGCGTTAAAGAACTCAGGGAATAGAATGAAGTCACTTTGGTATTCGGACACCGTATCAACAAAATACTCCACTTGGCGCATCAACTCTTCAACAGAGCTGACCGAACGCATTTGCCATTGCACGGCTCCGACGCGCACCACGGTTTTTTGTACATCAATCACAGTGTCGGTTGGCTCGAATAAGATATTGTTCCACTCAAGCAAGGTCGCATATCCTGCCGAGTCTTCATCTTCTGGTAAATACTGCTTAAGTAACCTTTTTACCTGAAAATCATTAGCCAGTTGAAAACTTAAAATGGGGTCGTAGATCTCTTTATGGTCGACCTTATCTATGTACTCCATTGGGGTCATATCATCGCTATGATTGGCATAACGAGGGATCCGACCACCAGCCAAAATCGCCCTTAGATTGTACTGCCGACACAACTCTTTGCGCGCATCATATAAACGCCTGCCAAGACGCATACCTCGGTGACTTTTTGCTATCACCACATCCAGTCCATATAGCGCATCACCATTGTTGTCACTGAACACGCGATTATGTGCATCGACAATTTCATCATAGGTATGCGGGTTCGAAAAGCGTTGATAATCAACTTGGACACTCAACGCCAAGCCCACTAACCGATCTTCATCTAAGATCCCGATTTGCCCTTCCGAAAACTGGTCAATCAATCTAAAAATAGTATGACTAGGCCAAGCCCCGCCGAGATCAGGATACGCTTCGTCCATCAGCGTTTTAATTTGCGGATAGTCAGCCTTACTAACGTTACACAAAGTGATCCGCGCTTTCTCTATCGACATACTCCCTCCTACCTACACCACCATGTTTATAGCATAGTAATGAAGAACGATTACAGGCTATTGAAAAGTTTACAGTAACACTGGATTTTGGCGAGCGCTAGGTACAAATACTATCGTCGAAAACATCAACAAAAGTGTGAATGCCTCAAATAGTATAGAAACAACTATACTTATCCTTATTCGTGTTTATCACACTGTAATCGCTGATATTTCGCAATGCAGTGTCAAATTGAAGAGGCGGTACGTGGATCATCCGCATAGACAGCCAGATGAAGTAGAACAACGCAAAAACCAACTGCTCATACAGGTTGCTTGGTACTGTTTGGCGCTCCACGCATCATTGATTGGTGTGTTTTTATATGTGGGTGTTGAGTTACTGGCCGCTTTTAATGTACTCAGCGTTGCGACTTGGTGGTTTGGTATTCGCCTACTTGAACACGCAAAACAGTCATTGGCGCTACGTATTTTTAGTTTAGAAGTCACCGCCCACTCTATTTTAGTGACCGCAATAATAGGTATTCCTTACGGGTTTCAATTTTACCTGTGGGCAGCATCCTGTCTTTTGTTGCTAGATACCAAATTAAAGTTAACCCAAGCGGTGGTCTGGTGTGCAGCCATTATCATCGCTTTTGCGAGTATGTATTGGGTATTCACCCCCCCCCCATATCAATTAGAAATACATGACCTTGCACCTTATGTGCACTTTATCAATGTGGTTGTGTGTGGCATTCCCATGATCTACACCATCGGCCTAATCAGAGAGATCACCATTAATCAGCGCGTCGATTTACAAACACTTGCAGCGCAAGACCCACTTACTCATTTATTCAATCGCAGATATGCTCATGATCTCATCCATCAAGCCGCAAAGAGCTGTCGAGAAAATCAACAGATAATGAGTGTGATCATGGCCGATATTGACCATTTTAAGCGGATTAATGACTTATATGGCCATGAGCGGGGGGATGAGGTTATCAGGCGTGTCGCTAACTGTATTTCGCACAATTTAAAAGAGGCAGATATAGGCGTTCGCTGGGGCGGCGAAGAATTTTTGATTGTGCTACCCAACTGCACATTAAATGACGCACAACACCGTATGGAAATGATGCGCCAAGAAATAGAAGCGATGGCCTTTAAACTGGATGAGTTAGAGGTAACTATGAGTTTTGGGCTCACCACTTGGCTTCCTGAGCACAGCTTTGAAGAGACACTCAAACGAGCTGATCTGGCACTTTACCAAAGCAAACATAAGGGGCGAAATAGACTGACTGTCGCCCCCGTATGATCACTATCTCACTGCACTGATGATGCTTTGATGGTTAAATGGTGCACCACTTGCCCTGGCAATAACGGCGTTTGATCGCCGTTAGCATAGGCTTCAAAACCCGCTCGATAAAACGGTGAAAGCGGATGGCCACTTTGCCCACCAGCAACCGTGAGAATGGCATTGTCTAAAGCCCCTGGCTGGGCAATAAAGCGTTGTGAAGCACCAAAGTTAGAGCGCTGGATAGCAGGCATGAAATTATCACCAAAGGCACTTACCGAAGGCATGTCGAGTATGCCGCTTAATATGGGCATTTGACGGCTAAAAGGGTGACGTACCTTCAACGCATTCACCTCACCCCAAGACCATGCTGCCATTTGAGGTCCATATTCTTGCGTTAAGTTCTCTTTTGCTTTTTGATACGCTGCCAACTGTAACTCAGACCAACTCGTATATTCCGCCAACCAACTTGTGGGTTGCTGTTCAAGTAATTGCCATAACGCCGTTTCTAAATAACGCTTGATTGGACTGAGCGTACCGCTTACCTCACCCATTTTCTCTTCGATGGGTGAGAAAACAAGATCAATCAAGGCATCTCGGTAATATCGTACTAAGGTATAGCCCACCGAGTCAGCACAGGCACATTTGGCCCAATTCGCTAAATAATTCAGATCATGGGCATACGTTTGTTCATTGTCATTCGAGCTACTAAGCAATGCGCTAAGCTGGGCATGCCAAGGCTGCAAAAATCGCGCTTCGTTGTCTAACTGCAAATGGTTGAAGTCCTGCTCAACAAATTGATCTTTTTCAAATAAACGATCTCGGATTTGCTGCGCTCTCGCGCCCATTGCATAACCACCGTCACCAAAACGCTGGTGCTGCTGCGCAGATACAACTCGGGCGTTAGCTGTCCAGAGCTTACCTGCGCTAGGGTTGACCACGGTTGGCCTGTGATGCTCATTTTGCTGCCATGCTGCAGAATAGTCTGCTTCTAAAACGGCAACATCTGAGGGCATCGTTCTTGCGGGTATCGCCCCAGTCGGTTGCCATCCCGCATTTCCTTGAGCATCTACTATCATCATGTTTTGTACCGGAATACCAACTGATGGCGCGATAGCCATTGCTTCATCGACGCTGCTTGTATGCGCAAGGTCAAGTAATCGCATATTCACCGCATAAGGTTGGTGGGCAACCCAACTCAGTGCATATTGCTTATCTTGGATGGTTTTAACTGGACCATAGTCACTCATAGTCAGCTGATACGCACGCGACTGTCCCTTGGGTAGCTCGATTTGCTCAGTTTCTTGCCACGTTTTACTCTGACTTGTCAGCGCAACCCAATCCGCAACGTCTAAATAGCCATTGGTAAATCCCCACGCTACTTTGTTATTTGTGCCTACCACAATCGCGGGCACACCAGGTAAAGAAACCCCTGTAATTTGCACAGTGTCATCTTGGTGCTTGTAGTTAAGCTGGGCTCGATACCAAATAGCAGGCACGTTTAAGCTCAAATGCATATCATCCGATAGCATCGCATGGCCTGTTTTTGTATGCGAACCCGTAACCGCCCAGTTATTACTGCCAAAATGCACTTTAGAGGCAATGTGACTAACGCGCGCATGTCGGGTGGCACCAATTAACTCTGGAACCGGGCCGCTGTATCGCTCAAGACGAGAGCCGTCTAAAGCTGCCTGATACTTGCTCGGCTGCATTAAAAACGCACGCATTTGCTGGCCAAACAAGTTTTCAATTTGTAGTGCCGCCTGATCTCGCTCATAAGTCAGTGACTGTAAATCAAGGTACATGCTAAAAATCACCAACATGCTATCTGTAGGTTGCCACGGTTTAACCTCAGCCCCCGTCAACACATATTCAAATGAGTTCACGCCTGATTGCGCACGGCCTTCATTAACACCTTTCGCATAGGCTTCTAGCAATGAGCGATGCTCTGTGTCTAACGAGGCAACTATTTGCTCACTGCGTTTTCGAAACTGATGAAAGCGCATCTCTTTATCCAGATTTACAGCAGCCTCACCAAATAACGCACTGAGCTCCCCTGCAGCATTACGCCTAAGTAAATCCATTTGAAAAAACCTATCTTGCCCATGCGCAAAACCAATACCATATGCGGCATCACGCTGACTATTCGCTTCAATCACCGCATGTCCTAGCTGATCTCTAAATAAATGAACATCATCTAAAACGGCATCACTTTTTTGCGTACCATTCAAACTCGGTAAACTCAGTGATAGAAAGCCATACACGCCAGCGGTGGCAAACAAAAGTAAAAAGATAACGGCACTTACCAACCACTTAAAGAATTTGAACATGTCCTTTCCCCTTTTTTTGTAGTGAGGCAACTATAGTAGTTAATCAATAATTTATGACGAATTAAAAAATTTTGTCGACCACTTTACTAACTTCAACTGAAACCTTTGTATTTCGTATAATTTACGACAATTCTTTTGCTAAAACGGTGCGTGGACTATAGTTAAAAAATCATCAGCAACCATCTAACCATAATGTTTGAAAACCTGTCCAATGCACCAAGGAAGACTCGCTCAATCAAAATCGGTTTTTGGTTGTTACTGCTCGCCGTTATCGCTTTTGGTTGGTATGTCGACTCCGTAAATACCACCCGCTTAATGCAAGAAGAAAAAAGCCGCACCTACGAAAAAATCAATGTTTATAGAACCCAGCTAGAGAGTATTTTAGCGACGAATATCCAACTCGTTCGCGGACTTGCGATTGCCATGTTGCAACAAGATAAGTTAGACCAATCTTCGTTTGAGCAAATTGCCTCACCGCTATACCGCTCCAGTGGTGTATTGCGAAATATCGGCGCGGCTCCCGATATGAAATTGCAATACATATACCCATTAAAAGGTAACGAGAAAGCTGTTGGTCTTAATTACTTGTCCCACCCGACCCAAAGTGGTGCTGCGATTAAAGCAAGAGACACCGGTGAAATTGTACTCGCAGGTCCATTGACACTTCAGCAGGGCGGCCAAGCACTCATCGCGCGCGTGCCCATCTTCAATAAAAACAACGCATTTTGGGGGCTGCTGTCTGTCGTCATTGATATCGACAAGTTATTCGACCATGTTCAACTCGATAACTTAAACAATCGCTACTTAGTGGCGATTCAAGGCAAAGATGGTCTTGGTGAAACAGGTGAGTTTTTCTATGGCGACAGCAGTGTTTTATTGGAGCAACCGCTAATCTTTAATATCGCGGTTTCCTCTGGCTTCTGGAAACTGTACGTTTACCCCAGAGGAGGCTGGCATCCAGACAGTGCCGCAATATGGCCATTTAGACTTGCTTTGTTAGTCATCATTATGCTTTTTTTGGCTGCTTTTATCTTCTTCAATAAACTACTAAAGCAACTCCAAGATAATGCCCACTCACTCACTTGCATGGGCGCGCTGGCTGAAGTTGGCGCCTGGACAGTCAATCTAAAAACGCGAGAAATTACCTGGTCAGAAGTCACCAAAAAAATATTTGACGTACCTGACAACTACAAACCTTCTTGGTTAGCGACGACTGAATTTTTTGTGGCTGGTAAACACCGAAACCTGATGCAAAAAACCTTTGATGACGCCATTAAAAAAGGCGTCGACTTCGACCTCGAGCTTATGATCACAACCGCTAAAAATCACGAGCGCTGGATACTTATCAAAGGACGTACTGTTCGCCAAGGCCATTACACTAGCCAAATTTACGGCTCGGTGCAGAACATACATGCTCGCAAATGTTTGGAGATCGAACATAACAAAGTAGCGAGGAACAATGAAATTTTAGCAAAACTGAGTAGTCATGAAGCGGTACTTAATTTGCGCTTAGATGCTGCACAAGAAATCGCCATCGCCTCTATTTGCAAGGGCCTTGAAGCACAACGGGCAAGTATTTGGTTGCTTAACTCAGATGGTACGCAACTGATCCCAATGAGCTTTAGTAACGCGACGCAAGAAAGCCTACAGCACTTTCCTGCTTGGCGGAAAAAACAGCTCCCCGCATTATTCTCCGCAATTTTTAAAAATGAATTCATTCGTGCCAACTTTGCGCAAACACACGAATGCACAAAAGAGCTCAAAGACACTTATCTAGAGCCTTACGAGGTGAATGCACTACTTGGCTTTGGTATTTTTTACAAAGGACATGCCATTGGCCTACTTTGCGCCGAATATCAGCACCCTCATTTGGAGTGGGACGAAACAGACGAAAAGTTAATGAAAGCAGTTGCAGCAACATTGGGCAGTTTATTTGCCAGTAAAGAACAGCGCCATGCTCGCCAGCAAGCCATCATGGAAAAAGAGCTCGCACAGCAGTCTGCCAAAATGAAAGCCGAGTTTTTAGCAAGCATGAGCCATGAAATCAGGACGCCTATGAATGGTGTACTTGGCATGCTCGACGTTGTTTTACATTCCACACTCTCCGCTTCACAAAAGCACCATTTGGAGTTGGCGCAAAGCTCGGCAGAGTCGCTACTGACCATCATCAACGATATTCTCGATTTTTCCAAAATTGAGGCTGGCAAGCTCAGCGTTGAAAAAATTGAGTGTGATCTTGTACAAGTGATCAGCAATAGCATCAGCACTTTTGCACCCAAAGCGCATGAAAATCAAACAACCTTGTTTTTAGACACCCATAAAATGCATGTGCAGTACGCCAAAACTGACCCTAACAGGCTCAAGCAAATTCTCAATAACTTATTAAGTAACGCGATTAAGTTCACTGAAAAGGGTCAGGTAACATTGAGTTGCTATACGGAACAGCAGCAGCGTCACTGCCGCTTGTGGTGCAGTATTGAAGATACAGGCGTAGGTATGAATAAAGGCCAACTTGAAAAGGTCTTCAACTCCTTTACACAAGCTGACATATCAACAACAAGAAAGTTTGGTGGAACTGGACTTGGTCTCACTATAGCAAAGCAACTGTGTGAGTTACTTGGTGGTTCTTTAAATGCTTATAGTAAAGAAGGCATTGGCAGTACTTTCACCTTTTGTATTGAACTGCGCGAACCAGCGGAAGTGCTCCCCGTAAAATCTAACTGTGAGGGGTTAATCATCATAGATCAATTGCAATATTACCCAACAAGCAATCACTTCCTATTTGATGCTTGGGGAATTGAGTTAATCCATGTCGCCACTCTTGAAAGCGGGATGGCGATTGCAACCGACAAGCCGATTAACAACCCAGCATTTATTATCGCATACGATATTATCAAACAAGCTTCAGAAGCTCAGCTTTCTCAACTACAAGAGATAGCTAAGCGCTCCTCAGGAGGCCTTGCCGTGTTAAATGACCAATACCTTTCTTTTCATGACAAAATAGCGCTGCAAACGAGCCTGACCTTATTCAGGCCATTAACTCCTTCAGATATGTTAAAAGTCTGCCAAATCAAATCTTCGGATACTTTACTGTTAGATCAAATCACGGATATGAGCCATCTTAGAGTGCTACTTGTTGAAGACAACAAGGTCAATCAAATTGTCGCTCAAAAGCTGCTGAAAAGGTTCGATATCAACGTACATTGTGAAGAAAATGGTCAATTAGCAGTCTCTCATTTGAAAAAACTAGACACGCCTTACGATATTATTTTTATGGACTGTATGATGCCGGAACTCAACGGTTATCAAGCAACCACCCAAATACGCTCAGGAGGGGCTGGAAAACAACATCAAAGAACTTCCATCATTGCCATGACAGCCAACGCAATGCAAGGCGACAAAGAAGAATGCTTAGCCGTAGGTATGGACGACTACCTCGCGAAACCTATAAAACCTGAAGAGCTAGAAATTAAACTTCGCCAATGGGGTACAGAGACTAAACAAAGCGCCTTTAATAGCGTAGAGTAAGAAAAAAACAGCGAGTATTATCATGGAATTAAGCGATATCGAACAGCGCATCGTCGGCTGTTTACTGGAAAAACAAACCACCACGCCCGAACATTACCCTTTATCACTCAATGCACTTACAAACGCGTGTAATCAAAAATCCAACCGCGAGCCGGTCATGGATTTAAGTGAATCGCAAGTTTTAGATGGCTTGAATACCCTTGAACAAAAGCACGTTGTGTTAGTTGATGAAGCATTATCTGGGCGCGTATCCAAGTATATCCACCGCTTTTGTAACACCGAATTTAGTCGCCTTCAGTTTAGTGAGCAGCAAAGAGCAATTATTTGTTTACTGCTACTTCGAGGCCCACAAACTCCAGGCGAACTGAGAACTCGAAGTACACGTCTAGCAACTTTTAATCAAGTGACAGAAGTGGAAGCTGCCCTCAACGAGTTACAAGTGCAAGGCCATGTCAAAAAGCTGTCCCGTGAACCTGGAAAACGGGAAAGCCGCTACGTACACCTGTTTCAAAAGGAAGAAACGGCCGCCATTAGCCACTGTGCTAACGAAGATAAACTCCAAAATAGCGATTTAGACGCACTGCTAAGCGAAATCGAACAACTGAAGAAAGAACTAGCAGATATCAAACAGCACTTAGGACTTTAAATTTTCGGACAATAAAAACATAATACCCGCTTATGCACAGGCAATGAGGAACGTAACATGCGCCAAGCGATACTGGCAGAAATGCAAGTACAGCCACAAATCGATGTGGCCTATGAAATTACCCGTAGAATTGATTTTATAAAACAGCGTCTTGTAAGCGCTCACTGTACAACACTGGTGTTAGGGATCAGTGGTGGCGTAGATTCATCTACCTGTGGCAGATTGTGCCAACTTGCCGTCGATGAACTAAACGCTGAACACAATACAACGGTGTACCAGTTTATCGCAATGCGTCTACCTTACGGTGTCCAAGCCGATGAAGATGAAGCGCAGCTGGCACTCAATTTCATCAAACCAAGTAAACGCGTTACCGTGAATATTAAACCAGCCGTCGATGCGATGCACAAAGAAGCCATGCAAGGCGTCACAAATGCAGGCTTGACACTGCCAGGTACAAGCGCCATTGATTTTGTCAAAGGTAATGTAAAAGCTCGCCAGCGCATGGTAGCACAGTACGAGGTTGCAGGTCTGTCTAATGGTCTCGTGGTAGGCACTGATCACAGCGCCGAAAATATCACTGGCTTTTATACTAAATTTGGTGACGGGGCGTGTGATTTAGCACCATTATTTGGCCTATCAAAGCGCCAAGTACGTGCCTTAGCCGCACATTTAAAAGCCCCTATTGAGTTAGTTACAAAAGCACCAACGGCAGATCTCGAATGTGACCGACCGGGCTTAACAGACGAAGAAGCTCTGGGATTAACTTATGACCAAATCGACGATTTTCTTGAAGGCAAAGACGTAGCTCCTGAAGTCAGTGAAAAGCTGATTGCTATTTATCAACGTACACAACACAAACGCCAGCCAATCCCGACCGTTTACGATTAATACCACCTAGCAGCATAGCCAAGCTATGCTGTCCTCTTCCTTTTAAAAATCAACATCTCAATGATCGACAAAGCCAAACATTACGTAAAAATTACGTTATAGTTAACTTATTGATATTTTTTAGAGGAATACCCCTGTTAATGACATCTCCGATATTGATCACTGGCGCAGGACAGCGTATTGGCTTGTCGTTGGTACAGCACTTTATTGCTAATAATCAACCCGTCGTGATGACTTATCGAACTAGACACCCTGTGATTGATGAATTAGAGCAACAAGGTGTACATTGTATTGCCTGTGATTTTGAGCACCCTCAAGCACTAGAGCAACTTGAGACGCAGATAAGAATGTGTTATTCGTCTTTGCGTGCAGTTATTCATAATGCTTCAAGCTGGGACTGTGAAGCCAGCAACCCCAACTTTGCCAATTTATTCGATAGTATGATGCATATACACGCCAAAGTGCCTTATATGCTGAATCTTGCATTGACCGATTTATTACATGCCCATGATGGTATCGCTGATATCATTCATTTGACCGACTACGTCGTTGAAAAAGGTAGCCCTAAACACATTGCCTATGCAGCCAGTAAGGCTGCACTTGACAACCTGACTCGCTCCTTTGCCAGTAAGTTAGCCCCCAAGATTAAAGTCAATTCAGTAGCCCCTAGTTTGATCATCTTTAATCAACACGATACGCCCGATTACAAGGAAAAAACCTTGAAAAAGTCACTGATGGGTATTGAGCCTGGATGTATCGAGATAATTAACAGTGTAGAGCTGCTGCTCACTAGCAGTTACATCACAGGCCGCTCTATCCCTGTAGACGGTGGACGCCATTTAAAGTAAACAGAGAATATTATGCACGAAAATTTAAAAAACAGTTACTTACAGATCATTGATGCGGTTGGTGAAGATAGTTCACGCGAAGGCTTGCTAGATACCCCAAAGCGCGCAGCCAAAGCGATGGAATATCTGACTAAGGGGTATCGTGAAACCCTGACAGAGATCACCAACAATGCTGTGTTCACTTCCGACGCCGATGACATGGTGTTAGTGCAAGATATTGAACTGTACTCCATGTGTGAACACCACCTGTTGCCATTTGTGGGTCGTTGCCACATTGCCTACATTCCAAATGGCAAAGTGTTGGGGCTATCCAAATTTGCACGTATTGTTGATATGTATGCACGTCGCTTTCAAATTCAAGAACAGCTCACGCATCAAATCGCCAAAGCTGTTGAAGAAGTAACTGGCGCCAGAGGTGTTGGTGTGATTGTAGAAGCAAAACATATGTGTATGATGATGCGTGGTGTTGAAAAGCAAAACTCAAAAATGCGCACTTCCGTGATGCTTGGCAACTTCAGAGAAGACCCAAAAACGCGCAATGAGTTTATGCAGCTTGTAAAAAACTAAGGAAAGCCCATGCAAAACGCCATTATCAATATCACGAACCTAAGACTGCGAACGTATATCGGATTTAATCCGGAGGAACGTGAGAAGAAGCAAGATGTGGTATTGAATATCGAGATCCATTATCCAGCCGATACGGCTTGCGTTTCTCATGATGAAGTGGACCATGCACTGAACTACAAGACGGTCACTAAATCTGTGATCAAATTGGTGGAAGATGGGCACTTCTTGCTACTCGAAAAGCTCGTTGCCGATGTGCTATGTGAGTGCCATCGCCACAGTTCAGTTACATACGCAAAGGTACGCATTGATAAACCTCATGCACTGAGATTTGCTGATTCGGTTTCTCTCACCCTTGATTGGGCAAAGTAGCCTTAACCGAGATCAGGTTAGTTAACCACTTGCTCTACGCCTGTTGCCATCATGATGATCAAGGCGTAGCGCATGCCCTTACTAATGGTTACTAGTAGTATAAAAAGGCGCTTTTTTACCGCCATCACACCGGCAAATAAAGTCAGCGGGTCGCCAATAATTGGCACCCATGCGAATAATAAACTGACAACACCATATCGATTAAAGTGTTCTGTCGCCTTGTGTAGTCTTTGTTTTGATACAGGAAACCAAGCCGCATCTTGATAGCGTGTCATATGCATACCTAGCCAATAATTAATACAGCTTCCCAGTACATTGCCAACAGTGGCCACTAACCACAACCATACAAGCGTTGTAGGGTGTGCTATGGACAAACCCGTAAGCAAAACTTCCGATGAACCAGGTAACAAGGTAGCCGAACTGAGCGCCGATAAGAACAGTCCACCATATAACCACATAAATTTACCTACTACCTCAATTGAAATATGTTTATGCTGTTGCACTAAATACAGCACTTTTAATGTCGACAAGGACCACTATAATGATAAAAATGTTCAGTAAGTTCACGCTTGCAATGGCCGTATTAGCAACAGCATCATGCCAAACCATTGCAGAACACGGTACAGACGCGCCTGCAAAGGACTATCAAACTTACGTTCAACCCGGCGAGCAATTCAAACATACTGCGTTTACCGATAGTCATGGTCAGCCAGTCATGCTCGGTGCTAAGCGTAAGCTGGTTATTTTGTTTGCAACTTGGTGCTCTGACTCTCAACGAGCGTTAAAAGAGCTGAATGCATCGCCCCTAGTTAACGATGAGACTTTACAGATAGTTGCGATTGGACGCAATGAAGACAATGACACACTCAACCAGTTTAATGAACAATACCAACTCCCCTTTCCACTGGTTGCTGACCCCAAGCGCGAGATTTATAGCCAATACGCCAACGCGGGCATTCCTAGACTGATCTTACTCAATGAGCAAAACCAAGTAGTGCAAACATTAATAGGGGAAGAAGAGAATATTATCAGCAAACTGAAATGGTGACAGCAAACTCCTGTTATAAAAAAACGCCAGTCTAAGACTGGCGTTTTCATGTCTAACGTTTAATCAAGCTTACTTTTGCTTGCGACGACGCAGCATCGCAAACGGTGCAGCTAATACTGCAAGCCAAGCGAGTGAACCCGATGAACTCTTAGGCGCAGGAGTTACATCTGGCGTAGGTTCAGGGATAGTGTCATTCACTGTGACTGAAACAGTTGTCGGGTTTGACACTGTTCCTGACACATCACTCACTGTATAAGTGAAGCTGTCACTACCCGAGAAGCCTTGTGCTGGCATATAGTCAATAGTGCCATCTTCCTTCGGTGTTGCGATACCAAATTTCGGCGCATCAACAACAGTAACTGAAGATGCATTCAGGCTACCAGTTACGCGAACACCTTTACCGGCACTATATTCATCTGTTGAAGTCTCTGAACTTACGTTTGCTGTATATTTGAAACGAGACTCAGCAGCATCATTTTCTAGCACTGCGATGTTTACTGTTTGCTCTTCGTCGGTAGTTACCGCATCAGCGCTTGTATAATGGCTCTTATCGCTGCCCGTCACTTGGAAATCAAGCTTCACTGTGCCACCAGCAATTTGGTTCACAATATAACCTTTACCCAACGCAGCACCGGTAGGCACAGCTTCAATCATATCACCGATAGTACCGTCAGCCGTTTCTGCACCAGCAGAGTATACAGCTGGTAGCTTAGGCACATCTAGATAGTTAATACGGATTTCATCCGTACCTTCTTTAATGATCACTTGGAAAGAATACTCAGTACCATCACCATCATACTCTTGTACTTTATGCCACTCAACAATGTGGTACCTAGCGCCAGCACTGTCAGTTAGAACACCAGCATACAAGTGTCCGCCACCGGTACCACCTTCTAAATCATAGTCAGCCCAAAGTGGTGCAATCACACCATTCGGTGTTGTTTGACTCGGCATCGCCTGTGGGGCATACGCGCCATTCACATCAACATCCGCACCAACAGCGATAAAGCCATTGTCCGATACCGTAAATGCTGAATACTCTTTACCAGCAAACTTAAATGGCGCATTGACAGTAATTGTAAACTCATCACATACATCGCCACACTCAACTGGTGCAATACCAAAGTTTGTTAACGAAGTAGTTCCTAAAAAGTCTTCCGCTACAATATCAAGTGTGCTCTTATCAACCGAGCCTTTCCAGTTAATCGTATTACTTACTGGGTTCACACTTACTTGGCCGACACCTGCAAAGGCACTCTCTTCAACCACCGCATCTGTGAAGTTAATATCAATATTAAACTCACCAGAGTAAGCAATGTTTGTAAACTCTACTGACAAATTCGCTGGCGTTTGAGAATTCAGAGAATCCGCATCAACATTGGCAACCAACGCACTTGCATTGGATGTTTCATTGTCGTAAACAGCAAACGGTAAATGTGCCACTTTACCTGATGTATGTGTCCATACAACGTGACCAAAGTTCCAGTCTTTAACTGCGTTATAAGTTGTATCAATATCTAGGTTGAAAGTCGCTTCTGCGCCCTCTGTGCCCGCTGCAGTTAGGTTAATTGTTGATGGCGATAGTGTAATTTCAGCACCATCCATATCAGTCACAATTTTACCTGTCCACTCACCCGCTTCATCCATCATATTGGTCATGGTGTTCGTGAAGCTACATACAGACAAACAGCTTGGGTCCGCATATGAGCCCTTCGCGAATGTCACCGCCGCACCCAGTGCGCTAGGCACATCTAAACGACCTGCACCCACATCAAACGCATCGGCTTTGGTCACAAGATCTTCTTTATGAAGACCGTCCATTTTAGACGTACTCATTAATGCTGTTTTAATTTGAACCGCAGACCAATCTGGTTTGCTTTGTTTCATTAATGCTGCAGCACCCGCTACGTGCGGGCTCGCCATGCTTGTACCTGTTTTAGTGCTAAATGTTAAGCCACCATCTTCATCTGGAGAAACCGCTGAAAGAATATCAGTACCCGGCGCTGCAATATCAGGCTTAAGGAAACTCGGCTCTCCATTTGGACCACGAGAGCTTGATGTGTTAACCGCGTCGGTGAACTTCTCTAGTACCGTTCTTGTTACTTGAGGGTCCATAGTCGCCACTAGCGTTTCTTCAGCCGCTTGCAATACTTCTAGAATTTTCTCACCATCTTCTAAACTGACTGCCGATGCTGGAATTGGTGCCTCATCCATAGACATACCCATCGCACCGCCAGGTGCGTTGTTATGGATGATAATGGCTTTCGCGCCTGCCTTTGCTGCATTTTGCGCTTTAGTAGTAAACGCACATGAGCCACGAGATACTAAAGCGATTGAATCAGTAAAGTTCACACCTTCTGAATATTCATTACAGCCTTCAGCATTTTCAGGATCTGCAAAATGTGCTGCGACAAGCGGCAGTTGTATCGTGTCACTAAGTAGGCCATTGCTACCTTCAACACTTAAATACGATTCGCCTGCAATCTCAATTGTTTGCGAAAAGAAACGACCAGTTTGGGTATTCGCAACTGTCAACCCTGATTCAATACAGCCAGGGCAGCCGATTGTTTGTGCTCCGTTGCCGTCATTACCCGCAGCAGTAACAACCACGACGCCAGCCGCTTCAGCCGCTTCAAACAACTCAACATATGGGCTTGATGCAGGGTTACCACCGGCGCCACCACCCCAAGAGTTATTGATAACATCTGCGCCATCTTTAACAGCAGCCTCTAACGCAAGCGCTAAGTCACTGCTTCTGCCGCTCGCTCTGCCACTGGTTGTATGCCAAAGCGCTTTATAAGCCATTAAATAGGCTGCAGGTGCAACACCAGAAAGCGTGACATCTGAACCTTGGAAAGTAACATCAACTTGATTACCAACCGCAGTACCTGCTACGTGTGTGCCGTGAGAGTCATAACCAAACGGGGTCATGTATTCATCAGGGTGTAAGTTACTGGTTATTGGCCCAAACCAGCGTGCAACAATGAGCTTGTTGTTACAAAAGCTAGCATCACCCGTCGATGCACGACAGTAATCTGGGTTAGTAGCTAAATGATCTAACTGTTCTTGAGTAAACTCTGGGGCAGCCATACCTTCGTCAGAGAACATTGGATTTTCAGGGCGGATACCCGAGTCAATTATTGCAACTTTAACACCTTTACCCGCTTCAGATTGACCGCCTAATGCTGTCCAAGCCTCAACCCCTTTGACCACATCAAGAGAAGCATCCATTAGGGTATGATATTCACTGTCTAAAAATACTTTTTTTACACCAGGGAGTGCCGCTAATGCAGCTTGCTGACCTTCTTTACCTTCAACAACAAGCGCGTTAAAAAGCGTATTGAAAGACTTTACTGACTTAGCACCAGTCTTTGCTGCAATCGTTGCAGACATGGTCTTTTGTTGTTTTTTTAGGTAAGTACCATATTGAACCGCTGCGCGTGATTTCAAATTTAATTTATCATCGCCCGCTGCCTGTGCTGAGGTCGCAGAAAAACCAGCAACACCACCACTGTAAGTTGCTAGAGGCTCATCTTCCAACTGCACGATATAACGAGTTTTAATCTGTACATTCTTTTCTTGTGAGTATTGTTTTGCCGAAGACAACTCTGGTTGGAAGGCTTTATCGAAATTCGGTGCTGCTATTGCGCCATGCGAAGCAAAGGCAAATCCAACAGCTATAGCGACAGCTGACATTCTTATTTTGTTAGACATGTTTTCCCCTAGGACTTGTTGTTTACTATGTGTTGCTATTTTTTTTATAAGCGAATGGGCATTTAATATAATGTAAATATGTGACTATTAGCAATACATGAAAAAGTTAAACGCATACAACTGTTCACAAAACAAATACAAACATGACTAATCCAATGTTTTTAAAGTAATTTGTTTTGTGAAGAAAAGTAAATGTGACATACTCCTGTCACATGAAAGTGAATGGTTTATAAACCCAAGTTTAAAAGTTATATTCCTTCGCTCACCCACCTTATTCACTTGCGTTGACATTTTTTTTTACGTACAACTAAGGTCTTAACTTTTTATGGAGTATTTAAAGTAATGAAAAAGCTTGTAGCGACCGTTATCGCTTTAACAGGATTCATATCCTTAGCGAACGCAAACCCTATTTTTGAAAAAAGTGAAGATGCTATTGAATACCGTAAAGCAGCTTTTCAGCTTATCCGCTATCAAATTGGTGATATGGGCGATATGTTAAAAGGTAAGGTACCTTTTGACGCGGCACGCTTTGCGCAACGCGCAAACAATGCTGCGTCTTTATCTAATATGCCTTGGGAAGCATTTATTGAAGGCTCTGATAAGGGTGACACAGATGCCCTACCAGCTATTTGGAAAGACAGAGCAACGTTTGATAAAAAAGCACAAACATTTGCCAACTATGCACAAGAGTTGGCTGTCGCAGCAAAAACAGGTGACAAAAAAGTGATTGGCCCGGCATTTAAAAACTGGGCTAAAGGCTGTAAAGACTGCCATAAATCATTTAAAGATTAATAAAAAAGAGCAGCATAAATAAGCATTATGCTGCTCTTTCGCTATTCAGTTTTGGCTACTAGCTCATTAAAGCCTTGAGCGGCTCCGCTCCCCAAGTACTTAAAAGCAAAATACTCAGCAAAATAAAAATACCATAAGCCAATTTGCCAGAGCGCATTTTAGGTTGCGCAACCTGAGTGTCTTCGACACCTGTCACCAGTGTTCTTACTAAGTTTTTACCTTTCAAACGGTACACGACAATGGCCAAAATATGTACAGCAATTGCCACTAGTAAGATCTCAAAATTCTCATGATGTATTTCAGATGCAAGCTCACTCCATGCTGACGACACATAAGCAACCAAAGGTCCTTCAACCAAAATGTCATCGGTGGTCATCAACCCGCTTAATAGTTGCACGATAAGCAACACAAAAAATAGCAATATCATGTAACTACCAGCTGGATTATGACCAATGCTTTGTTGCTTGTTTTTTAATGTTGCGATAACTGAACTTGGTGAGTGAAATAGTGCGCTTAACTTTGCCGTATCACTGCCGATCACTCCCCAAATCAATCGCGTCGCTATCAGCGCTAAGGTCAAATATCCTGTCACAAAATGTAGCTCTAAATACCCTTCTTCTCCACTGACATACAATGCGGCAATCGCTAATACCAGTAACCAGTGAAACCCTCTGATAAACCCATCCCACACTTTGGTCATTTAATCACCTCCCGCTTAACAAGTGCTTGCTTTCAAGATACAACCTTATCAAATAACACGAGCAAAAGTATCGAAAATACGCTTGCTTCTTAACAACAAAAAAGCCTTTGGGGTCCCCAAAGGCTTTTTTATTTATAATTGTTATCTACACACTTTTGCGTAATATTTCACGGCTCTTGTCTGGCGTCACCGCTTGATGCTCACCCAAGGCTGTCATGCCATGACGTTCTAGTTGCGTAACAATTTTATCGGCCACGTCTTCATTTAACCCATAGTCACTCAATTTCGTGGGCATATGAACACTGTGAAAGAACGCCTCCGTTTTAGCGATTGCTTCCTCAATTGCTGTTTGCTCGTCAATAATATCTAGATTTAGAACACGCTCAGCATATTGTAAGAGCTTTTCTTTTTTAACATCTTTTTGCTCGGCCATCATACGCGGTAATACAATTGCTAGCGTTTGTGCATGATCTAACCCATAAACTGCTGTGATCTCATGGCCAATCATATGGGTTGCCCAATCCTGTGGTACTCCCGCACCAATTAAGCCATTCAGCGCCATTGTTGCCGACCACATGACATTAGCGCGTACCGAATAAGGTGCTTGCTCATCGAATACCTTGGGACCTTCTTCCATTAGAGTCATTAACAGTCCTTCAGCAAAACGATCTTGCACCTTGGCATTCACAGGGTAAGTCAGATACTGCTCCATTGTGTGAACAAAAGCATCAACCACTCCATTCGCCAATTGACGCTGTGGCAATGTTAACATCACATTTGGATCTAACACCGCAAACTTAGGCTGTACTAATGGCGTTGCAAACGGTAGCTTATCATTCGTCTCCTTATTAGATACAACGCTAAAACTATTCGACTCCGATCCAGTCGCTGGCAAGGTCAATACCACACCCAACGGTAATGCATCTTCCACCAGCGCACCTTTAGCCAAAATATCCCATGGCTCTCCATTGAACAAAGCCGCTGCCGCGATAAACTTACTGCCATCAATAACGGACCCCCCCCCAACCGCTAAAATAAAGTTGTAACCATGCTGTTTAATAAGTTCGACCGCTTGCATGCAAGTTTGATAGCTTGGATTTGGCTCTATACCCGAAAACTCTCCCCAGACATGTTCAGAAAGAGCTTCAGATACTTGATCATAGACGCCGTTTTTCTTAATGCTGCCACCACCATAGACAACAAGCACTTTGGCATCACTGGGAATGCTTTGTGATAAAGATGCGATTTGATTTTCACCAAAGTGAATGTGAGTCGGATTTACAAAACTAAAATTAAGCATGTACTTGCTCCATTGAAACGATATAGCTCGGCTACCGTTGCTATATGTCGAATAATATGTGTAAAAAAGTTTAGCCAAAAAACCTCATCACTAACAGCACGCTCACACAAAGCACTTTTGCTACACAGCAACAATAAAGGGAATATAATAAAATTACATACCTCAAAGAGTATTAATGAATGAATTGGCAAGGCTTAGATGTATTTCTCTGTGTGATTGAATATGGCAGTTTTAGTAAAGCGGCTGAGAAATTGGATGTTTCAACTTCTTATGTCAGCAGACAAATCCAACAACTTGAACAACGCCTAGGGACTGTACTGATCCAACGTACTACGCGTACCCAAAACCTAACAGATGCGGGACGCCAATATGCAGCCAAGCTAAAAGTCATCCAGCAAGAGTTGGTGGATGCAACTAATCAAGTGCAAGGTGTACAAAATACACCAAAAGGCCTGATCCGTATTGCGGGAGCTGGCGATTTTGTTGCCAATCAAGTCGCTCCTCGTATCGCTGAATTTTTACAGCGTTACCCCGAAGTAGAAGTCGACTTAGAGTTTAACAATCGCAATGTAGACATCATCGAAGAAGGTTTCGATTTGGCAATCCGCTTTGGCCAGTTACAAGACTCTAATCTAATAGCGCGTAAGCTTTACCAAAGACCAATGACATGGGTTGCCAGCCCTGAATACCTTCAAAAAAATGGCCCGATAATGCACCCCTATGAATTACAAAATCACAATTGCCTAACCGGCATTCATAGCCGTTGGCGCTTTATGATTTGTGAGCAACTGGAAGAGCTGAAAGTATCTGGTAACTGGCGCAGCAATAACCCTTATGCACTGATCAACGCCTGCCGCAGTGGCCTTGGAGTTGCACACTTGGCCAAAGACATTGCTCAGCCATATATCGATAACGGTCAACTTGCGTATATTTTAGAACCCTTTCAAGTCAATGATGGCGCAACATGGTTAGTCTATCCCCGAAAAGACCTCATGCCTTATCGAGTTCGCTTACTCATTGAACATTTACTCGATAGCTTTACATAACGATGATATTGTTAAATAAATACATTTAGGATCAGCTACCATGCATGAACTATATCAATTTTCAGCAAACACTTTGCAAGGCAAAGCTTTTGACTTTGCTTCATTAAAGGGCAAAGTCGTTCTCATAGTTAATACGGCTAGTCAATGTGGCCTGACACCGCAGTATGAAGGGTTACAAAAGTTACATACTGAATATGGCGAACAAGGTTTGGTGATCTTAGGCTTTCCTTGTAACCAATTCGGTGCGCAAGAACCCGGCACTGCAAAACAAATACAAGAAGGGTGCTTGATAAATTATGGTGTCGATTTCACCATGATGGAAAAGATTGAAGTGAATGGTGCACATTCACATCCTCTATTTGTCTATTTAAAAGAGGCATTGCCCGGGTTGTTTGGTAAGAATATCAAGTGGAACTTTAATAAGTTTTTAATTGGTAAAGATGGCACGCCACTTAAACGATTTGCCCCCATTACGAAACCGGAGAAACTAACAAAAGCTATCGAACGTGCACTCGCAGCAAGTTGACTTTATTGGTAGTTAAAAAGGAGGCTATCGCCTCCTTTTTACTAATCGAGATAATCGAAATCATCTTCACCTAAATTTTTGCGCAAACGCTTTTGTTCAAGATAGTCATCGAGCTTTTTCTTTACCTTCCGCTTTTGCTTATCATGCTGATTACGACCGAGGTTCTCGTACTCGTCATCTACAAAATCATCGTCAAGCGCATCATAAGAAAATGTCTTACCCACAACCCACTCCAATAAGTGTTAAATAAATAATTAATCGGCACGGACATGCTGTGCAGCAATGAACACGGTACCTAAGTGTGTATTTAGCTGGAAATCAGCCATCTTGGAAGTGAGAGTTTTTTATCGTTTTAATTAATTTATTTTATTGATGATGTTAGTTTAGTCAAAGTTGCTAAATATTAGTCAAAAATATTATTCAATGTACACCCCCCATACTGAGGTAAAAATATAAACCAATGAAAATAAACAAGTTTAAACATTGGCATCTATTTTGATTAATTAACCACATATCAATCATCGACAGGATACACATCATGAAAAAATTAGCTTTAGTTGCAGCGTTATCGGTTAGCTCGGCTGCATTTGCACATTCACCGTCTGACGAGCAGTCTATCTCATTTAATTCAGATGAATGTTCCGTAGACTTCAAAAATGACGTACGCATTACACCCGATGAGCTATTGATCACCCAAGCATCGAACCAAAGTAAATTACGCATAACTGATGCGGGGGTTATGTATATCGATGGTAAAGAAATCCAGCTCAACGAAAATCAACAACAAGCTGTCGTGAACTATGCGGATGAACTGCGTGCACAGTTACCGCAAGTGGCGAACATTGCCATAGAAGGTATTCAATTAGCAGGTGTTGCATTGAATGAAGTAGCCACTGCATTTGAGCTAAAAGAACTGGGTTCTCTGAGCACTTTATTGGAAGAAGTACAAACAGAAGTGAGTACTACTTTCTATCAACAAGGCGCCTTTGTGATGGGTGAAAAAACATTCAATGACTTCGGTAGCAATTTTGAAGAACAGTTTGAACAGCGAGTCGAGGCGGCTGTTGAAGGGGCTATGATGGAATCCATCGGTAGCATTTTGATGGCTGTCGGCTCTCAAATGATAAACTCTGGCGGAGACATGGAGAAGTTTGAGCAAAAAATGCACAACATGGGTGAGCAGATTGAAAGCAAAGTTGAAGCGCAAGCACAACAAATTGAAAAACAAGCCCATGCGCTATGTGACCAGTTTGCACTCATAGCAAAAACAGAAAGCCAATTAGAGACGCAGATCCCTGCGATGTCGGGCTACAAGCTGTTCTCAGTTAAACACTAATTTAGGCGTATCTCCCTGTAGTCGGCGTCAGCCGACTACCTTCATTTATCACTAAGCGATACCAGTAACTTTATTGCTCTGGGTGCCACGCACACATTAGCAGGTGTTTGCCCAATAACCTCTCCATCTGCCTCAATGTCTAAGTGAGGTGTTTCAATGTGAAAATGAACTATCTCCGTTTTAGATACGCAGTTATGAATTTCGTGCTTGGAGATAAGCATCAACATAAAAACCATTAGGCGTTCAAATATAGATTTGGGAGATAGTTGTATACATGTAAGCGTCCCATCGCTTGGATCTGCACTCGGCACACTCTCAATACCAGCTGCAAAGTATCGACCATTTGCAAATAACAACATCATGGTACTTTGCCTTTGACTGGAAAAGGGTGAATTGACTGTTATATTTGAAAAACCAAATAAACGCTTTAGCCCCTCCCACAGGTAGCTCAATCCATGGCGCTTACGTGTCGCAGAAATACCTTGTACCACAGCAGCACTAAAACCAAGCCCCATCATATTGATAAAATAACGACCGTTCACGCAACCTAGGTCGATATAAGTAATATTTTCGCAAAAGAGGCTATGACGCCACTGAAACTGAGTCAATCCAAATTGTCTTGCAAAATCATTACCCGTTCCTGATGGTAACAACGCGAGCCTACAATCTAGTTCAACGATTGCATTCACCACAAGATGAATCGTGCCATCTCCCCCTATAACAACAACTACCCCTTGTGCTTTAGCCAAAGTACGAATTTCTAAAACGTCTTTTTCAAAGTTACCCGAGGTGAAAAACCACTGCGCATGCAGTTTTTTTTGCGTTATTTGCAACTTCAACCAACTAATTTGAGATCGCGTCGACTTACTACGACACGGCTTCACGACAACCAGCAAAACAACACCTTAATAATAAAATTAATTAACATGAATATTTAGTCACTTTGAACCATAAAGAACATACAAAGACAAAAGTAAAGACCTGATTTAATTAAAAAACAGCTCACAAACTACATTTTTAAAAACGAATAAATTGGCAAAAAACAAATTAAGCCCCATCAATTAAAAAAGATATGTATTAGTTTTTTCTATTTGAAAAGTACAATTTTTATTGTTTTATTTTTGTTCTCGCTGCATGCAAAATAACCATGTTTTCAACCAACCCTATATTGCAGGAGTCAACATGATTAATTCAGCTGCTGCGTGCAGCAACACGCAAGCCAACACTATTAACACGAAAACGAAAGAAAAAGCACCGTTTGATTGGATGGCATTTCTTAATCGTTTTGGCAAAGCGCTCGCACTTAGTCATGTATCGCAGTATAAGTAAGCGTTTTTGAGCTTGAGTGCCGCCCCCAAGCAAGCGGCACTTTGACATTTTTTCAGCAAACCTTTTTCTCAAGCATCTCAATTTACTTCATTTTTGACCAGTTATTAATAAATCTTCGCATTTTAGTTTAAATTTTAGGCAAACGGTTTAAAAACGGTTTACAGAGACAAATTCACTCAGTATTATCTTTGCCCATGGAGAGATGGCTGAGTGGTTGAAAGCACCGGTCTTGAAAACCGGCATACGTTAATAGCGTATCTAGGGTTCAAATCCCTATCTCTCCGCCATATTTCATAGTTTTGCGTCGGAGAGGTGGCCGAGTGGCTGAAGGCGCTCCCCTGCTAAGGGAGTATAGGGTTTGTAGCCCTATCGAGGGTTCGAATCCCTCCTTCTCCGCCATTGCTTTAAAAAAACCGCTTTTAATAAAGCGGTTTTTTTATACCTGAAATTTACTCACCGAAAAATACATACCCAGTGCAAATCTCTCTTTGCACAAATGAATTCATACGCTACTTATTGATAAGTTTGAAGAAGTCACATACCTTGTAGATGAAAGGACTATACTGTATTGCGACAACATACGATTAATAATTAAGAACGATATGAAATTCAAACAAGCTTGGCAGGCACGACTCAGTTATCTTTTTTTATCTGGCGGATACGTACTCTTTGGCAAACTGCTGACAGTCTTTGCTTTTCAAGATCAAGTCTTACCCATTTGGTTGCCCGCTGGCTTTGCTTTGGTTGGCGCTTTTCTTTGGGGCTGGCGCTTTATACCTGGGCTGGCCATTGCTTCTATTTTGTTTAACTGGTCTACGGCTCATGATTGGAGCTTATCTGCACTTAATTTAGCGAATGTGTCGGCTGTTACTATGATAGCAACCGGTGCGGTATTGCAAGCTATGCTCGGTGGGTACTTACTGCGCGCTTGGCTAGGTCACCCACTGCAGTTAAAAAGCAGGTTACATATCGCTTATTTTGTTGCTCTTGTAGGGATCACCATTAATTTGGTTTCTGCCAACATTGGCGTGTTTGCACTGAGTCTATATAGTACTGAATATAGCTTCGCCAATCATTGGAATAATATGTTGGCTTGGTGGCTGGGTGACTCGCTTGGAGTACTCATCGGCACCCCCGCTTTGCTAATGCTATTACAGCCTTGGCTAAGTAACACACAAAAATTAAATAATGTTGTAAGTACTTTTTGCGCCTGTATCGTGCTATGTGCATCCGTTGCCTTTACCACTTACTTATACAATCAAAGTAACTTAAAAAGCGCCAACATTAATGCTCAGCGAGAAGCGCAGATCATTGAGAACATTGTTTATCGCTATGTAAATCGCAGTATGCTCGCGATACAAGCACTCTCCAACCAATTACAATCGAGAGCCCAATTCTCACAAACTGAGTTTGAAGCGATCGCTGAACGACTTAAAAATAACTATTCGTTTTTGCGCGCGTTATCATGGAATGAGCGCATCGCACCATCTCAACGTGAGCAGCTCGAAAACGAGCTTTCGGCCTTGTATGGCAAATCTACGCAAATAAAAGGGGAGCCCATTGAGGCAGGTGATCCTCTCGTGGTCGTAAAATACATCTCACCATTGAATGGTAATCAAGGTGCCCTTGGCTTTAATGTGTACTCTAAGCCAAGCAGAAAAGCGGCGCTTATCCGTTCAGCTATCGCCACAGAACCACAAGCCACAGATATGATTTACTTGGTACAAGATAACCGCCCGTCACCCGCTTATTTATTGTTTTCTCCCGTTTATGATATAAACAGTGACGATAAAAACATGCAGATCCGAGGCTATGCAACCGCGGTAGTACAAGTAGAAACACTGCTCTCTGAAGCTTTAAAACAAGCGCAAGCCAAATTATTCAATGTCACGTTTTATGATCTCAGCAACGATGATATTTTTTACCGAAATTACGATTTGGACAACAAAGTACAAGATACGATGGTGCGTGGCGCCACGTTGTTCATTGCGGGTCAAAAGTGGCGCATGGAATTGTCCGTAAAAGGAGAATATGCATCGAGGCTTAACCAGCAGCTCACGTTGATGTTACTCGTACTGCAACTGAGTATTACCTCTCTCATTATTTATATATTGCTGCTTTTCAATTACCAACATCACGCATTAAATGATTTAGTTGAGCAGCGCACACGCTCTTTAGCCAAAGCAAAGCTACAATCCGACAAGGCAAACCAAGCTAAAAGTCGCTTTTTAGCCAATATGAGTCACGAAATACGTACTCCATTAAATGCCGTGATAGGCTTTGCTTCTCTTGCAAATACCACCCATAACGCCAGAGAATTGTCCGAATACATAAAAAAAATTGGCTCTGCATCTAAAACCTTACTTAACCTCGTCAATGACATCCTCGACATTGCAAAAATTGAGTCGAACCGTTTACACATTGATATACACCCTTTTGATTTGCAAGCGCTCATCAATCGGGTAGATACCATGTTTGCATCGAACGCCCAATCTAAGAGCATTGCTTGGCAAGTCACCCATAACCTGTCTGGGCCAACCTGGATTTTGGGTGATGAAATGCGTATCGAGCAGATCTTAATCAACTTGTGCAGTAACGCGATTAAATTTACCCCTCAAGGCAGCGTGACTTTTGATGTATATGCAGAGTATGGCACCAAAAAAACCAGTATCACTTTTACTGTGACAGACACAGGTATTGGTATTGATGCGCAAAAACAGCAAACAATTTTCGATGCCTTTAGCCAAGCAGACAACTCTACTTCTCGTAAATATGGCGGAACCGGCCTTGGCCTTGCAATTGCAAAAGAGCTTAGCGAGCTGATGAGTGGAGAGTTAAAGCTACAGAGTGAAGTAGCACGAGGCAGTTGCTTTACACTGAAGCTCTGTTGTGAAAATACGACCATTCAACATCAACATATTGAACAAATAGATACTTCTCAAATTCACGGTTTACGAGTGCTGGTTGCGGAAGACAACCCAGTAAACCAAGTCGTTATCAAAGCAATGCTCAATTCCTTAGGGATACAACATGAAGTAGTTGCAAATGGTAGAGAAGCCGTCGAAGCCATACACCAAGATACTTATGACATCGTTTTAATGGACTGCCAAATGCCAATCATGGATGGTTATCAAGCCACTGCCGCAATCCGCCAGTTCAAGAGCAGCGAAGAATTACCCATCATTGCATTGACAGCCGATGTGATGCCCGAAGACAAAGCCCACGCATTAGCCATTGGTTTTAATAGACATCTTGCAAAACCGCTTGAGCGGGATAAGCTGGCTACATGCTTGGCAAATTACTGCTAATGATATGAATATAATAATACTTCTAACAATCTTGCTCAGCTCAACCACTTCATGGAGTGGTTATGCAGCTGAGCAACAAACTCAGCAAGCAACGTGTTTGACCATCGCGTCCAGTTGGCAATCAATAGAAACTCTCCAAAAGCAGGGGCTCTATCGCTTTGCAATAGAAAAGGGCCCTGTCACTTGGCAAGTAGCACGCTCGGCACCTTACAGCGAGTACTTAGCCCAAGCAAAAGCCATCATAGAAAGTCGTAACCCCAGGGCACAGCTGCCATGTCCGATCACAACGCCAGTGAGCACAAAACTTGGCCTTGGGCAGAACGAGCTTAAGGTTGCCGATCTCATTGCCCCGTTTGAGCTCAGACAGTTTAGAAATGATCGAGCAGTGCTCTTACTCCATGGCTTAACCGACTCACCTTTTACCTTTCATTATCTTGCTGATTCACTTTATCAACAGGGGTTTAGCGTTCGCACCCTTTTACTGCCAGGGCACGCCACTGCGCCCGACGATCTGAGACGTGTGAATTATAAAGATTGGCAAGCCATCGTCGACTATGCAATCGCCAAAACTGCAAAAGACTTTAGTAACTTTTCTATCGTGGGGTATTCCACTGGAGCTGCATTAGCCATAACCCAGGTTGCCAAAAATCCACCCGAAAGTTTACGCGCGCTCGCCCTCATTTCACCAGCCAGTGAACCACACAATAAAAATGGTTGGCTGGCAAAATGGATAGCGAAAGTTCCTTGGCTAAATTGGATTGATGCCGATGCCGATCTGGACTTTGCTAAGTATGAGTCTTTTCCGTGGCAGGCCGCCGCACTCGCAGACCAAGCTATGAGCCAAATCAAATCTGTGAATTTACCTAAAACATTACCTTTGTTTAGTGCGTTAAGTGAAGTTGATACCACCATTGACAGTCAGGCCAGCTTGGCAATGCTGACTCGGTTTGCCACGTTAGCTAACAACCCAGACGACCACACATTACTCTATTATGGCAATATTAAATCCGCCAGAGTGCAACTGCCACCCGCGTACCCAATCACAACACCACTTTGCACACATGAAAGCTGTGATCAGGTGATAGATATGTCGCATATTGGTATTTTACAACCACCTGCACACCCCTATTATGGCTGGCATGGTGTATATCGCAGCTGTGGTGGCTACCTAGGCGAATTAAGCAAGTATTTAGAGTGCAAACGACATACATCCCCCTTGCTAGGGGAGCGAACGCAACACAATTTGCGTATGAAAAGGCCGTTACAAAGATTAACATTCAACCCTGCATACGATGACTTTGTAACGCAATTAGTCTCATTTTTAAACAAGTATCAAGACCGATATGTTCAACCATAAGTTTATCAACACAATTGATGCAGTATCACAAATACAGTGGGATGCACTTAACGATAACCTTTTTTGTAGCTATGCATGGTTAAGAGCGCTTGAGCACAGTGGCTGTGTATGCACAGAAACAGGCTGGCAACCGCAGCATCTGCTTGTTTTTGATAATGAACACCTGATAGCCATCATGCCCGGTTACATTAAAAGCCATTCTTATGGCGAATATGTATTTGACTGGTCATGGGCAGACGCTTATCAACGTTACGGGCTGGATTACTACCCAAAGTGGTTGTCTGGCGTTCCCTTTACGCCAATTCAAGGGCCAAGGATACTGTGCCGCCAACCAAGTAATCTACTGTATCAGTATATTAGTATGGTGTTAAAACAAGCCTGTGAGCAACGTCAATGGTCCAGCGTTCATATTAACTTTTTGCTCGAGCATACCGCGTTGTCTGACGCCTTTTTTGTTCGACATGGGGTCCAGTTTCATTGGTTTAATAGGCAGTATCAGTCCTTTGCTGACTTTTTAGACACGCTGACATCTCGTAAGCGTAAATCCATCAAAAAAGAACGACAACAAGTCGAACAGCATGCTTTACATATAGAATGGCTAACAGGTAAAGAGATATCATCCGACATACTGCAGCGGTTTCACTATTGTTATCAACTCACCTATTTGAAGCGTTCTGGGCATAAAGGCTACCTTAATTTGGCTTTTTTCGAGCAACTTATCAAAACAATGCCTGAGCAAATCAGGCTTTGCATCGCCAAAGAAAATCAGACCTTGGTTGCTGCAAGCCTCTACCTATATGATCAACATACGTTATACGGCAGATATTGGGGCGCGTTAGAAGCGTACGATGCACTTCACTTTGAGCTGTGCTATTACCAAGGAATTGAGTATGCAATCAAGCACCACTTGCAGTGTTTTGATGCAGGCGCACAAGGCGAGCATAAGATAACCCGGGGCTTTGAGCCTGTACAAACCTACTCTCTCCACCATATTCAGGACCGACTTTTTTCCAAAGCCATCAAAGATTTTATTGCCCAAGAGCAGACTCACATCGCTGATTACCAACAACAGTGCACTTCTTTACTGCCTTTTAAAAAGCAATAAGCGATTATTGGCTGGCATCTCATTATCGGATAGCAGACCAAGCTCAGCCTTGCTGGCCAAATCACAGATCCACTCAAAATCTCGAATGCCGCTTTGGACATCTTGGTTTTTTAAAAATGCATCAAACTGAGCATTACTATCGCAGGTAAAGCTGCCTTGATAATTAAAAGGCCCATAAAGACATAGCAACCCTTCATTCGCCAAATGCATCTTAACCGCTGCAAAGAATACTTCGACAAGTCTCTCGCTCACGATATGCATTGTGTTTGCAGTGTAGATCACTGGCACTTGCTCTATCGGCCAAGGCTCATTGAGATCTAAATGCAATGGCGAGCCTACATTTGCCAGCTGCGACTCATCAATCCATGCCTGAATACCCGCATGATTAATAGCCCTATCACTGGTTTGCCACTGCAAGTGAGGCAGCGCTCTTGCAAAATGAACTGCATGCTGCCCCGTACCCGATCCAATTTCTAAGACTTGACTATACTGTTTTAAATGTGGATGGAGAACCGACAATATGGCGGACTTATTATTTTCACAGGCTTGAGAGTAAGGTTTATCCATAAAAATCTCCTGCACAGAGGTTGAGCATTCATGCCCACTATTGAGGCAATTTGAGTCTCAAAATGCAAGTGTTCACACAAAAAACATTTTAACTAATTGAATTTTAACAGCTTCACCTATTGGTATGTCTCATGCATCACTGGTTGTGAATTAAATCACACGAGGACAACATTATGTTTATTTCTACCATCACTCACATGCCTATTTGCGAAAGTGGTCTCGTTGAGAGCCATGATGAGAACTTGTTCATGAATAGCGATGAATATCGCAAAGAAGTGCAAGATATATTAACGCCTACCGAACAAGAAGATGCGCCAAAAACAGCACAAACCTTCATTCTTGGTTATAACTAATCAGTCATTCTCATAGCTTTTGACACATTTCCAATACATGTGCCAAAAGCTATGCGCCAATCATATCCCCCTTTGTTAGAGCCTGAGCGATATTGTCATCGATTAGCAATTGATAACTCGTGTTAATGAGTTACGATAGCTGTGATCACTTCCCTAGGTATTCAAGGAGCTTACATGCCTAAATTTCGAAAAGCCCAGGACAGTATGGGCACACTCAATATTCCCGAGGATGCGCTTTATCAGGCACAAACTCAAAGAGCTATCGATAACTTTCCTGTAAGCTCACTCACTATGCCACCCGCTTTTATTCAAGCTTTAGCTCACATCAAGCAAGCTGCAGCGCAAGCCAATGTGAGCTTAGATAAATTAGCGGATAATAAAGCCCACGCAATCATCGACGCAGCACAAAGTATCATCGCGGGTCACTATATCGAGCAATTTCCTGTCGACGTATTTCAAACAGGCTCTGGTACCAGCTCAAACATGAACATCAATGAAGTTATCGCCTCGTTAGCAAGCAAGAACTGCAAAGATGAAATACATCCCAATGACGATGTTAACATGGGACAAAGCTCTAACGATGTAATACCTACGGCTATCCACATTAGTTGCGCACAGCTACTGACCAGTCAGCTTCTTCCCGCCTTGGCACATTTAAGCAAACAAATAGAACTGAAAGCTCGAGAAGTAGGACACCACGTCAAAACAGGGCGCACCCACTTAATGGATGCAATGCCTATAACATTTGCGCAAGTACTCAGCGGCTGGTTTACGCAAATACAAATGGCGAGCAAAGATATAGAAAGACATCTCAACAACATGTGTTCGCTTGCACAAGGCGGCACAGCCGTCGGCACGGGCGTTAATTCAAATAGTGAGTTTGTATCGGAATTCAATCGCCATCTGCGCGAAAACACACGCATCCCATTTAGGCCATCACATAATTTTTTCTACAGTATTTCAACTCAGGATTCCGTGGTCGGCTTATCGGGTGGCCTCAAAACTCTCGCAACAGCGATAATGAAAATAGCCAATGACTTGCGGTGGATGAACTCAGGGCCACTCTCAGGACTTAGCGAAATCGAACTTGAGGCGTTACAGCCTGGTTCATCGATTATGCCTGGAAAAGTCAATCCTGTTATACCTGAATCAACCGCCATGGCCTGCGCTCAGGTTATTGGCAATGACAGCACCATTACCATTGCAGGGCAATCTGGCAACTTCGAGCTGAATGTCATGCTTCCTGTAATTGCCTACAACATTATTCAAAGTATCGAGATACTGGCAAATACCAGCAAGCTTCTCGCTGACAAAGCTATCTCAAGCTTTAAAGTGAACAGCACCAACATCAACAAGGCTCTACATAAAAACCCAATTCTTGTTACAGCACTAAACCCGATCATCGGTTACGAAAAAGCAGCCAAAATCGCCAAGCTTGCGTATGAGCAACAGCGAGATATTCTTGATGTTGCAAAGGAGCACACCGATTTAAGTGAAACACAGCTGCAAGACTTGCTTGACCCGAAAAAACTCACCGAAGAGAGAGAAAAGTAACAGCTCAATGTAGTCACTTACATTATTTTTACTCTTGTCACTCGCGCATTTAACGTGCAAACTAGTTTAAAAACAAAGGAGTTATTATGGTAAAGCTTTCCACTGGACTTATTGCCGCACTACTGTTGAGCGGTTGCAATTACGCATCTCATGCTCCCGATGCTCAGGGAACTGACACTCAAAATACTGTGAATGTGCGATCTGAAAAAGTCACAAAAGCAGCGCAACCTTTAACTCCAGCTAAACAAAGATTAACCCCTTCAAGCCAAACAAACGCAACTGATATTACTACTTTGCATAACCAATTAAATGCATTGATACAAGATAAAAGCTGCGATACATCAGCTCATTGTCGAGTCATAGGGGTTGGCAGTAGAGCTTGTGGAGGCCCCAATAGCTACGCTATTTATTCAAGCAAAACGGCTTCGTCATCCCAAGTCGAAGCATTGGCGAAACAGATCACGGAACAAGAGCGCGCTTACAATAAAAAGAATAGCATGGTAAGTATTTGTGAACATTTAACTCTACCAAGCGCTCAATGCGTTGAAAATAAATGTGTTAAACTTTTCAATAACGCTCAAGCAACTTATTAAAGATACGCAATGAATTTGATTAAAACGTTAATGTCTACTGCCGTATGTTGCTCGTTACTGAGTGGCTGCGAACTGATATTGCCAATGCAACCTGTAGCGATAGAAAAGTCACAGTATGACACACTCAATGAATTAGTCGCTGATAAAAGCTGTGATGCCAGTTACCAATGTAAAGTGCTTGGGGTGGGTGAGAGAGCCGCATGTGAAGGCCCTAGCCGCTATATCATTTACTCTTCTAAGCAGGTAAATGAAAAAAAAATAGAGTCGATAGCTGCGTCTATTACCGAGAAAGAGCATATTGAAAATCAGAATAAGCCTGCTGAAGATAGATGTAAACAGGTTATCCCAGTGATCCCTATTTGCATCCAGAATAGCTGCCAACCATACATAAGCAAATACTAAATGAGCAGTTGCCCTATTAGAGAAATAACCACTATCAATAAGGCACTGCCTCCTGCGTACCAGATATAACTGATTTCAACTCGGCGCTTTACCCAATAGCAGTATAAAAAACGTAAAAAATAGCTTGCGGATGTGCCAAACAGCGCAAATATAATAAGTAGATAAATTAAGTAAAACGACACAACAACCCTTATCTGATATACCTACCTTAAATAGTAACGACAAACACCGCACTTTGCACTATGGGTGCAAAGCGTTGAAGACAACGAACGCAGTGAGGGCGCTTCCTTTGCGCATGTAGGGTGCAAAAGGTTAGCGACTTGAGCGAAGCGAAACGCTCTTTCGTGCAAAAGTTTAATGACACAGCGCGAAGCGAGTGCGTTTACTTTGCGCAAGGTGAAATGAGCTAGTTTATCCGCTGCTAAGGGACTTAAACGCAAAAAAGCCCGACTCTTTCG
>NZ_JBSVEM010000022.1:0-76209 GCF_056312285.1 Pseudoalteromonas sp. ABE4_541
CTGCTACTTCAACGGCCGGTTCTTCAGCAACTGGCGCTTCAGGTTGTGCTGCCACTTCAACGGCCGGTTCTTCAGCAACTGGCGCTTCAGGCTGTGCTGCTACTTCAACGGCCGGTTCTTCAGCAACTGGCGCTTCAGGTTGTGCTGCCACTTCAACGGCCGGTTCTTCAGCAACTGGCGCTTCAGGATGTGCTGCCAGTTCAACGGCCGGTTCTTCAGCAACTGGCGCTTCAGGTTGTGCTGCTTCTACAACGGCCAGTTCTTCAGCAACTGACGCTTCAGGTTGTTCTTGTGCTTTAAGCTGTGCTTCGTATTCTGCAGCGGCTTGATCGGCAACAGGAACAAACGCAGGTTCGGCATCTTTACTACCTTCTGGCTTACGACGTCTTTGACCTGCCGCACGGAGGTGGCGAGGGGAGCGACGAGAACGCGTTTTGGGTGTCTCGTCAGTTGTCTCTACATCACCTTTTTCTGTGCTAGGTTGAACGTCAGTTAGTTGCGGAACCTTTGCTTGGGCTTTGTCTTCTTGCTTGGTATCGGCTTGCGCCTCTACCGCTACCTCAGCAGTTACCGATGTATCAGTCATTATCGGTTGGTCTTTAGTAGCACTTACTTCAGCACTTTGCGCAACAACTTTCGTGTCTTTTTCAGTGGTTTTTTCCACATCTTGATTCAACGCTTCTACTACAGCTTCCTGCGTTTTCTCACCAATGCGCACTTTCTTACGTAGATTACGACGCTGTCGACGTGGTTTTACTTTAACTTCTTTCGCTTCAGTCTCAGTATTGTTCGCAATAGCTTCTTTATTATCAGTATTAGTCGTTTTGTTGTCGTTGCGTTTACGCGGGTTTTGACGACGACGCTTATTACGACCTTCACCTTTTTCACGATTGTCATTGCTGCGCGTATCTTGCTCCGCTCGCTCTTCTTGAGCATGCTCTTCACGCTTTTTCCCATTGTTACGACGGCGATTTTGGTTTTTGCGACGGTTGTCGTTGTTACGACGCGGCTTCTGAGTAGCTGGCTTTTTCTCTTCCTCTTGCTCAGGTTCAGAGCTAAATAGCCCTTTTAGCCACAGACCGATTTTTGCAAGTAACCCAGCTTCTGACTTCTCAGCTGCTTTTGCTTTTACTTTTGGCTGTTCAGCAACCGGTGCAGGTGCTGGTGCGCTAGGCATCACGACACCTTTAAGTACTGGTTCTTCTTTAATGGCTGTTGGTGTGCGCGATACTTCGATCACTTCCGGCTCTGGCACAGTCATTTGCTCGTAGCTTGCAGCTTCCGATGTTTCATCTTTGCGAAGACGAAGCACTTCGTAGTGAGGCGTTTCCAAATGCTGGTTTGGAATGATCACGACGTCACAGTTATGGCGCTTCTCAATACGGTGTACCGACTTACGTTTTTCATTCAGTAAATAGGCACCAACAGGTACTGGTACTTGCGCGTTTACTTGCGCGGTATTATCTTTGATTGCCTCTTCTTCGATTAAACGAAGAATTGATAGGGCGATAGACTCATTTGAGCGAATGGTTCCTTGACCGCTACAACGCGGGCATGAGTGCTGACTCGCTTCACCTAGACTTGGACGCAAGCGTTGGCGAGACATTTCTAAAAGGCCAAAACGTGATATCTTACCAATTTGAACGCGCGCTCTATCAGGGCGAACAGCCTCTTTAAGACGGTTTTCAACCTCACGCTGGTGGCGAGGAGGTGTCATATCGATAAAGTCGATAACAATTAAACCACCTAAGTCACGTAAACGTAATTGACGCGCAATTTCGTCTGCGGCTTCTAAGTTGGTGTTTAGCGCTGTCTCTTCGATATCACCGCCCTTGGTTGCTTTAGACGAGTTGATATCAATTGACGTTAATGCTTCTGTTGGGTCGATAACGATTGAACCGCCTGAAGGCAGTCTCACTTCACGCTGGAAAGCGGATTCAATTTGGCTTTCGATTTGGTAGTGAGTAAATAGTGGTACGTCGTTTTGATATAGCTTTACGCGATTAATAAAGTCAGGGCGAAAACGCTCAATATGCGCTTTGGCTTCTTCAAAAACACGCGCTTTATCTATCAAAATCTCACCAATATCGCGACGTAAATAGTCACGAATAGCACGGAAAATAACGTTACTTTCTTGATGGATTAAAAACGGTGCCTTACCACTATTTGCTGCTTCTTGAATTGCTTGCCAGTGCACCAACAGTGCTTTCAAGTCATATTCAAGTTCTTCGAAAGATTTACCAACACCAGCGGTACGAACGATTAAACCCATACCTTTAGGTAAGTTTAGGCGGCTTAATGCTTCTTTAAGTTCAATGCGTTCATCACCTTCAATACGGCGTGAAATACCACCCGCTCTTGGATTATTAGGCATTAAAACTAAATAGCTACCGGCTACGCTGATAAAAGTAGTTAACGCTGCGCCTTTTTGACCGCGCTCTTCTTTATCAACTTGAACAATAACTTCTTGGCCTTCTTTGATCACATCTTTGATGTTTGGACGGCCATTGAACGTATAGCCGCTCGGGAAGTATGTTTTGGCAATTTCTTTTAAAGGAAGGAAACCGTGACGCTCAGCGCCGTAATCAACAAAGGCGGCTTCTAGAGATGGTTCGATACGGGTGATTTTACCCTTGTAAATATTCGCTTTTTTCTGTTCGTGACCTGGGCTTTCGATGTCTAGATCGTATAACCTTTGGCCGTCAACCAGTGCTACGCGCATTTCTTCTTGCTGCGTGGCATTGATCAGCATACGTTTCATATTGTTACTCTACTTTCAAATTAGTCGAGTCTGACTGTTTACTACACTGAGTTAATTTAGTGTTCCACTGGTATTGATGCAGTCTCACGACTGGGGAAACAGGAACAAATTACAGTAACCTGCCGTTGCACTTAAGTTAGTTTTCTAACGGTTCAAGCGCCAAACTGGGCAATGCATTCGCATTTAGGTTCGTCGCACGGGCTAAATTGCTCAACGTGGCTAACTATCAGACAAATATATTTATTTCTTGCTTTTTCGTTTTATTAATCGTGCTTAACTGCGCTGACGATCTATTACGCGCATCGTAAGGCGTTAAAGGCACGTGTTTTCCGGGTGTGACAAAAGCTTTGGAAATCCACGCTTCAATCTGTATGATCTGTCACCCATGATGTGCATCACGATTAGTATTTTGCGAGTAAAAAGCAGTTACGCAAAATTTGCGAGCCGATTATCCCACTAATACCCTTGTGATAGCAACTAAATTATTACTCAAATCAGTGATTAGGCAATGTCAGAAAAGTCCGGTTTAAAAGTTAGTTTTGTTACCATAACCGAAGACCAAGAAGGTCAGCGTATTGATAACTTTTTGGTTACCCACTTAAAAGGGGTGCCCAAAAGTGCCGTGTATAAAATTTTGCGTAAGGGTGAAGTGCGTGTAAATAAAAAGCGCGTGAAACCTGTTTATCGACTGCAAATTGATGATCAGGTGCGTATTCCGCCGATCAAGGTGGCGGAGCGTGAAGAATTTGTGCCTCGTAATCTAGATAAAATTTCAGCATTGGAAGACGCCATTATCTTTGAAGATAAGTATCTTATCGTTATCAATAAACCATCGGGTATGGCAGTACATGGCGGTAGCGGTTTAAGTTATGGCCTGATTGAAGCGTTACGTGTCTTAAGGCCAGATGAAAAAAGTCTAGAGTTGGTACATCGCCTTGATAGAGATACATCGGGCTGCTTACTTATTTCAAAGCGCCGCTCCATTTTAAAAGGGCTGCATGAACAGTTGCGTGAAAAGACCATGGAAAAAAATTACTGGGCCTTGGTGTCTGGTGAGTGGGCTGCGAAAATAAAGAATGTAACTGAACCGCTACGTAAAAATACTCTGCAGTCGGGTGAACGAGTTGTGCGCGTCGATGAAGAACAAGGTAAGCCATCACATACGCGCTTTCGGGTGTTAGAACGCTTTGAAGGCTGTACTTTGGTGCAAGCATCACCTGTGACTGGCCGAACACACCAAATTCGCGTTCATACCCAGTGTAAAGGTCATCCGATAGCATGTGATGACAAATACGGAGATCAGGTCTTTGATGCAACAATGCGTAGCCAAGGGTTAGGGCGATTGTTTTTACATGCCCATGATTTACGCTTTTTACATCCAAAAACAGAAACGACGATGTATGTCGAGGCGCCACTCGATAAAGCACTCACAAATTGTTTGCAAGCCTTAAGGAACGGGTAAATGAAGTACAAACTGGTTATTTTTGATTGGGACGGTACAGTGATGGACTCTGTGCCAAAAATAGTAAACACCTTACAATTAGCAGCTCAACAAGTGGGTGTAGAAATCCCTTGTGAAAAACGCGCTGCCTCGATAATCGGTTTGTCTCTCGATACAGCCGTTGCAACCTTATTTCCTAATGAACAGCCTTTATGGGAAGACCTAGTAGCTGCATATCAACACCAATATAAACATGGCGATAATATCCCTACGCCACTTTTTGAGGGGGCTGAAGATTTAATCCAGCGCCTAAATAAGAGCGGTGTACATCTCGCGGTGGCTACAGGAAAGGGGCGTTCTGGATTAAATGCGATGTTGTCTCAAACTGGTGTAGGTCATTATTTTTCTACAACGCGTACCGCTGATGAAGCAGCCTCTAAACCGAGCCCGGATATGGTGCAGCAAATCTTATCTGAATTAGATGTGTTAGCGGAAGATGCCGTCATGATCGGTGACTCGCTGCTAGACATGCAAATGGCATTTAACGCAGGTGTTGATGCCATAGGTATGAGCTGTGGCGCAGCCAGCGAAGAGCAATTATTACAAAGCAATGCACTGGCCGTTTGTGCTGACTTTGAACAGTTAGCGCATAGCTTGCGCGTTCAGCACATCGAGTCCGTTCTTTGCGAGTAGCTTAGTCAGTTGAATAAGGGGAAGACCTATCAGTGAATTTGGGTCATCTCCTTCAAGCCTTTCGAACAAGCATATGCCGAGCCCTTCACTTTTAAAACTACCAGCACATTGATATGGTTTCTCGGCATCACAATAAGCTTCTATCTGTAATTGTGTTAGCTTCCTAAAATGTACTTGAAAAGGCTCTACTATCGTTGTGATAGTGCCACTTTCAATATCGTACAAGCTGAGCCCGGTTAAAAAGGTGACTTTATTGCCACTAAAGCGAGTTAACTGTTCAACAGCATTCTTTTTTGTATGGGGCTTTCCTAATACGCTGTTGTCATAAACAGCCACTTGGTCTGAGCCGATTACCAGTCCTTTTGAGAAAAATTGGCTGGCAGACTTAGCTTTAAGCTCACTGAGACGATGAACAAGTTGTTCCGGCTTTTCATCAGGCAGTGGTGATTCGTCGATGTTGGGAGAGAAGCTCTCAAATGGCAAGTTGAGTTTTTTCAAAATTTGCTGCCTAAATGGCGAACTTGACGCTAAAATGAGTGGGGTTTTCATAAATACTCGAGAGTCAATTTAAACTTGCAGCTAGGATAGGGCGCAATAACGCGAAAAACAAAGGAAAGTTTGATTTTTATTTTGACTAAGGCACTAACTATCTATATGATGCAGCCCCTATGCAAAAGGTGAAAATTCCCATCACCCTTGATCCTTGTAGAGCCGCACAGCGTCGTCTAAATTATGACGGAGTTGTTCAGCTTGAAGAGCTTTCTCGTTTAGAGCAAGTTGTACAAGATCAATCGGGTGAGATAGCGGTAAACATTCATTGCAAAAATGACGAGCAAGGGTTAGTCGTTGTGAGCGGAACTATTCGTGCACACCTTACTGTTATTTGTCAGCGATGTAATGATGAATTAGGGTTGGATTTGGTACAAGACTTTGCTTATTCTCCAGTTGGATTAGGTTCAGAGTCAGATGATCTTCCCGAATGCTACGATGTGGTAGAGCTAAACGAAGAAGGTGAAATTAATCTTCGTCAACTTATAGAAGACGAGTTAATTTTAGCGCTTCCGATTGTTCCTATGCACAACGAAGCATCATGTGCCTATTCTGAGGAGCCTGCCAGCTTCGGAGAAATAGACACGCAAGAGAGCAAACCAAATCCATTTGAAATTTTAAAACAACTTAAGAAAAATTCTTAGGAGAAGGCTAATGGCAGTACAAAAGAGCAAAAAGTCTCGCGCACGTCGTGGCATGCGTCGTTCACACGATGCGATCAGTGGACCAGCTTTAACTGTAGATCAAGTTTCAGGTGAGACTCACCGTCGTCACCACGTGACTGCAGATGGTTACTACAAAGGCGTTAAAGTAATTTCTAACTAAGAGATTGCTTTATGCTGACTCATCTAACCATAGCGTTAGATATGATGGGGGGCGATTACGGCCCCCGTTCATCTATCCCCGCAGCAGTCGCTGCAGTAAACAAGCATCAACATTTAAAGCTGCTTTTGTGTGGTAATGAAGTCGTTATCAGCGAAGGTCTGACTAAACTTGATTCGTTACATCATCCTCGATTAGTTATCAAACACTGTGAAGAAGTTGTTACCAATAGTTGTGAACCGGCACATGCGGTACGCAATAAAAAGGCCTCTTCTATGCGCATTGCCCTCGATTTAGTGAAATCGGGTGAAGCGCAGGCTTGTGTTAGTTCAGGCAACACCGGTGCTTTATTTTTCATGGCACATCATGTGCTGAAAATGCTCCCTGGTATAAAAAGACCCGCGCTTATCTCCTCAGTACCGACAGAAAAGAAACAGCCCGTATATTTACTCGATCTTGGTGCGAACGTGCACTGTGATGCGGAAACTTTATTCCAATTTGGCATTATGGGTTCCATTGTTGCGGGACAAGCCTTGCAACTTGAGCAGCCGAAAGTGTGTTTGTTGAACATCGGTTCAGAAGACATTAAAGGCCACGAAGATATAAAACAAGCAGCGCAATTGATGCGACAATCACCCCATTTAAACTATCAAGGCTACTGTGAAGGTAGTGATATGTTTTCAGGCAAAGCTGATGTGATTGTTTGCGAAGGCTTTGTAGGTAATGTTGCACTAAAAACCTGTGAAGGAATTGCTAAACTTATCATGCATAAGTTTACAAAAGCGTTGAAAAAGCATTTATTTTATCGTTTATTAGCGATTGCATTACGCCCTGTAATAAAAAAACTATATAAAAGGGTGAACCCCGACCAGTATAACGGCGCAAGTCTGGTAGGATTGCGGGGTATTGTAGTGAAAAGTCATGGAAATGCTTCGAATAAAGCATTTCTTGCAGCGATAGAGGAAGCCGCTAGAGAAGTTGAACGCCGTATTCCTGAAAAGATCCAAGCTACTTTTGCGCAGATAATAGCAGCAAATTCAGAACACCCGCCAACGTCAATCGGCAACTAATGTAGTGTCGTAACCGATTTTACGTGGCGCAACAATTACTAGAAGAGCACAATATGTCACAAAAAATTGCACTTTTATTTCCTGGCCAAGGGTCTCAATCCGTTGGCATGCTGTCAGAATTACTTGATTCATCAGAGATTGTAAAACAGACTTTCGCTGAAGCTTCAGAAGCACTGGGTTATGACTTGGCAGCGCTAGTCCTCAATGGCCCAGAAGAAGAATTGAACCAAACTCATCGCACACAACCTGCGCTTTTAACCGCAAGTGTTGCTATTTATCGCCATTGGCTTGCAAGCAACTCTGAGCAAGAAGTCGTAATGGCAGGGCATAGCTTGGGTGAATACTCAGCATTAGTATGTGCAGGTGTGTTGTCTTTATCTCAAGCAGTGAAGCTAGTTGAAAATCGTGGCTTATACATGCAAGAAGCAGTACCTGCGGGTATTGGTTCAATGGCTGCGATCATTGGCCTTGACGACGAAACGATTGTTAAAGCGTGTACAGATTCAGCACAAGGTCAGATAGTATCTCCTGTTAATTATAATTCACCAGGCCAAGTTGTTATTGCTGGTCACAAAGAAGCCGTTGATCGTGCGTCGGAAGCTTGTAAAGAGGCAGGAGCTAAGCGAGCGTTACCCTTGTCTGTCAGTGTTCCATCACACTGTGAACTTATGAAGCCTGCAGCAGATAAGTTGGCACAAGATTTAGCTAACCTAGCAATGAATGCAGCTAATTGCGATGTGATCAACAACGTTGATGTTGCTGTCGCTACATCTGAGCAAGAAATTAAAGATGCACTTATTCGACAGCTATATAGCCCTGTTCGCTGGACCGAGACAGTACAAGCGCTGGCCAAACAAGGTATCACTCAGGCATATGAATTCGGCCCAGGTAAGGTATTAACGGGTTTAGCTAAAAGAATTGATAAATCTGTTGCATGTGCTGCTGTTAATAACAGCGATTCACTTGCAGCAATATAAGAGAAGAAAAGGATCATGAACAAATTATTTTCATTAGAAGGTAAAGTCGTTTTAGTAACCGGTGCAAGCCGTGGAATTGGCAAAGCAGTTGCTAATGCGCTTGTAGCACAAGGTGCAAAAGTTGCGGGCACTGCAACAAGCGAAGGTGGTGCTGAAAAAATAAGTGAATACCTAGGTGAAAACGGTAAAGGCTATGCACTGAACGTGACTGACGCTGAGTCTATTGCACAAACATTAGAAGCAATTAAAGCAGATTTGGGTGATGTTGATGTATTGGTTAACAACGCGGGTATCACACGCGATAACTTATTGATGCGTATGAAAGACAGCGAATGGGATGACATCATAGATACGAATTTAAGTTCTATTTATCGCCTATCAAAAGCTGTGTTACGTCCTATGATGAAGAAAAAATGTGGTCGCATTATCAACATTGGTTCTGTAGTCGGTACTATGGGGAATGCTGGTCAGGCTAATTACGCGGCGGCAAAAGCGGGTGTGATTGGTTTTTCGAAATCGTTAGCACGTGAAGTTGCTTCTCGTGGTATTACAGTCAATGTCGTTGCACCAGGCTTTATCCAAACAGATATGACCAATGAGTTGACTGATGAGCAAAAAGCAGCAACGCTAGCAAGTGTTCCTGCGGGTCGTTTAGGCCAACCAGAAGAGATAGCAGCAGCGGTATGCTATTTGGCATCTGATGCGGCGGCTTATGTATCTGGTGAAACATTGCACGTAAATGGTGCTATGTACATGGTATAAAGTTGCAAAGATCGCAATCTAGGCTTTTAATTTTTTGTGATCTTGCTGCAAACTTACTTGAAATTGCTATTAAAATAGGCGATAAAAGTAACAAATATAACCAAAGAGGTTTGACCAGACAAAAATATCTGAGCAAATCCTTGAATCACAGTATTATGCGCCGTAAACTACGCCGCAATCTGAAAATAACGCAAATGCGTTTTAATAAAGGAAAGAAGAATGAGCGATATTCAAGAACGCGTAAAAAAAATCATTATCGAGCAACTAGGTGTTAAAGAAGAAGAAGTTAAATCAGAAGCGTCTTTCGTTGACGATTTAGGTGCAGATTCTCTAGACACTGTTGAACTTGTAATGGCTCTTGAAGAAGAGTTCGATACTGAGATCCCTGATGAAGAAGCTGAGAAAATCACGACTGTTCAAGCAGCGATCGATTACGTTACTGCTCACGCTGAGTAATTAGCGAAGTATACACTCAGGGCAGCGCACGCTGCCCTTAGTTTTTTATATCCCCTCATAAAATAATAATCCCTTTTTGGAGGAAACCGTGGCTAAACGTCGAGTCGTAGTAACTGGCTTGGGTATGTTGACGCCGCTGGGTAATGATGTAGCATCAACCTGGCAGGGCTTATTAGATGGCCGTAGTGGCATCGAAAACATCACTCACTTTGATACATCTTCTTTTGGAACCAAATTCGCGGGCCTAGTCAACGATTTTGATGCCACTTTGTACATGCCGAAAAAAGAAACCAAAAAAATGGACTTGTTCATTCAATATGGTGTCGCGGCAGGTTCTCAGGCAATTAAAGACTCAGGCTTGGAAGTGACTGATGCAAATGCTGATAGGATTGGTGTGGCTGTAGGTTCTGGTATCGGCGGTTTAACGTTGATCGAAGAAAACCACATTAAGCTGTTAAATAGTGGTCCTCGTAAGTTATCACCTTTTTACGTGCCTTCTACTATCGTCAATATGATCTCTGGTCATTTATCTATAATGCATAATTTACGTGGTCCAAACATTTCCATCGTAACTGCATGTACAACTGGCCTGCACAACATCGGTCATGCAGCACGTATGATTGCCTATGGTGATGCTGATGCCATGGTCGCTGGTGGTTCTGAAAAAGCATCAACTCCAATTGGTATGGGTGGATTCTGTGCGGCTCGTGCGCTTTCATCACGTAACGATGATCCTCAAGCGGCATCGCGCCCATGGGATAAAGATCGTGATGGCTTTGTATTAGCGGACGGTGCTGGTGTGATGGTATTAGAAGAATATGAGCACGCTAAAGCACGTGGCGCGAAAATATACGCTGAGCTGGTTGGTTTTGGTATGAGCGGTGATGCGTATCACATGACTTCACCACCTGAAGATGGTGCAGGTGCAGCATCGGCAATGCGAAATGCGCTCAACGATGCGGGCATTAATGCCGATCAGATTGGTTATATCAACGCACATGGTACGTCAACACACGCCGGTGATAAAGCTGAAACTCAAGCGGTTAAATCTGTATTTGGTGATGCGGCAGGTAAAGTAATGGTGAGTTCATCGAAGTCTATGATGGGTCACTTGTTAGGTGCGGCAGGTTCAGTCGAGTCTATTATCACAGCGCTATCATTGGTGGAACAAAAAGTAACGCCAACGATCAACCTTGATAACCCGGATGAAGGTTGCGATCTAGATTATGTGCCGCATACAGCACGAGACGCTAAGTTTGAATACGCGCTATGTAACTCGTTTGGGTTTGGTGGTACCAATGGCTCGTTGTTATTTAAAAAGGTATAATGCCGTTTAGGCAATGTAAAAAAGCCTGGCTATGCCGGGCTTTTTTGTGGGTGATAAATGGATATTAAACAATCAGATTATATATCAAACGCCGATAGAGGCTTGTCGTATGGCGATGGCTTTTTTACCACGGCTATGATCCAACATGAGCATGTTCAGCTATGGGACTTGCATTTGCATAGGCTCAAAACATGCCAACAACGTTTAATGTTTCCTGACATTGACTTTGAGCAGCTAACTGAGAATATCCAACAAGCGTGTAAAGGCGTTCAGTCTGGCGTACTCAAGGTGATTATAACACGAGGCGAAGGGGGCAGAGGTTACTTACCCGATGCATCCGCGCAACCACAAGTTATAATCAAAACCAGTGAATATCCAAATCATTACCAACAATATCAGCAAAGTGGACTCATTGTGCAACATAGTACGATTAAGCTTGGTCATCAGCCATTATTTGCTGGGCTAAAAACGCTGAATCGTTTAGAGCAAGTTATGATAAAAATAGATGCACAGCACTATGATTGTGATGATGTTTTGGTGAGTGACATTGATAACAACATAATTGAAACTTCGGTAGGTAACCTCATTGCGATTAAAGGTGGTCAAGCGTATACCCCTGCATTGAATAATTGTGGTGTCTCAGGCGTCTATTTGGCACATTTAGCGCGTATAAATAATATTGAACCTATAAAGCTCAAAGCTAGTGACTTAAGCCAGTTAGATGCACTATTCGTGTGTAATAGTTTAATGGGCTGTGTACATGTGGCTTCAATTTTGGATCATCACTATGATGTATCACTTGCAAAACAGTTTAAGTCTCGTTTAGAGTCTGGCTTGTTATGATAAAGAAGTTACTAATTGTTATTTTATTAACTGGGGTCGCGCTCAGTGTTTTTGTTCATCAGCAATTTAAAGTGATGCAGCAAGAACCTCTGCGTGCGCAAACAGCGTTATATGAAGTAAATGCAGGAACGGGATTCCATCGTCTATGCCGAGATTGGCAAAAGCGAGGTTTTTTGCAATCTTGCCTACCATATCAAATTTATTCCAAATTTTTACCGGAACGCTTTGAGCTTAAAGCGGGTGTATATGATTTGAGCAATTTAACTGTGATGGATGCAATTGATAAAATCCACAACGGTAAGCAGCAGCAGTTTAGTTTCACTATTATCGAGGGTGAAACCTTTAAAGATATTCTCGAAAAGCTTAAAACAAGCCCTTACTTACAAGTTTCGGACAATGACGATGAGTTAATCGCAGCATTAGAGGTTGATAATAAGCCTGAAGGGTGGTTCCTACCGGAAACATATCATTACGAAGCGTATACCCGTGCAGCGACTTTATTGAATCGTGCTAAGCAAAAAATGCTGCACATACTAGAACAAGCATGGGAAAGCCGAGCGCCTGAGCTGCCATTGAAATCGTCTTACGAGGTGCTCATTTTGGCATCTATCATAGAAAAAGAAACGGGATATGCACCCGAGAGACAAAAAATAGCTTCTGTATTTGTCAATCGCTTAAAAGCCAATATGCGCTTACAAACTGATCCGACAGTAATTTATGGCATTGGTGATAAGTTTGATGGTGACATAAAGCGTCGTGATTTGAAGCAATATACACCGTATAATACGTACAGAATTAAAGGTCTGCCTCCTACACCGATTGCAATGCCATCAGCTGATGCAGTGCGGGCAGCAACGCAACCAGCGCAAACGCCTTATTACTATTTTGTAGCAAAAGGAAATGGACAACATCAGTTTTCAATTAACTTGCGTGAGCACAATCAGGCAGTACAGAGATATATTTTAAAGAGAAATAATGACAGCTAAATTTATTGTAATTGAAGGGCTTGAAGGTGCCGGAAAATCGACAGCTATGGCTATTTGTCAGCAGTTTTTACAACAACGACATATTGATTTTGTGCAAACGCGTGAGCCCGGTGGTACTCCTTTAGCTGAATCATTGCGTACACTTATTAAACAGCAACATCAGGAAAAAATTGCCAGCGAAACAGAGTTATTGCTTATGTATGCTTCGCGTTGCCAACTTTTGCATAATGTGATTAAGCCTGCATTGGATAATGGTCAGTGGGTACTAGCCGATAGACATGACATGTCATCTCAAGCATATCAAGGTGGTGGTCGAGAACTATCAATATCGACGTTGTCAGCGTTATCTAAGATTGTGCTTAATGGACTGAAACCAGATTTGACTTTGTATCTAGATATACCACCTGAGATTGGTTTGGCCAGAGCGAAGGGGAGAGGTGAGCTAGATCGCATCGAACTTGAGGCATTGAGCTTTTTCGAGCGTACCAGAGCACGTTATTTAGAGCTCGCTAGTGCTGATAAAAACTGTGTTATTATCAATGCAAATCAGAGTATTGACGAAGTCCACAGTGATATCCTTACAGCGCTCGAGCGGTTTTATGTGCAGGTGACAATCTAATGTATGAGTGGCATGCGCAACTTTGGCAGCAATTGGCGCTAACGCACCAGCAGCACCGCTTTCATCATGCGCAATTACTTGTCGGCTTAGTGGGTGTAGGTAAGCGAGAGTTGGCGCAAGATATTGCCTATGGTTTGTTGTGTGATGCCAACGAAACGCTCAATGCGTGTGGTCGATGCAAAAGTTGTGCGCTAATCCAAGCGCAAACTCACCCAGATCTCATGCAGATCAGTGCGCAAAGCCAGAGTATTTCGGTTGAGTCAATCCGCGAACTTGCGAGTTTTGTGCATCATTCAGCTCAGCAAGGTGGTAAAAAGGTGGCGATCATTACGAATGCCCAAAAAATGACGCATTCGGCAGCCAACGCATTGTTAAAAACCCTAGAGGAGCCCAATGATGGGCGCTATATTTTGCTTACTTGTGATGACACAGAACAGCTGCCAGCGACTATTTTAAGCCGTTGCAGTCATGTGCCAGTACGAGTTTTACAGCAATCTCAAAGTTGGGATTGGCTGGTAGGACAAAATATCAATATTGATCAGTATCCTTGGGTTAAACATTTTTTGAGCCAGCCACTTATTGTAATGAAATGGCATGAAGATCAGCTGTTAGATAAAGTGGACGCGTTACACAAATTTGCATGTAACGTCAAAGAGGGAGATAATTTCACACAGGTACAAGCAACTTTGGCTGAAACGCCTGAGTTGATGAGTGTATTTTGCCTCTTTATCCAGATGCAACTTAAAGATAGACTGTTATCAGGTTTATCGTTTCAAGCATATGATAAGCTTCAACATGCACTGCACCAGTTTATGTCAGACACACAACAGATATTGGGCTTAAACCAGGCTTTAGCACTGAATAAATTGGTCGATACAATAAAAAATATGAGTGAATAGGAAACCCAGTGCAAGAATTGCTACTAGACCTTCAAGATCCAGATGAATTATATCTTTGCTACATGGCAACGTTTAAGCAGGGAGGCCTTTTTGTTAAGAGTAACGCGCGTTTTGAGCTTGGCCAGACTGTGTCACTTAGAGTTACACTTCCTGATGAAATAGAAGATCATGTTATTGTTGGCAAAGTTGTCTGGTTGACACCTCAAGGTGCGCAGAACTCAAACCCACCGGGTGCTGGCGTTAGTTTTGTTGAAGACCCAGATAGAGTTAATGATAGAATTATCAAGCAGCTTGGTACTGCTTTGAACTCTGGTAAACCCACCTACACCATGTAAGAGTAGTTATGATTGTAGATTCTCACTGTCATCTAGACAGATTAGATTTTGATAAACTTGACTTGAGCCTGTCCCAAGTCTTGGACGCCGCGCGAGCGAAGCAGGTTGAACACTTTTTGTGTGTTAGCGTCACGTTAGAGCAGTTTCCAAAAATGTTGGAGGCGATTTCACAGTATCGCGATGTGTCTGCTTCTTGTGGAGTGCACCCACTAGATCAAAAAGACAAGTTGAATAAAGAATTACTCACTCGTTTAGCAAGCCATGATAAAGTTGTTGCAATTGGTGAAACCGGATTAGATTACTACTACTCAAAAGATACCCATCAAGTGCAGCAAGATAGCTTTGTTGGCCACATAGAAGTTGCTAATGAGTTGAATAAACCTTTGATAATTCACACTCGGGATGCAAAAGCAGACACTATCAATTTGATGAAGACACATAACGCTGAAAACTGTGGCGGTGTATTACACTGTTTTACTGAAGATTGGGCGATGGCAAAGCAAGCGCTTGACTTGGGCTTTTATATTTCAATCTCAGGTATTGTCACATTCAAAAATGCAGTTGAGTTGAAGGATGTTGTTAAACAAATCCCATTAGATAGATTACTGATTGAAACTGATTCACCGTATTTGGCACCGGTTCCACACCGAGGCAAAACAAATCAACCTGCCTATGTGCAGGACGTAGCCTATTACATCGCAGATTTGAAAGGAGTAAGCTACAAAGAGCTTGCAACTGCGACCACAGATAACTTTTATCAGCTGTTTAATCTAGCTTCTCGGGCGGATGGCTAGTCGCGCGCAGTTACCTACCTTATTACTTGGTCCCATGCTTCGGCGTGCGGAGCAAGCCGCTATTTGTATTCAATTGGCTACGAGTGCGCAACACAAAGTAGAGGTAGTGATAGAAGGTTATGCGTGTAAAACGCAGCAAAAAACTCTGCGCCTTGGTGAACACTGTTTTTTTCATATCCTAGTTGTTTCACCTTGCTCAGGGCTGTTCGCACCTGATATTCATTGCGATTATGCGTTAACTTTAGATGGACAACCGCTATCACTTGACGACTTCAGTTATAGCTGCAAAACCTCTCCGCAATGCATTGTGCCTCAGAAGTTAACACACGTACTTCATGGTAGTTGCAGAAATCCGCATCACCCTAGCCGTGATAGTCTTGTAGCGGCAGATAAGCACCTAGAGCAAGGTTTTGAAAAAGGCCTTGAACTTCCTAGTTTACTTCTGATGTCCGGCGATCAAATTTACGCTGATGATGTTGCCGGCCCCATGTTATTAGCGATAGAGCAACTCATAGAATTGCTAGGGCTATATAAAGAACCCGCGCATATTGAAACGCTGCCAGAAGATATTCAGCAGCAACTGTACGCACGCCAAAATTACTTACCAAAAACGCCTTGGCAATTATGTTCAAAATTTAGTTTTGGTTATTGGTTTAAAAAAGGTGAAGCGCATTTTACTAGCATGTATGCAGGCAACCACCTTGTTTATTTTCAAGAGTTTGTTGCTTGTTATCTGCTTAATTTTGGTAGTCACTGTTGGCAATTGATTGATAAATCATCTTTACACTATCTAGGCTCAGATCAAAAGGTACAAAAGCGCTTTGATAGCCATCTAGAGGCCATCAATGGGTTTGTGAGAGACTTGCCAAAAGCACAGCGTTTATTTGCAAATATTCCTACATTGATGATGTTTGATGATCATGATGTGACCGATGATTGGAACTTAACGGCGCGCTGGGAGCAAGCCATTGCTGCACACAATAGCAGTCGGCGCATTATCAATAGTGGTTTATTAAGTTATTGGTTGTTTCAAGGGCTAGGCAATGATGCTATGCAACATACAGGTGCACTGTGCAGTGAGTTTGAGCGCAGCCTAATAGACCACAAATGGCAATTTAAGGCTTTAGACAAAGCACTTACTCGCTTTGCAAATTGGCATTATTGCCTCGAAACCTACCCGAAAGTGGTTGTGTTGGATACGCGTACTCATCGCTGGCGCAATGAGCAAAATTTTAATGAACCAAGCGGCCTCATGGATTGGGAAATGCTCATGGAACTAGAGGACACGTTGCTCGATCATACAGAAGTTATTCTTGTTTCCCCAGCGCCGGTATTTGGTGTTAAATCGATTGAAGCAGTGCAATCTATCTTTAATTTTTGTGGGCAACCTTTATTAGTTGATGTAGAAAACTGGATGGCACACGAGGGGTCAGCTAAAAAGTTGCTCGAGATTTTTAGACGCCCAGATACACCGAAGGAAACAATTATTTTATCTGGTGACGTACACTATTCATTTTGCTTTTCGGTACAAAGCCGGTTTGGCAAGCATCATAATCGTATTTGGCAGTTGACTGCATCAGGCATCAAAAACGAGTTTCCTAAAAAGCTCATCCGTTGTTTTGATAAATTGGACTCAATTTTATACGCGCCATGGAGTCCATTGAATTTCTTCACTAAACGTTGGCATATGGAAGTAAACAAACATCCATTGAAGACGTCATATAAAAAGCAGCCTTATTTGATCTCAGATAGCGCAATCAGCTTGATCTCACTAGAGCAAGGTAAGTTATCTCGCTATCAATTGCTTCATGGTTGTGGAAAATTACAAGAATTTGAATTGAGTGACGAGTAATAACAATCCGCAATAACACTTAATCATTTTGAGGGATTTAACCTGATGATAGCTGCGTTAAAAATTTCTCATTTAGAACAACTAAATAACGAAATTTTTGCCTTGCCTACATGGATGTAGGTACCTTGACGGTAGCGGTGCTACCGTCAAGGTTTTCTTGCCTCAAAATAGACTACTTCGTTAAGTGAGTTGGTTTAAAAACCTCATACCTTTTTAGGCGTGTTGAACTTTGCTGTGTATCATCGCGCATTTGGGCTATTGAAAGCCTTTGATTTGAACAAAAATCATACCTCAAAATTCAACACGCCCAAGTCTTTGCTATATTTTAGTTAAACTCATTTGGACTTGGCGCCTTATGCAGAAGAAATGGCTCTTGTGCTTATGTTTCATATTTAACGTCGCTTATGCAGTCCCTCAGTTTACTGACACTGCGCAAATAATGCGTCACTACGATTACAGCAATGGATTAAGTCAAGTTACGGTAACAGCATTAGCACAAGATCAATATGGTTATATATGGATTGGCACACAAGCTGGGCTTAATCGCTTTGATGGCCATGAATTTAAGCAATTTGTTCCTAAGCAACAGAATGATAGTAGTCTAGCTGGTGGCTTTATTAGCGACCTGTGCATTAGTGCGGACAAGGTTTGGATTGGTACACGCACTGGGTTGAGTGTCTACCACAGTACTAGAGGGGTCTTTACTTCTTTTTTGTCTGATCAACATGACGCAATTGTCTCGGACCGAGTCATCTCTTTGGACTGCAATGGATCGAATGTAGTGGTATCGCAAGAAGATGGCAATGTTTATCAAATTAACCAATCAACACTGCAACCTTCTAAAGTTTCATTACCCGGCCGTTTTATTCGTAATGTTGTTGAACGTAATGACGCTTATTTTTACTTGAGCGAACAAGGTTTGATGAAGTACATGAAACAGTCTAGAGAAGCGATATTATTACTTGATGGCGAATTTGAAAAAATGAGCTTTTCGGTTCAGCGCATTATTTTGATCAGCAAAGCACAGCAACTGGTCAATTACGACACTCTATATGAACGTGTATTATGGTCGCGCAGTTTTAACAATGACGTAAATGTCACCCTGCATAATGTTGTGGTGAATGGCAATGAGGTGCTGGTGACCAGCAACAATGGCTTATATTTGCTCGATAGGCAAGGGCAACTAATTAATCACTGGTATAAACGTACAAATCAGTCAAGCGGGTTGCTAGACAATAATGTTATTACTGTAATGCGAGATTTAAATCAAGACCTTTGGCTTGGTACAGAAACACGCGGCTTACACTTCTTTAGTCAGCTGAGCGAATCATTTGGTCATGTTAGCCAATTTAATTACCCAGAATCACCATTACAAAGCACAGATATAAGAAGCTTCGCGATTGATAAAAAAGATAGGTTGTGGTTTGGTACATCAAGTGGCTTGTTTGTGTTTGATGGAAAGGGGTTTCGTGAGGCCAAAGCTTTGTACGCGCAGCTTGATGTGTTAGATAACAGCTTTGTCACCAAAGTCGCATTTATTGATGGCGTGCTCTGGATCACAACGCGAGGTAATGGTGCACTTAGATTTGATATGCAATCAGAGCGTTTAGAGCATCTAAAACCTGACTTTGGTAATGGACCTGAGCTGACCTTTAACAGTCTCATCAAGTTTGAAGGGGAGGTTTTAATCAGCTCGCGAACCACAGGTATTTTAAAATACGTGCCGAATAAACATAACTTACAACCATACTTTCATCCCTCTATTCGCGCGCCAAGCCATGTTTCTTCACTGAAAAATATCGATGGTGAGTTGTGGTTTGGTTCTATTGGTAACGGGTTATTTAAATATTCTAAGGGGGAGCTTCGGAATCTGACAACTCAAGATGGCTTGGTTTCTGACCTCGTATTTATGCTCGAAAGAGATCAATATGGCAAAGTATGGGTTGCAAGTGAACTCGGTCTTTCAATCGTGACAGCAGAGTTTAAGATTGCCAACGTGCTGACCAAGGAGCATGGATTGGCAAACACGGCGATTTGGGCATTGGTTTATGATGGCTCGGAACATATTTGGGCGGGGACGAGCGGTGGACTGAGCCAAATTAACACCACCAGTATGTCTATTCATAACTTTTCACCTATTGACGGTGTTCAAGATAATGAATTCAACTATAACGCTGCTTGGCTAGCACCGGATGGCAGAGTATTTATTGGTGGTGCAAAAGGGTTTAATCAATTTTACCCGCAAAAAGTCGTTATAGATAAGAGCGAACGGGCCTTGCTGATAAGCCATATTGAGCTGTTAGGAAAGCTGTTAACCCCAAAAGAAGAGGGCTTGTTGAGTACATCTCCAGAGCTTGCAACAGGCCTTAACCTAGCTCACGATCAAAATATTGTTTCATTACAATATTCTAGCTTAGATTACGGGTCTGAGCAGCAGCAATTTTTTTATCGTGTTTTAGGTTTGAGTGATAAATGGTTAAAGCTTGCTTCAGGTGTAAGGCAGGTTAGCTTGTTACGATTGGAGCCTGCTGAATACGTAGTTGAAGCCTATACCGTAAATCGTTTTAATATAGCTTCACCCGTGCACCGTTTTACTCTAAATATTGGCGCGCCCTGGTGGTGGAATGTTTATTCCAAAACAGCCTACGCGCTGTTTGTATTACTGATATTGTTTCTAATTACTCGAGCTCGCCAAAAGCGCTACGAACAAGTGCTAGTTGCTAACAAAAAAATGCATGATTTACAGCAACGTTTAGAGCTATCGTTGTGGGCCAGCGGTGATGAACTTTGGGATTGGCATATCACTAGCAGCACCATATACAGGCATAGTGTGTCACCAAGAGTTGATTATGGTGTGACTCAAGAACGTATGACTATAGATGATATAGGTGAGTTTGTGCATCAAGCGGATGGTGAGAGGCTTCGCAGCAAAGTAAAAGCCTGCATAAGTGGTGAAGCCCAAAGTTATGAAATTCCCATCAGAGTTAAAGATCTAAACGGAAACTGGGTCTGGGTGCTTGATAGAGGAAAGGTCGTTAAACGGGACCGGCAGGGCCAAGCTATTCGCATTGCGGGTGCTTTGAAAGACATTGAAGAGCTTAAAGAGCACGAAAATGCTTTGCAGGCACTTAACGAGCAACTTGAGATAAAAGTTGCGCTGCGCACTGATGAAATATACAAGAAAAACCAAAAGCTTGAACAGGCAATGCTGGAATTAAAACATACCCAAGATGAATTAATAGAAAGCGAGAAAATGGCGTCATTGGGCGGGCTGGTTGCTGGTGTGGCTCATGAAATAAATACGCCTTTGGGTGTTGCACTGACGGCCTTGACTTACAACGAAGAAAGTATGCAAAAAGTAGCGAAAAAGCTACAGAATAAAACCCTGAGTCAAAAAGATTTGAGTAAAGCAATTGAAGATCAAACGCAGGGTTACCAACTTGTATTTAGAAATTTAGACAGGGCACAAGAGCTTATAGGTAACTTCAAACAAGTAGCAGTTGATCAATCCAGTGAAGTTTGTCGAGAAATCAACCTTAAAGCGTATATAAAGGATGTTTTGGTCTCTTTAGAGCCATTGATTAAAGGCAAAAACATCGTAATTGATGTGCATGGCGCAGAGGATATTGAGTTATTCACTTATGCTGGTGCTATTTATCAAATTATGACCAACTTACTGAATAATTCAGTGATCCATGGCTTTGAAAACAAAAGCAGTGGTCGGGTTGATATTGAGTTAACAGCGGATCAAAACGAGTGGCTTGTTACTTATCAAGATGACGGTGTTGGGATGAGTAAAGAAATGTTGAAAACTGTGTTTGATCCGTTTGTAACGACCAAGCGAAGCCAAGGAGGCTGTGGATTGGGCATGCATATTGTTTACAACCTCGTGACGCAATTGCTGAAAGGGGAGATCCGTTGTGTATCTGAGCAAGGCAAAGGTATTGAAGTAAAATTAAAGGTGCCAATCATTCAAGCTGATAGCTTAGATGATGGCACCAAACAGTCAGTTAGTACTGATAGCTAATGTGCTGAAAGAAACGCACATTGACGTCTTGTTTAGCTGGATTGATTTTTAATTCGTTGGTGAATGCACGGATCATTGCTTCAACGTTGTTCATGAAGCGCCCATAGCCCATATCTTTTTTGTCTGAGTTATGAGCAACAAGTACAAAATTCATGGTATCGACTAGTTTACTAGCATCCCATGTTGAGTGAAATTGTGTTTCTTCGTTATCAGTGTCAAAACTCAATTTACACAGCTCTTCGTTGCCACTGCTTTTATCTATTTGACTATTACGTATTAGCGGTAAACGGTCATCAGCTAGGAAGGCACATAACCGCAGATGTTTGTCTGCACAGCTTGATAAAAATAAGTCTTCAATATTGTTATAAAAAGCACTGTAATCATCGTGGTTATTGATGAGATGCTGATATTCTGTCTTTAAAGCTCGGGTTACTGGCAAGCTGAATGTTGCATACGTCATTTCCGAATGTTCATCAGGCAAGTTACAATTTCTCGCTTGGTATCTCGGGTACAGACCACGCAATTTATAGCCGTAGCTTTCTTTACTGCCCTTTGCCTTTGCAAAAATATCGTAGGTCAAGTGTTGGTGGTCGCGCACACGTAGTGTGTTTTCAGCAATTGGTTTAACGACCTCCACTAATGCATCTAAAGTGAGTTTTACTTTACTGTGAAAACTTGCTGCATTAGCGCGGATGTCGTCACCTGTCGCTAAAAATAGCAATGTGATTTTTCTCGCTTTTACGCCTTCTTCCCAATAAGACTTGTGGGCTTCATGATATTTCGGGTTGTAGAAAAACAACATTTGCTTTTGCGTTTGCAAGCAGTAAGATTCTTCGTGATAACGCACGACAGGTAATTTGTCGTTGGCTATAAAATGCACGTTGTGCAATTCGTACTCATCACATAAAGCAAAAAGTTGTCGAGCTAAACGCTCATAACAGCTATTCAGGTCATCGAAGCAATTGTAAAATTCGTCCGTTGGTTTGAATTCAGCCAAAATATATTGGTTATTTCGCGCTTTTGACGGAATATATACGCGATTCAAATTCATAGAAGCCATGTGTGTTGTCCTTGAGTTACTTCACTTTTATGGGCGCACTATAATTCAATTTTATGACTTTTTTATTGCGATAGAACAAAAAATGTCATGAAATTTTAAGATCTTGTTAAATAGTTGGTTTGGGCATCATGTGCCACTCATATAGGTTGCTATGTGTCATTGCGCATTTGGAGTATTAAAAGCCTTTAATTTGAACAAAAACCATACCTCAAATATCAACACGCCCTAAATCAGGTAATTATTCTTATCTTCAATAAAGGATTTACTGTAAGTTAGCGATGGTTTTTGTAATAATGCCGAGGTTATTAAGTGCAAAATTTCAGAGGAATGCATACCCATGGCGGAAACAGAGAATCGCCCAACAAACTTTATAAGAAATATCATTGATGCAGATTTGGCGAGCGGTAAGCACCAGCAAACTCACACGCGTTTTCCGCCAGAGCCAAACGGCTTTTTACACATTGGTCATGCCAAATCAATTTGCTTAAACTTTGGCATCGCACAAGATTACAAAGGCCTTTGTAACCTGCGTTTTGATGACACAAACCCAGAAAAAGAAGACATCAACTACGTAAAGTCTATTCAAGAGGATGTATCTTGGTTAGGTTTCAATTGGGATGGTGACATTTGTTATTCATCAAACTATTTTGACAAGTTGCACGGTTATGCCGTTGAGTTGATTGAAAAAGGTCTTGCGTATGTGTGTTTCTTATCACCAGATCAAGCACGTGAATATCGTGGCACTTTAACTGAACCCGGCAAGAACAGTCCTTATCGTGATACGTCTGTAGAAGAAAACTTGGCTTTGTTTGCCAAAATGCGTAACGGTGAGTTTAAAGAGGGAGAGTGTGTACTGCGTGCCAAGATTGATATGGCAAGTTCATTCATGGTGCTACGTGACCCAATTATTTATCGTATTCGTTTTGCACACCATCACCAAACGGGTGATAAATGGTGTATTTATCCAATGTACGACTTTACACACTGCATTTCGGATGCGCTAGAAGGGATCACACATTCGCTTTGTACGCTAGAGTTCCAAGATAACCGTCGTTTATACGATTGGGTACTTGATAACATCAGCATTGAGTGTCATCCACAGCAAATTGAATTTTCACGCCTTAATTTAGAATACACCGTGATGTCAAAGCGTAAGCTCAATGATTTGGTTGTAAACGGTCATGTAGAAGGGTGGGACGATCCTCGTATGCCGACGATTGCTGGCTTACGCCGTCGTGGTTATACGCCAGCGTCGATCCGTGAGTTCTGTAAGCGTATCGGTATTACCAAGCAAGATAACATGGTTGAAATGGGCATGTTAGAAGCTTGTATTCGTGACGATTTAAATGAAAGCGCGCCACGTGCCATGGCTGTCCTTGACCCAGTTAAAGTTGTGATTGAAAACTACGAAGAAGGCAAAGTTGAGCAATTGGTTGCGCCAAATCATCCAACAGATGAGTCTATGGGCACGCGCGAGTTGCCATTTACCAAAGAGCTATACATTGAACGTGAAGATTTCCGTGTTGAAGCGAATAAGAAATTTAAACGATTAGTATTGGGCAAAGAAGTTCGTTTACGTAATGCTTACGTAATTAAAGCTGAACGTTTTGATGAAGATGCTGACGGTAATATCACAGCCATTTACTGCACGTATGATGACGAAACTTTAGGTAAAAACCCGAGTGATGGTCGTAAGGTTAAAGGCGTTATTCACTGGGTGAGTGCTACGCACTGTGTTGAAGCGCAAGTTCGTCAGTACGATCGCTTGTTCAACGTACCAAACCCAGCGGCAGCAGAAGACTTTACGCAAACTCTTAATCCGGATTCATTGGTGATCATAGAGTCGGCTAAGTTAGAGCCATCTCTGGCCAACGCAAAACCTGAGCAAGGTTTTCAGTTTGAGCGCATGGGTTATTATAGTCGAGATAATAAGTCAGACGAGTTGGTGTTTAACCAAACAGTTGGCTTACGTGACTCGTGGGCAAAAATTGAAAATGCCTAATTAAACTCTCTAAAAAGGCCGAGCTTCTCGGCCTTTTGTCTGTGTGAAAGGTATCATGACACTCCCCGCCGCAAATAAGCAAAGCGCTAAAGCAATCCACAACTTCTATATTAATGAGCAGCAGTCAATTTATTTGCTGTCGCATCATGATGCAAAAAAGCATCGTCAGTGGCTTAATATTTGTAAAAAGCAACTTACAATGCTGGGCTATAAAGATGTCGAAATTATTGGTTCCGGGGCTTTTGGTTTTGTTTTTGCTGGGGTGAGCCCTGATGGGCAGCAGTGGGTGTTTAAGTTTTCTCGTATCACGTTGGCGCAAGCTGTAAGAGACAGGCTTGAAGACGAAGCTTACATGCTGTCGCAAATTCATAATCCAATGGTGCCGAAATTCTTTGCTTTTGAGCGTGTTAAAAAGCAGGGGATCTTAATGATGGAACGTGCGCTTGGAGAAGATTTAGAGAAAATCTCCCTCAAGCGAGGCCGTTTTCACCCTGATGAGCTGGTGGAACTTGCGCTTAAGTTAAGAAATGTGTTGCGAGATCTGCGCTCTCATCGCAATGGTATGTCACCACAACCCATTGTCCACGGCGATATTAAGCCCTCAAACATTGTCTGGGATGAAGCAACGAAAAGTTTTTCATTGGTTGATTGGGGTAGCTCCGTTTATGCGCAAATTGATGAACACGGTGAGCCTGTCGCCAGCAACATAATGGATTTAATGTCATCGGATGTATCCAGCACCAATGCCAGAATGGGTGATGTGTACTTCATCGGTGATGAGCAAATGTCAGGGGCCCAGTCATCACCGCGGTTTGACGAGCAAGGTGTGGCATCTACTATCTATGCCTTGGCAAGTGCTCAATCTTGCCGTTTTGGCGCGCAAGTGATCCCTGCAAATAGCCTCGGCTTACCGCAAGAATTTGCTGCAGTGATTGATGCTATGTTGAGCAAGGATAAGCATATCAGAGATCAGGCGGGTGATTATTTTATGCGTAATATGCCAAAAATTGCGCGAACATATTTGCCGCGTTTACCTCGAACAGAAAACAAAGCCAATATTCCATTTTGGGTGAGTAACACACTAGAACAGCCAGACACTGTAGTCTATACCTCACGTAAAGAATTCTTACGAAGAGCCGATCATAATCAGCAGCTTGTGGATGTGAATGACGCACAGCTTGATAGATACTATAAAGAGTTCTTATTTGATACGGGTGACACTGAAAAAGCGTTTTTAGCGTCTATCAGTCGTTTAGCGAAATACCCAGTGGTAGGTGGCTTGAGTTTTCACTGGAAACAAGATTCATTATATATTGAATCAAGTTTGATACTACACGATCGCGCGTTACAAAATGCGTTGACGGATGCCATCAATGCCACTGTAATGTTGGCGCAGGGCATTACTCAAAAAGGTCTGTTCAAATGTTGCCTGTTCGATGCAAGACAAACTATCCAGCTAGAAAGGGATGATACAGGTGCATTTATTTTTGATAAGGTGCCCGAGCTATCATATTCAGTTGTGGATGTATCGAGTAACGAGTTAACACGACCACACAGTTATTTTGAAGATGGTAAAGACCCCGACGAACAATTGCAGTTGCCTAAGAGCATTATCAAGTGTGTATTTGAATTGAACCAGATACACCATACCGGTTGTATTATCTTTGAATCTCTAGCAAACCGTATGAAAATACACTATTACTATCGGCTATTGGATGCCAGCAAAGAAGCGCAGTTTAAAGCGCTTTTAAGTCGTATTATGCAGTACGCAATGAGTATCGAAGATGTGGGTGTAGCAGGTTTTATGAAATTACCATACAAAAATACGCGGGAATTTGACTTGTGTGCGCAGCAGATTGAGCACTATTTTCCTAAAAACCCAAAAGCGCTTGAGCTTTAAAGGACTTAGCGCATCGTAAAAGTTACAATGAAAAAAATCACATTGAAATGGCCCGTTGCTTGTTTCACATTAGCAACAGCACAACAAGTTATAAGCAAGGTTACTCTATGGACAAACAACAAAGACAGGATATTTTGAAACTCAGCTGGAGTATTCATGATGATGTTGAACAAGCCGTGTTAAAGCACCCCGCAGTTCACAATGACGAAGCTTGGCCTGAAAAACAGCGATTATTGCTTGCCGATATGGCACTACATTTATTGCAAACAGCGCTTAAACCGGGTGAGCTACAAAAAGACAAACTGACCAATAACTTAAATGCAATTTTAACACTTAGTGATGACTTTATAGAACATGTAGACCTCAAAGAAGTATCGAATAAGTTGTATCAGCCCGAGGCTGAACATGAGCAATAAAATTTCGCTCTCAAAGTCGCAATATGACCTGTTAGTTGAACAAACGCAGGCATATTGCGATAAGCACCATGACTTAAAGCTTGAGCAATTTGATGCTACGTTTATGGTTGATTTTTTCATTGAGCAGGTAGGCAAGCAAGTCTATAACCAAGCGCTAGAGGATGCGAAGGTACACCTGACGCAACATGTTGATGCACTTTGTGATAGGTTGTATGAGCTCGAAAAATACTAAATAATTTCAGGGAAAGCAGCATATGGATATGCCAAAGTTTTTGCATGAGGTACTTGGTGAGCAGCAAACATGGCGAAGCTTACTAACAGTCATATTATTCACGGTGGTGATTTGTGCACCGGTGTTTTACTTGCTTTACGTACCAGAAAATTTGTCTGCTATATCGTGGTGGAAAGAAACGCTCGGCGTTTTATTAATTATTGATGTTATTGCAGGGTGTGCCGCCAACTTTACGCGTGGTACAAATGATTACTATGCCACGCGAGCGAGTGCTCGTTGGGTCTTTATCGGTATACATTTTCATATATTTATCATTGCACTTGCTTTTGACCAACCGCTGGATATGAGCGCCTACATTTGGGGTTACAGTATTTTATCTGCCGCATTACTAAACTGCTTATTTAAGGGACCGTTTCAAAAGTATGTTGCAATGATAGTTGTAATGATTGGCTTGTTTGCGATTAATGAGATGCCCTTGACTCTTTGGTATCAGATTGTGGCAAGCTTGTTTTTAGTTAAAGTGTGCTACGCGTTTGCGGTGGACCATTACCACACACAAATAAGCGAGGCATAAAAAATCCGACACGAAGTCGGATTTCTCAAGACGATTATTCGTCGGGACGATAGGTCTTTTTCATGATGTACACGTAGGCATTCACAAACGCGTTTTCCTGATATTTTTTTAAGCCTGTATCTTCAAAGTCAATTGGAAGCGGATTACGCTTTAACTGCTCTTTTACTTCTGTGCTAGAAAGAAGGCGAACATCTAGCCCTTCAATTAACTGAATAGCCGCTTCCATCTTAAAGCCTGTCGCACTACCTGCAAATTTACCTTTGGGTGCGCGTTGACGGATAGCAACAGAGTCGATTTGGTAGTCAGCCATCAATTTTGCGAAATCAAACTGAAATTTACGCATGTCTTCAGTATCTTGGCCAACATTGCCAAGCGTAAAACGAGTTTGACGTACGTCTCTGATATCAAACACGTCATCTTCTTTGGTAAGCAAACATAGCAATACTTCACTACCTGTGATCTCAACACCACATGTTCTCATTAGTTGTTTCCAATTTATTGTGTTATCGGCGAATTATAGCAATCTCACACTCAAAGCAAAAGCTTACACCATGACTTCAATGGCAATTGCACTATGATCTGAGTATCGAATATCCTCTTCGTCTCTTTGAGGGTCTAAGTGTGCATCAAAATTATGATAAATAACTGATTTGACGCTGGCGTCTTTTTGATTGGGATTGAACTTATTTGAAGCAAGTATGTAATCTAGGATATTTCCAGTACCTTGGTAGTAATGCGTTGGAGGTTTCTGTGCAAAGGTATGTGCATTATCGGAAAAATTAAAACTGTCGAATAAACCAACACTATCAAAACTAGATTGTGCGGCGATTTGAGCGGGAAAAGTTTGCGTCATGAATGACAAAGCGGGGCTATGTATATTGTCGTTGAAGTCTCCCATAACCAATGTTGCGCTATTTTTTTCCCGCTGTGTTTTCAATGCGTCATAATAAATAATGGATGCTTCTAAAGAGCGCGAGATTTGAGACTGCATGGCCCCCACCGTCTGTTGTAGCATGGATAAAAGCGGGTCGTCTTGTGCTTGCTCAGTAAACATGTGCGCCATTGATAGCACGCGTTGTGATTTTAAATGTACGGCGTAGCAAGTGATGTCGCCTATGCCATCCAATTCGATTTGGCATTTTACTGGCGTGCGGTTAAAGCGAAAATCATGTTGGTTATTCAAATAATCAAGCAATTCGGGGCAGGGCACCAAAGCAGAAACTTGTTTAAAGGGGACCTTTGATGCGATGGCTACGACTGGGTTAAATAGTACATTGGAATAAATGGCATCGACTTGTGGTGTATCAACGGTAGCAAAATACTCTAAGCCTAAGCTTTTACACAATGTCTTTAATTCATCGATACTGAATACTTCTTGAAACGCGATTACAGTAGGATCTATATGTTCAATTAACCCTGTAATAAATTGAGTTTTAGATTGCCATTGAGACTCACTGTAATGTTCTTGTGGTTGGTAAAACGAAAATGGTGGTGCGACAAAGTTAAGTAAATTTAAAGAAGCGAAGCAGTAACGAGTCTGATCAGTCATGTTTGGGACCTTATATAATGCGCTAAGGTATACAAATTTAATAATTTATGTATCAATTTTAGTCTTTCCCTTGAATTTCGTCACGTGCACAGTCAAAATACCGTTCGGTTTGGAAGTCCCCAAGCACACGGTACGCTAAATCGCTGCCGGCGCCAATGCTTATTCGTAAAAGCGTTGTTGGGCACTCATTTTTTTAATTAATTAATTTAACTACATGTGATGCGTCGTAGGTGTCACCACTGTAAATAGGATTTATCATGCCAATTATTACGCTTCCTGACGGTAGTCAGCGTGTCTTTGAAAACCCAGTTTCAACTTTACAAGTCGCTCAAGATATCGGCCCTGGTCTTGCAAAAGCAACCATCGCTGGCCGAGTAAATGGTGTGCGTGTTGATGCATGCGACATCATCACTGAAGATGCGAATTTAGAAATCATTACGGCAAAAGACGAAGATGGTTTAGAGATCATTCGTCACTCTTGTGCTCACTTAATCGGCCATGCAATTAAGCAGCTGTTTCCAGATGTAAAAATGGCGATTGGTCCTACCATTGATAACGGCTTCTACTATGACGTCGATTTAGACCATTCATTGACACAAGAAGACTTAGATGCCATTGAAAAGCGTATGCTTGAGCTGGCAAAAACGAATTACGATGTTGTTAAGAAAACGGTTTCTTGGCAAGAAGCACGCGATGCGTTTGAAGCGCGTGGTGAAACATACAAAATTGAGATCCTAGACGAAAATATCGCAAAAGATGACAAGCCTGGTCTTTATCATCACGAAGAATACATCGATATGTGTCGTGGTCCTCACGTACCAAACATGAAGTTCTGTCAGCACTTCAAAATTATGAAAGTGGCAGGTGCTTACTGGCGTGGTAATTCCGAAAACAAAATGCTACAGCGTATCTATGGTACAGCTTGGGCGGATAAGAAGCAGCTTAAAGCCTACTTGAAGCGTCTTGAAGAAGCAGAAAAACGTGATCACCGTAAAATTGGTAAAGCACTCGACCTTTGGCACTGGCAAGAAGAAGCGCCGGGCATGGTATTTTGGCACAACGATGGTTGGAGCATCTACCGTGAGCTAGAAGACTTTGTTCGCGAAAAATTACGCGAATACAGCTACGAAGAAGTGAAAGGTCCAATGATGATGGACCGTGCACTTTGGGAAAAATCAGGCCACTGGGACAAATACGCGGATGCGATGTTCACAACTGAGTCTGAGAAACGCGAATATGCAATCAAGCCAATGAACTGCCCAGGTCACGTGCAGATATTCAACCAAGGTTTGAAATCTTACCGTGATTTACCGCTGCGCATGGCAGAATTTGGTTGTTGTCACCGTAATGAGCCGTCAGGTGCACTGCACGGCTTGATGCGTGTACGTGGCTTTACACAAGATGACGCCCATGTGTTCTGTACTGAAGAGCAGATCATGGACGAGGTTTCATCATGTATTAAGATGGTATACGACACATACGAAACATTTGGCTTTGAGAAGATTGTTGTAAAACTATCGACTCGTCCAGAAAAGCGTATCGGTGAAGATGAAATGTGGGACAAAGCCGAAGCGGCGTTAGCTGAAGCGCTTCAAGCCAACGGTATTGAGTTTGAATATCTACCGGGTGAAGGTGCTTTCTATGGCCCTAAAATTGAATTTACTTTATACGATTGCTTAGAGCGTGCATGGCAGTGCGGTACAGTGCAATTAGACTTCGCACTTCCGGGTCGTTTAGGCGCAACTTATGTTGCCGAAAATAACGAACGTAAAACGCCTGTTATGATCCACCGTGCTATTTTAGGTTCAATTGAGCGTTTTATTGGTATTTTAACTGAAGAATATGCGGGTCTTTTCCCAACTTGGTTAGCACCAAAGCAAGTGGTGATCATGAATATCACCGATAAACAAGCTGATTACGTGCACGAAATTGTGCAAAAGTTAAATAAACTTGGAATTAGAGCTTGTGCTGACTTGAGAAATGAGAAGATAGGCTTTAAAATTCGGGAGCATACTTTAAAACGTATACCTTACCTACTTGTTGTTGGTGATAAAGAAGTTGAACAACAAGAAGTAGCAGTGAGAACACGCAAAGGTGAAGACCTAGGCAAATTCTCAGTCGAAGATTTTATCGCCAAAATCAGCGAAGAAATAAAAACTCGACAATAATATAATTTGCGTGTGGCATAAATATGAAAACGCTGCACGCATTTACTTTTGATTTTCTTGGAGGAACATACCATTAGAGGCGGAAAAAAAGGGCAAACTACAGCTCAAAAAAATCGTATCAATGAAGAAATAACTGCGAAAGAAGTTCGCTTATCTGGCGTTGAAGGTCAGGAAGCGAGCATTATGTCGTTAAAAGAAGCTCAAGCGATTGCTGATGAAGCCGGAGTGGATCTAGTAGAGATTAGTCCTAATGCTGAACCTCCAGTCTGTAAGGTGATGGACTACGGTAAGTTCCTTTTTGAAAAAGCAAAATTACAAAAAGAACAAAAGAAAAAGCAAAAGCAGATCCAAATTAAAGAGATCAAGTTCCGTCCAGGTACTGACGAAGGTGATTACCAAGTTAAGCTACGCAACCTAAGAAAATTCTTAGAAGCTGGTGATAAAGCTAAAATCACTATTCGTTTCCGTGGTCGTGAAATGGCTCACCAAGAAATTGGTATTGAATTACTTAACCGTGTTAAAACTGATTTAGAAGATTTAGCAGTTGTTGAGTCTTTCCCAAATCGTGTTGAAGGGCGTCAAATGGTTATGATGATGTCGCCTATTGCTAAAAAGTAATAAACACGGCATAATGCGCGCGAATTTAATACAGGTTTAAAGCGCCACTGGCCACCTGTATTAACCGGTTTTGAAGAAAGGGGAGACCCTTCACCGGATTTGGTTGTGAGTTAGGCCTTAAAAGTGATGGCAACATCCGCCTGCTTACATTGGTTTAAAGCAATACATTTGGAGTTATTGCAATGGCTTATAAGCTAAAATCACACAGAGGCGCAGCTAAGCGTTTCAAAAAGACTGCTTCAGGCGGTTATAAGCGTAAACAGTCGCACCTTCGTCACATTCTGACTAAGAAGTCTTCTAAGCGTAAACTACACTTACGTGCTAAGTCTATGGTTCACAAAAACGACATCGGTCTAATCGATCGCATGTTACCATTTGCTTAATAGGGGATATCAGAAATGGCAAGAGTTAAACGCGGTGTTATCGCACGTGCACGTCACAAAAAAGTATTAAAGCAAGCTAAAGGTTATTACGGAGCACGTTCACGTGTTTACCGCGTAGCTTTCCAAGCAGTAACTAAAGCAGGTCAATACGCATACCGTGACCGTCGCGCTAAGAAACGTACTTTCCGTCAATTATGGATCGCACGTATCAATGCTGCAGCACGTCAAAACGGCCTTTCTTACAGCCGCTTCATCAATGGCCTTAAAAAGTCATCTGTTGAAATCGATCGTAAGATCCTAGCTGATATCGCAGTATACGACCAAGTAGCTTTCGCAGCATTAGTTGCTAAAGCAAAAGACGGTCTAGCTGCTTAATAAGCACTAAAGCTTATTCCTTAAAAAAGGAGCCAATGGCTCCTTTTTTTGATCTTACCGTTTAGCGGTTTTTTATGAGTACTTTGTCCATTAAGTTTGTGCTTAAAAAGCGCTTTAAATAGCCCATTAAATAGGTAGGGAAAGTGACGTAATAGCGTGGCTTAGCACGTTTTGCAGTGAGTGCGTGTAACAGCTTGTTATACACAGCTTCTGGCGGTAGGGTGAAAGGCTGTGGTGCCGTTTTAGCAGCTAAACGGTTTAATTGCGCATTATATTCTTGTTCATACGGGCTTGATGAAATATCAATGTTTTCGACAAACGCTTGTTTGGCATTTTCTCTAAACTTGGATGTGATTGGTCCCGGTTCTATTAAACTAATTTGAATATTGGTGCCTTTTAATTCCATGCGTAAGGTATCCGTGAGACCCTCTAGAGCAAATTTGCTCGCGTTATATGCCCCGCGAAAGGGTAAAGCAACCAATCCCAAAACTGACGAGTTATGAATTATACGCCCAGCACCATTTTGGCGCATATGTTTTACAGCAAGGTTTGTGAGTGTATGCCAAGCAAAAAAGTTCACTTCGAACTGTTGACGCAAAACTTGAGTTGGTAAGTCTTCAACAGCACCTGGCTGTCCGTAAGCACCATTATTAAAAAGCGCGTCTAGCTTATCATCACAGAGTTTAAGTGTTTCATTAAATCCTTGGTGAATACTGTTTTCATCACTCAAATCGATCTGAATACATTGTAACCCTTCAGCTTTGAGCCTTTCTACATCTGACTCTTTACGGCACGATGCAATGACATTGTACCCTGCTTTTTTTAGAGCATGAGCACAATAGTAACCAATGCCAGTAGAGCATCCTGTTATAAGAATTGATTTTGTCATAAAAGCCTTCTTGAACTGTTTTTGGTTGCTAGTAATTGTGGTTGCGATGCAATTAGCTGCATATTTTTGTTGAATCACCGCACATTGTAAGATGTTAACTAAAATATTGATATAATTGTGCAATCTACGCTGAAAATTGAGAAATATAAATGATAGCAAGCATGATTATGTTAGCTGCAAGCTTGTCATTAGATGGTCACTTACCTCCGTTAATGCAGTGGCAAGGGCAAAGCGCAAACGTGATACAAAAAAGTGGTCCATTAACAACCGACTTTGAATTAAGCGACGGTTTGAACTCGCCTGATTATGCACAAACGATGGCATTTGTAGAGCGCTTAGTCGCAGCGAATCCCACTCAATTTAAAGCTGTAAATATAGGCTATAGCGACTCAGGTCAAGCTATCAGAATGCTGATTGCCTCTGAAGAAGGGCAATTCTTGGCGCCCATGTTGCGTAACAGTGAAAAACCCACGTTGTTGATCCAAGCTGGGATCCATGCTGGTGAAATAGATGGCAAAGATGCGGGATTTATGATGCTCCGTGATGTCGCACTTGGCAAGCGACGTGATTTGCTGAGCAAAGCGAATATTCTATTTATTCCTATTTTAAATGTGGATGGACATGCGCGTCGAAGCAAATATAACCGAATAAATCAGCGTGGTCCGATAGAAATGGGCTTTAGAACGAACGGCAAAAATCTCAATTTAAATCGCGATTACACAAAGCTAGACACGCCAGGGGTTCGGGCTGTGCTTAAAGTGATTAATGATTACAAGCCAAGCCTATATTTGGATGTGCACGTGACCGATGGTGCTGATTATCAGTACGACATTACATATGGCTTTAACCCAGCGTTTGCAAGCGAGTCGCCCTCAGTTGCTAAAGTGTTGAGTGATAACATATCACCTAAGATAGACAAAGCTTTATCAAAACAAGGTCATACCCCAGGGCCTTTAGTTTTTGTCATGGACAAGCGAGACTTTAAAAAAGGTCTAGCAGGCTGGGTTGCAAGTCCTCGCTTTTCAAATGGTTGGGGTGATTTAGCGGGAGTGCCCACTATTCTCGTGGAGAATCACTCTCTTAAGCCGTATAAGCAAAGAGTATTAGGCACGTATGTTTTATATGATGGGGTGATCTCCGCTCTGGCAGAGCACAAAGCCCAACTTGATACGGCAGTGAAAATAGACGCAAATCGCAGGCCGAAAAAGTTGGTGGTAGAGCGCTCTTACACAGATCAGCCAGAGCATATTGAATTCAAAGGCATCGCCTACAAGCAGTTTCAAAGTGCGATATCTGGTCAACTAGAAGCGAAATACCTAGGAATACCAAAGCATTACGAAGCGTTACCTGTTTATTGGCAAAAAGATGTTGCAAAGGTTGTGACCGTACCAGACGCATTTTTTGTTCCTCCAACGTATCCTGAAATCGTAGAAAAGTTAAAGCTACATGGCATTGAGGTTGAGCAAGTTCAAGCAGATGAAGAGGCAACCGTAACGTTACAGCAGGCATCAGTAAGAGAGTATGAATTTGACAAAGTACCATTTGAAGGCCGTTTTAGAGTGAGTGCACAGTTCACTCTATCAACATTGAGTGACGTAGACATAAGTGGCTGGTACCGAGTTACTACAGAGCAGCCCAAAGGGCGATTAGCGACGCACTTATTGCATCCTGAAGCGCCAGACTCATTTTTCAGTTGGGGTGAATTCAATACAATTTTCCAACGAACTGAGTATGTTGAAAATTATGCATTAGAGCCTTTCGCACGTTCTATGTTAAAAGAGAACCCAGCGATGGCGCTAGAGTTCGATCGCAAAATACGTGAAGATGATAAATTTGCAAAGAACTCAAAGGCCAGAATGGAGTGGCTTTATGCACAGACACCGTATTATGATCAGGCCTATTTAAAATATCCTGTTCTAATGTCGTTCAAGGAGAAGTAGGGTGATAGTTCAAACAGTACCAGTGACGCCTTTTATGCAGAATACACGTTTTATTACGTGCGAGAAGTCTCAGAAAAGTGCGATTGTCGACCCAGGAGGTGAGACTGAAAAGCTACTCGCACATATCAAAAAACATGAGCTTGACGTCGAATGTATTTTGCTTACACACGGTCATTTAGATCATGTGGGCGCTGCTGATGAACTAAAGCAATTATTAAAAATAAATATCATTGGCCCGCACGAAGATGAGAAGTTTTGGTTTGATGCGCTACCTATGCAAGCGCAGATGTTTGGCTTTCAAACCCAAGTGCCGTTTTATCCCGACAAGTGGTTGCAACATAATGAGCGTATTGTTGTTGGAGATACTGAGCTTGTAGTACTTCATTGCCCAGGCCATACACCAGGACATGTTGTTTTTTATAATGAAGAAGCAGCGCAAGTATTAGTTGGTGATGTGTTATTTAAAGGTTCTGTTGGCCGAACTGATTTTCCCAAAGGAAATGCGGCACAATTGCACCAATCGATTAGAGAGCAGTTATTTACTTTGCCTGACAATACGCAAGTGATGTCTGGTCATGGAGAAAACACCACCATAGGGTATGAAAAACAAAATAACCCGTTTATGAGTGGACGATTTGGTTAACGAAGGGGCGGACAAATGCTTTGTCTGCATGTATAATTTTTCCCACTGACTAAAATTTAAAGAAAAAACAATGTCATTAAATCAGGTTGATCGCCAAATACTGGCACTATTGCAGCAGGACGCAAGTCTTTCCACAGCGGAAATCGCTGATAAAGTTGGTCTTTCACAGTCGCCTTGTTGGCGTCGAATTGCCAAACTCGAACAGGATGGATATATCAAAGGGAAAGTTGCTTTGTTAGATGAAAAGCAACTTGGATTTGATATGTTGGTCTATGCACACGTTCGTTTATCGAATCATGGCAAAAATAACTTAGCTGAATTTGAAAAGCTAATTATGAGTTATGACGAAGTAACAGAGTGCTACACGATGGCCGGCACGATGGATTTTATGCTGAGAATTATTTCTCGCGGTATAGAAGGCTATGAACTGTTTGTACGAGATAATTTACTCAATCTTGAATATGTACAAGAGGTTCATTCGAACGTGACCATGACTTGTGTGAAACGTACGACAGCGTTGCCATTGTAATTATTGAGTAATTTGTCATAGAGCTGTCGTCAGTTCGGCCTATAATATTGGCATCTAGTTTGTTAAAAGCGCTGTATTTTGATAAAATCCAGCGCTTTTCTGTATGTTGTAAAACGAGGATGTGAATGTTTAATTTAATCAGCAAGGCGCCGAGCTCTGCTAAAAATGACATCTTATCTGGTTTAACCGTGGCACTTGCCTTGGTACCAGAAGCCGTCGCCTTTGCGTTTGTAGCTCAAGTAGACCCACTTGTTGGCCTATATGCTGCGTTTATTGTTGGTTTAATAACGTCTATTTTCGGTGGCCGTCCGGGGATGATCTCGGGTGCCACAGGTGCGCTTGCAGTTGTTATGGTCAGTCTTGTTGTTGAGCACGGCGTTGAATATCTGTTCGCGACAGTGTTACTGATGGGCATATTGCAAATATTAGCTGGGGTATTTAAGCTTGGTAAATTCATACGCATGGTACCTCATCCGGTGATGTTGGGCTTTGTGAATGGATTAGCAATTGTTATTTTCCTAGCCCAACTCGGTCAATTCAAAGTATCCGATGCGCAAGGTCAGCTACAGTGGATGCAGGGCAGTGAGCTTTACATCATGCTTGGCTTAGTCGCTTTGACCATGTTTATTATTCACTTCCTACCCAAAGTTACAACAGCTATCCCTTCTTCATTAGCCGCCATTTTGGTCGTAACGGGCCTAGTGATTGGTTTAGATTTGGATGCACGTAACGTACTTGACTATTTGAAAGATATGTCAGGCAATGTGAACGCGACTATTGCTGGTGGCTTACCTCAATTCCATATTCCTCAAGTGCCGCTGACCTTAGAAACGCTATATATTATTTTCCCTTATGCACTAGTTCTTGCCGCTATTGGTCTAATTGAGTCATTGCTGACTTTAACATTGATTGATGAAATTACAGAAACACGTGGTAACAGCAACCGTGAGTGTATTGGTCAAGGTGCTGCCAATATGACTTGTGGTGTATTTGGAGCGATGGGGGGTTGTGCGATGATCGGACAATCAATGATCAATATTAATTCAGGTGGTCGTAGCCGTTTGTCAGGTATCACTGCTGCTGTATTGCTTTTAGCGTTTATTTTGTTCGCTGCAAACTTAATTGAAATGATCCCACTGGCAGCATTGGTTGGTGTGATGTTTATGGTGGTACTTGGTACCTTTGAGTGGTCAAGCTTTAGACTAATGAAGCGAATTCCTAAAACTGATGCGTTTGTAATTGTTTTAGTTTCTGGCGTTACGGTCGTCACTGACTTGGCAATTGCCGTTTGTGTGGGTGTGATAGTTTCAGCCTTAGTATTTGCGTGGGAGCATGCAAAGCATATTTACACCAACAATTATATTGATGAGCAAGGTTCTAAAGTATACGAGCTTCATGGACCGTTATTTTTCGGTTCAGTTAAAAACTTTGCAGAACTGTTCGACGTAAACACAGATCCTGCGGATGTTATAATTGAGTTTAAATACAGTCGAGTAGCTGATCACAGTGCAATTGAAGCAATAGATAGCTTAGCGGAAAGGTATACCAAAGCGGGTAAAACACTACATTTACGTCATCTAAGCCAAGATTGTAAAGATTTGCTAGAGAAAGCGCGTGACTTGGTTGAAGTCAATGTAATAGAAGATCCAACTTATAAGGTTGCGTCAGATAAACTTGCATAATCTGTACATATTTAGAAAAAGTAAAAGGCACTTCGGTGCCTTTTTTAATTTGCGCTGGAACGTAAAAAAAGCAAGACCACTAGCAGTGATCCAAAAACCTGCACTGGGATATAATTTAATGAGCATACTGGGAGTAAATTAGACAGTTGAAATGGCAAGCACTCGTCGATAATCGACAACGATTTTTTTGGGTTTTACAAATAGCTGGCTGGTTTGGATACGCGCTAGTGAATTACATTGGCTCAAAAGTTTTTGAAATGCGCGACATCTATGTATTTGTGATCGTGTTGAATGCTTATGCAGGCTGTTTAATGACTGTGCCGCTTCGGTATTTGTATCGTCGAGTATGGAACGCATCGCCTTGGGTATTAATCTTAGTGGTTTTTGGTGCTTCATATTTAACAGGCACACTCTGGGCTGTGGTACAAAAGTTTAACCTTTGGGAGATTTACCGACATGGTTATCGTCCTGAGGAATGGTTTTACTATTTACAACAAGGTCTGGATTCGGTTTACATCGTGCTATGTTGGAGTGGCTTGTATTTTGGCGTCAAGTACTATCAATTATTGCAGAGTGAGCGACAAAAAGCGCTGAAAGCGAATACAATGGCCCATGAAGCACAATTAAAAATGCTGCGTTATCAGCTTAATCCCCATTTTTTATTTAATACGCTGAACGCGATTTCCACTTTGATTTTGGTTGAAGAGAATAAAGACGCAAACCAAATGGTGGCAAGGCTTAGTGACTTCTTGCGCTATACACTCAATACAGATCCAATTAAAAAAGTTGCGTTAGAGCAAGAGCTTCATGCTTTGCAACTTTATTTAGAAATTGAAAAAGTACGCTTTGATGAGCGTTTGGCCATTGAAATTGATGTGAGCGACGAAGCGAAGCAAGCATTAGTACCTAGCCTGATCTTGCAGCCGATAATTGAGAACTCAATTAAATATGCGATTGCTCATTTAGTAGAAGGCGGTAAGCTAGAGATAAAGGCGCAAGTTTTCGCTAATGAGCTGTTGTTAGAAGTGGGTGATAATGGCCCAGGCGCAGAGATCGAAAATGGACAGCTTAAGAGTGCGCAAGGTGTTGGTATCGCCAATACCATAGACAGATTAAGGACATTATATGATAACAATTATTCGTTTGTGTTGTCGCATAATGAACCCAGTGGATTCAAAGTAAATATTCGTGTCCCTTTTGAGAAGGCAAAGAAGTAATGAGCAAAATTAAAGCATTGATTGTTGATGATGAACCTTTGGCAAGAAAGGGCTTAGCGGTACGCTTAAAAGATTTCTCAGATATTGATGTTGTTGAGCTATGCAGTAGTGGTCAGCAAGCGATCGATACCTGTCACGATAAAGATATTGATTTAGTTTTTTTAGATATCCAAATGCCGGGTATGAACGGGTTTGAAGTAGCAAGAGCGTTGAGCGAGAGTGTAAAACCACTTCCTGCTATCGTATTTGTTACTGCTTTTGATCAGTATGCCGTTCAAGCATTTGAGATCCATGCATTGGATTACATTTTAAAACCCGTTGATGACAACAGACTAAAACAGGCGGTGGAAAAAGTGCAAAGTTACTTAAAAACACAACAAGATAACGCTCACAAGAAAAAGCTAGCAAGCTTTGTAGCGGGGATCACAGGGAATAATTGTGAAGAAATACTTAAAAAACTGGCAACGGGCGATGCATTGGTAGATAAAAAGTATCCCGAGTCTTTGGCTGTGAAGGAGCAGGGGGAGATTATTCGCGTGTCGACAGCTTCAATTCAATGGGTTGATGCGGCAGGTGATTACATGTGTTTGCACTGTAGTGATGGCCAAACACATATCTTAAGAAAAACCATGAAAGAACTAGAGCAAGAGCTAGATCCGACTTTGTTTGTGCGCGTACATCGTTCTGCTATTGTCAACACGAAACAAATTAGCAAACTGGTTACTCAAAGCAGTGGTGAATACTTATTGGTGTTAGACAACGGTCAGGAACTGAAGGTAAGCCGCAGTTATAGAGACAAGGTAAAAGCAGCTTTAGCAAGCTAAGCAGCCTTTACAGGCCGCTTAGTGATAAATACGGTTATACGGTTACAATTTTCATTGTATTCGTTGCTCCTATAGTTTCCATTGCATCACCGTGGGTTAAGATCACAGTGTCGCCAGGTTGTAATGAGCCAGCTTTAACCAGTGTGTTAAGTGCGTCTTTTACCATTGTTTGATCTGAACACTTCGTCGAATCAAAATAAACAGGGTATACACCTCGGTATAGCGCTGTTTGACCGAGTGTACTGGTGTGACGAGACAAAGAATAGATAGGTAACCCCGAGCTAATACGTGACATCAACTTTGCAGTTTTTCCCGATTCAGTCAAAGCGACAATTGCTTTAACTGTGCCAAGGTGGTTTGCTGCATACATTGCCGAAAGCGCCAAAGTCTCAGAAGTGTCTGCAAACATACTATCTAAACGGTGCTTAGATACATGTACTTCTGGTTGTGATTCAGCACCTAAACATACGCGTGCCATAGTGGCTACCGTTTCTTCAGGGTAATCACCCGCCGCAGTTTCTGCTGAAAGCATGACCGCATCGGTACCGTCTAACACCGCATTTGCCACGTCCATTACCTCTGCACGCGTTGGCATTGGATTATCAATCATTGACTCCATCATTTGCGTTGCAGTGATCACGGTACGATTGAGTGAGCGTGCGCGGCTGATGATCAGTTTTTGTTTACCAACCAGTGCAGCATCACCGATTTCGACACCTAAATCACCACGAGCGACCATGACCGCATCAGAAGCTAATACGATATCATCGACTGCTTCTTGGCTTTCTACTGCTTCTGCCCGTTCAATTTTGGCAAGAAGCTGAGCGTTTGATCCTGCTTTTTCCGCTAAAGAACGTACATAACGCATATCATCGCCACTGCGAGGGAATGATACCGCAATGTAGTCCACGCCAATTTCTGTTGCAGTGAGCAAGTCTTCTTTATCTTTTTCTGTAAACGCTGGTGCGGTTAAGCCTCCACCTAAACGGTTGATGCCTTTGTTGTTTGAGAGCACTCCACCTACTTTAACGGTTGTGTGCACTAAGTGGCCATCAACGTCATCAACAGTTAATTGAATTAAACCGTCGTTTAACAGTAGCAAGTCACCTTTGCTGACGTCTTGTGGTAATTCTTTATAATCGATGCCTACAGCTTCAACAGTACCTTCACCTTTACCCATTTGGGCATCAAGTGTGAATTTTGCGCCAACTTCTAGGTTCACCTTACCGTCTTTAAAAGTTGAAACTCGGATCTTTGGACCCTGTAGATCGGCTAAGATGGCAATATGCTTACCTAGCTTTTTTGCAATGTCACGTACAGCTTGTGCTCGGTCTTTATGGTCTTGAGCAACACCGTGGGAGAAATTAAGTCTGACAACGTTTGCGCCAGCTTGGATGATTTTTTCTAAATTATTGTTTCTGTCTGTTGCAGGTCCAAGTGTCGCTACGATTTTTGTGCGTCTAAGCATCAGGTTCTCCTGTAAACCTATCGTTATAGGGCTATTTTATTTGCTACTAATTCATTACAACATCATTTATTGAAAATATGCGAATAAGTCGGCATAGATTCTAAAAATTATCACTCATGTTAAAAAGATTTGCCACAAAAGGCTTTTTAACACTTCGATTAAATTATATGATCTGTATGACGTCATTATGACACCGGTGTCAGTGGAGGTCAATCACTGATATTGTTGCTAAAAAAATATACATAGTGTGTTTTGTACTTCAGTTTTCTGAGTTTTTGATTCAGAGAGTTATATAAATTTAGCCATGATTTCGCTGTTATTAAAACCCCTTCGTTTTATGGGGAGTTGCTATAATTGGCCAGCGCCTAGCATCTTATTTAGGCTAGGGTATAATGCGTGTCGAAGTACAAAATACTCACAAATTGTAGTTACCGAGGAGGAAACTAAATGCAGGTTGCATTAGTTGGTTTGGGTGTGATGGGGAAAAACCTCGCGCTGAATCTTATCGAAAAGGGGTTAACATTAGTTGCCTATGACAAAAACCCCGACGCAGGCGCTGAGCTATTAAGCTGTGCTCAATCTCTTGGCTTAGCTGAGCGCTTACACATAGTTTCAGATCTCGGTGATATGGTAAGACGCTTAGAGTCGCCACGTTCTATCTTGTTACTTGTGCCTGCTGGTGAGTTAGTTGACAAAGTTTGTACTGACTTGATTGAAGCAGGTGTTGCGAAAGAAGACATCATTGTTGATTGTGGTAACAGCAACTACAAAGATGGCATTGCGCGTAAGCTCAAATATCAGAATAAATTTGAGTTTGCTACGATGGGGATCTCTGGTGGTGCCGAAGGCGCGCGTCATGGTCCTGCAATGATGGCGAGTGGTTCAGAAGGTGGTTGGGAGCGTGTCGAGCCATGGTTTGAGAAAGTTGCTGCGAGCTATAATGGTGAGTCTTGCTTTGCCCGAGTTGGGCAATCAGCTAGTGGCCACTTTGTAAAAATGGTTCACAATGGTATCGAATATGCGCTTATGCAGTTGATTGCGGAAGTGTATCAGTTATTGCGCCATGGCACAGGACGCAGCTGCAAAGAAGTAGCAGATATTTTTGAGCAATGGTCACAAGGCACACTTAATAGCTACTTACTTTCTATTTCAAGCCATATTCTTAGCCTAGAAACAAAGCAGAGTGAGCCGCTTGTTGATCTTATCGACAATAAAGTTGGAGCAAAAGGCACTGGGCTTTGGACCGCTCAAAATGCGTTAGAACTGGGTATTGCAGTACCATCTTTGGTCGCAGCGGTACAGGCGCGTCATCTAACTAATACAATTGATACTCACGCCGCGAAAGAAATGACTTACGCTACAAAATCGACGGTGAAGGTAGATGTTGATTTAGAAGAGTTAAAAGATGCATTTTATCTTGCAAGCCTGCTGTGCTATCGCCAAGGTCTTGCCTTGATCAAAGGTGCTTCACGTACTCACCAATGGAAGGTTGATTTAGCTAAAACTCTACAGACTTGGCGAGCGGGTTGTATTATTCGCGCGGATTACCTAGATGATATCGCACAGGGTGTTGAGTTTATCGACACGCTTGGCAAAGAAAGTGATGCACTACGTAAAGTAACAGGGCTTGCTGTTGCCAGTGGATTAGCGTTCCCTGTGTTGGCATCGACGCAAACTTACATCGCGACGCTAAGTACGCCAAGCAATGGTCATTTGGTACAAGCCCAACGTGACTACTTTGGCGAGCATGGTGTTAAAACACACCAAGGTGAGACATGTCATTTAACTGATTTGGTTGAGTTAGACGCAAAAGTTCGTTAATAAAAAGCTGAAATTTAGAAGCCGGCAATCGCCGGCTTTTTTATCGGGTGAGCTCGCCACGCAAATTATCTTGCATAAGATGTCTGACAGTTTCAAGTTCTAACTTTTGACTAAACAAATAATGTAGTTTGGCAATACACGCTTCAATCGTCATATCAAAACCGCTGATCACTCCGCTGTTTAACAGGGCATTACCCGTTGCATAGCCTCCCATATTGACTTGACCTTGAATACACTGAGTTAAGTTGATCAATACCACGCCACGCTCACTTGCTGCTTTTAAAGCATTGAGAAAAGCTGGCTGCTGAGGGGCGTTGCCCACACCAAAGCTCAAAATGATCAGTGCTTTGATGTCACCGTTAATCACATTATTGATAATGTTGATATCAATTCCAGGGTACAGGTATAAAACACCAATGTTCTGAGGCACAACCGGAGTAACTTGTAGCGCTTGATCCACATACGGGCTTAGTTTGCCTTCTTTAAGTTGGATATTAATACCTGATTGCGCCAGAGGCTGTAGGTTTGGCGAAGCAAACGCATCAAAGCCATCTGCATGGGCTTTGGTTGCTCGATTGCCTCGGAACAGTTTGTTGTTAAAGAACAAGCTGACTTCGGCAATGGGGTAGTTTGCAGCCAGATACATGGCATTGAGCAAGTTTACTTGGCCATCAGAGCGCAGCTGCGACAGCGGGATCTGCGAACCTGTCACAATTACAGGTTTGGTCAAATTCTCGAACATAAAAGATAATGCGGATGCGGTATAAGCCATGGTGTCTGTACCATGAAGCACCACAAAGCCGTCATATTGCTCGTACTTTTGTTGAATGTCATCAGCAATCATTTGCCAATGCATGGGTGACATATCTGAAGAGTCGATTAAAGGGCAGTATTCGTGGATATCAAATAGTGGCATCTCATCTCGAGTAAACTCGGCATTGTTCTTAACAGTTTCTGTCAAGTAACCTTCAGCAGGGATATAACCACGGCTTGATTGCTTCATACCAATCGTACCGCCTGTGTAAGCGATGTATATTTTTTTTCTTTTCATAAAAAAGCCCAGAATAGGTTCTGGGCTTAGTATATCAACTGCAGCATCACATTGGCAGTTAGAAACTTACCTCACACACCATACAGCGGGTATAAGTGTCATTTGGATCGTTAAATTGATTCAAAATAGTGAAATTACTTTCAACTTGACTGGTGATAGGCGCCAGGTAGCCGCTAGCTAATTGTGACATCGGCGAAGATACTTTTAAGCTTGAGATCGCAGAGCTTACGATTGATGTTGCAAAGATATCGTGTAACAACTGCTCTTTTTCGCTTAACTCTTGCTCAATTGTGATCACATCATAAAAATCAAGTTTGGCTAACTTAGCTGCGGCTTCAATCGCATCTTGTTTGTAACCTAAGTGGTCGATTAAACCAAACTCTTTGGCTTGTGTAGCAGTCCATACACGGCCTTGTGCCACTTTATCAACGGCTTCTTTGTCCATACCACGTTCTTGTGCCACCAAAGAGATAAATTTATCGTATGAGTTTTCAACGCTGAGTTGGAAAATATCCGCTAAGCGCTTATCAATACCACGAGTAACAGAAATACCGCTCAGCTCAGTGGTTGCAACACCATCTGAGTAAATACCAAGCTCTTTTAAAGAGTTTTCAAAGGTTAACATTGCACCAAATACACCGATTGAACCTGTGATTGTGCTAGGTGCTGCCCAAATTTCATTTGCTGATGCAGCAATCCAATAGCCGCCCGATGCTGCAACAGAGCCCATTGACGCGATAACTGGTTTGCCAGCTGCTTTAATCGCAAGTACTTCATTGCGAATGGTTTCAGAAGCAAACATACTGCCGCCGCCAGAATCAATGCGCAAAACAACGGCCTTAACTTTGTCGTTTAAACGTGCTTTTTTCAACAAAGCGGCAGTTGAATCACCACCAATAGTACCCGCTTTTTGCTTGCCATTGACAATGTTTCCGCGAGCAACAATCACTGCTACTTTTTCTGTAATCGGGTTTTCAAATTGAACGGCAGGCTTAACCACGTTTAAATACTTATTAAATGAAATCTGCTTGTACGACTTACCACTTTGGTTTTTGCCAACCAATTGGATAAGCTCTTCTTGAAGTTGTTGGTTTGTTTTAAGCTCATCTACCCAACCATTTTTGAGTGCATACTGAGCCCAATCGCCGTTCACAGCCTGTATTTTGCTCGCAAAGTCATCAAGTGTTTCATCAAAATTAGCCAAGTCAAACTGACGCGCTTTACTTATCTCATTTTTGTACTGCTGCCATAATTCGCCTAGCCATAAACGGTTAGCTTCTTTAGCTGCATCTGACATATCATTTCGGATCAAAGGTTCAATGGCTGATTTATAAGTACCAACTCTGAAAATATGTTGCGTCACTTTTAGCTTATCTAGCGCATCTTTAAAGTACATCGGATACGACGCAAAGCCTTTAATATCAACACTACCATATGGGTGCATTGAAACGGTATCGGCGTGAGAAGCTAGGTAATACTGAGCTTGAGAGTAGTAGGCACCATGCGCAATCACTTTTTTACCTGCAGCTTTGAACTCATCAATGGCTTGGCTGATCACTTCTAGTTTGTCTAGGTGTCCGCCATGTAAGTTTTCAAGGTCAAGTAATAATACACTGATACGTGAATCATTTTTTGCGTTATGAAGCACATCAAGCACATCATCTAGCAGTATTTCTTTTGGTTGATCGCTTGAATCGCTAATGTCTTGAAATGCTGCGTCAATCGGATCAATGTAAGTAAGCTCTTCAACTAAGAAGCCGTTTAGGTTTAGTCTAAGTACACTATTTTCTGAGACTTTTGTTTCTTTATCTGAGCTAAAAGCAGCGATGAGCGCAGCCGCGATAAGGAAGATAAAGATAAGGTTAAACACTAAACGACGTGAAAAATTGAGTGTATTCCACAGTATTTTAAAAAATTTACCAATCAGACTCAAAGCGACTCCCCATTCATTGAATTGTCTAATCTATCATTTCATTATCATAACCTAGTTTGATTTTGGGTGTTACCTGAAAAACGTAACGAAGTATTTATTGAATGTAAAAAAGCCAATAAATACATTGGCAAAGTGCATATATTGCGCGGTTTATGTCGAATTAATACTTGAAACATTTAATTTACTTAATATCGACGCTTGCTAAATCTTAGAAAATTGATAATGTTGCACAGGTTAGACCAGTTAGTTGGGGCAAGTAATGTTAGAAAAACAATTAGAATTGAAGCACACAACGCTTCGAAACCGCTTGGTCATGGGATCAATGCACACAGGATTAGAAGAAGGATGGCATAATCGTAAACGTTTAAGCGCGTTTTACGAGGAACGCGCTAAAGGCGGTACAGGGTTACTTATAACTGGCGGCTATAGTCCAAACTTGAGAGGGAAGTTGACCCCAATATCATCTTCTTTTAACTCTTATTACGATGTGATTAAACACAAGGCGTACACTAAGGCTGTACATGATCATGGCGCTAAAATTTGCTTACAGTTGCTTCATGCTGGTCGCTATGCCTATCATCCATTCAATGTCGCGCCAAGTGCGATAAAAGCGCCCATTAATCCCTATAAACCTAAAGCCATGTCTAAAAGCATGATCAAGGCAACCATCAAAGACTTTGCGCGCTCAGCAAAGCTTGCCCAAAAAGCAGGATATGATGGTGTTGAGATCATGGGTTCTGAGGGGTATTTGATCAATGAATTTATGGCGGATCACACTAACAAGCGTACCGATGAATATGGCGGTAGCTTAGAAAACCGCATGCGGCTTGCCGTTGAGACCGTAAAAGCGGTTCGTGCGGCTGTTGATGATAGCTTTTTAATTATTTTTAGACTGTCGGTGATGGACCTTATTCCGAATGGGTCTACAGCAGACGAGGTGACCGTGCAGGCTAAAGCGCTTGAAGCTGCAGGGGTCGATATTTTAAATACCGGTATTGGCTGGCATGAAGCACGTGTGCCAACAATTGCGAGTATGGTACCACCGGGTGCATTTAAAGAAGCGTCGAAGCGCTTAAAAGATGTTGTTGATATTCCGGTAATTGCGGTCAACCGTATTAATACGCCTGATATCGCCAATGGTATTTTGCATGCACAAGAAGCAGATCTGATATCGATGGCGCGTCCTTTATTGGCTGATCCTGAGTTCTTTAATAAATACGCAGCGAATAACTGTGAACAAATCAACGTCTGTATTGGTTGTAACCAGGGTTGTTTAGACCATGTGTTTAAGGGGAAACGTGCAACTTGCTTAGTGAACCCCCAAGCCGGCTTTGAGTTGGATTATCCACTTACGCCTGCGGCAAAGAAAAAGAAAGTGTTAGTGGTAGGGGCGGGTCCTGCTGGATTATCGGCAAGCTATTATTTGGCAAGTAAGGGACACGCGGTTAAATTAATTGACAAAAATACTCAACCCGGTGGTCAGTTCAATTTGGCGATGCAAATACCAGGAAAAGAAGACTTTAAAAAGACGCTCAAGTATTACTTACATGAAATTGAACGCTTAGGTGTTGAATTGAGCTTAGGCACTGAATACCAATCAGATATGGACAGTGACTTCGATGATATCGTGTTTGCCACTGGGGTCAGTCCTCGTTTGTCAAACATTGAATGTAGCGATGGCAAACGTGTATTTGCCTATGATGAAGTGATCAGAAAAGAAGTGGAGCTAGGCAATAAAATTGCTATTTTAGGTGCTGGTGGCATTGGCTTTGATATGGTCGCATTTTTAGCTGAAAAGCCAGAGCAATCAATAGAAGAGTTTAAGCATCATTGGGGTATTGAGTGTGATGCACAACCACTCAAAGATCCGCGTAAGCTGTATATGTTGAAGCGCAGTCCAGGTCGTTTTGGCAGTGATTTGGGTAAAACAACAGGTTGGATCCACCGACAAGTAGCTAAACAGCATGAGGTGGAGCAAATTGCACAGTGTGAATACATTGCCTTTTCGGATAAAGGTCTGTTGATCAAGCAAGCAGGGGAAGAGAAGTGGCTAGATGTTGACACGGTAATAGCGTGTATTGGCCAAGTTTCCAACGATAAGTTGTTTAACAAAGAAGCCTTGCCGAGTAATCACCATGTGATTGGTGGTGCGAAGCTGGCAAGTGCGATTGACGCAAAACGTGCTATTTACGAAGCACTGCAAGCGGCTAGATTAATTTAATATTGATATTTGTAAGAAAAAAACGAAGCTAACGGTCTATTCTGGTAATTAAGAAATCTTTGATCACCAAGTAGGCCGTTTATGATCTGTAAGTTGTATAAGTTTTACCAATGCGCTGTTGAAAAATGTCAATTATTCAATGGTGTCTCCCCTTTATTGTTTCGTCTAATCTTAGCCCCTGTCATGATCATTGCGGGATATAGCAAGCTAAATCTTGGTAAAGAGGACATATCTTTTCCAACTAATCTTTTAGCTGATGAGAGTGTGGTTTCTTGGTTTGGTAATACAGAGTGGGGGCTGGGGCTGCCGTTTCCTGATTTATTAGCATTTATTGCAGGCTGGACGGAGTTTTTGGGCGGCTGGTTGTTATTAGTGGGCTTGCTAACTCGTCTAGTTTCTATTCCATTGCTTGTCACTATGTTTATTGCCGCGACCAGTGTGCATTGGGAAAATGGCTGGTTTTCAATCACGCCAACTAACCCTGACACGAGTGCTGCGAAAGTGCTCGACTGGGTAGGGATACCTGCAGCACAAGCAAGCCTAGAAAATAGCGTGCAAGCGGCAGAGCGACTTGAGAAAATTAAATCACTCGTAGATACCCATGGTTACCCTGACTACCTGTACGAGCACGGCAGCATTGTTATTTTGAACAACGGCATTGAGTTTGCGGCGATTTATTTTGCCATGTTGTTGAGCTTGCTTTTCACCGGCGGTGGCCGTTTTGTGAGCTTAGATTATTGGGTCAAGCGATATGGGCAAAAGTATTGCATTGAAAGTTAAGATAAATCATAGATGATGTATAGATACGATGGTATTCTTCCACTTAACAAGAATGATATTCAATTAGGTGACAATAATGGATGCCATCGAGCTATTAACCACACGCCAATCTGACAGTAATTTGTCATTTCCGGGCCCTTCCCAAGAACAATTAGAGATCATAAAAAAAGCGGCTTTAAAAGTGCCAGATCATGGTGGTTTAGCACCGTGGAAATTTATTGTTGTTCAGGGGGAGGGGCGAGATAAGCTGGGTGAAATATATCATCAGGCAGCAGTTGCTGAAAACCAAGATGAACGTACTATCAGCCGAGCAAAAGAATTACCGCAACGTGCACCTATGCTGATCATTGCGATCAGTCCGTTCCAAGAGCACCCAAAAGTGCCGCGTATTGAACAAATTGAAAGCGCTGCATGCAGTATTTTTGCCATGCAACAAGCCGCATTTGCCCAGCGTTTATCGGGCGTTTGGCGCACGGGTTATTATGCGCAAAGCCCAACGGTTAAATCTTTGCTAGGGTTAAATGAGCAAGACGAAATAGTGGGTTATCTTTATTTGGGTACGCCGACCGTGGCTTGTACTAAACCTGTTCGCCATAAAAGCGAATCGTTTTTTAGTGAACTGTAAGGAATATCAACATGTCATTACATATTATCGACCACCCGCTCGTTCAGCATAAATTGGCTCTGCTACGTGAGTACGGTATTAGCACGAAGAGCTTTCGCGAATTAGTATCGGAAATTGGCACTTTGCTTACCTATGAAGCAACCAAAGACATGCCACTACAAACTCAAACCATCAAAGGTTGGCAAGGTAACGATATTGACGTATCAAAGCTACTTGGCAAGAAGATTACCGTCGTGCCTATTTTACGCGCAGGCTTGGGTATGATGGATGGTGTGATGGAATTGATCCCTTCAGCAAAAGTCAGTGTTGTTGGCTTGCAGCGTAATGAAGAAACTCTGGAGCCAGTACCGTATTTTGAAAAGCTGGTGGGTAATATAGATAAGCGTTTGAGCTTAGTGATAGATCCCATGTTGGCAACAGGTGGGTCAATGATTGCGACGATTGATATGCTCAAAAAAGCAGGGTGCACGCACATCAAAGCTATTGTGCTTGTTGCCGCACCTGAAGGGGTTAAAGCCACACTGGAAGCACATCCAGATATTGAGATTTATACGGCCGCACTGGATAGTCATTTGAATGAGCTTGGCTATATTGTGCCGGGCTTGGGTGACGCAGGCGATAAAATATTTGGTACGGTTTAACCATACTCAAAACCTTAGCGGGAAATAACAACGATGCGCTGCAAACTGGTTGATGTATTTAGCAAGCAAAAGTTGCAAGGAAATGGGCTTTCAATCTTTTATGATTTTGAAGATGTTGATAAGCGAAAAATGCAGGCGTGGACGCGAGAAATGCGTCAGTTCGAGTCTATTTTTGTAAAAACAGAGGTAGAGCCATATCGTGCTTGGATTTTTACCATGGAAGAGGAGCTTGATTTTGCAGGGCATCCATTAATCGGGCTAGCGTATCATTTACATGAAGAGCTGGCTGAGCAAAGCACACCGCAAAAATGGTGTATTGAGTTAAACCAAACTCATATAGAGCTAACCAGCCGATGGGAAGGTAAGCACTTTGTTGCATCTATGCACCAAGGTGCACCTGAATTTTTGGCGACTCTTAGCACTAAACAGGCTGAGCCATTTTACGATGCGCTGGGTATCGCTCACTTACAGCCTCAAGATTATCCTGCTCAGATCATAAGTACAGGTTTGCCTTACCTCGTTTTACCCATTGAGCATGGACTCAGTAAAGTCTCTTTTAAAACGACTGAGCTTGAAACTATGCTTGGCGAATATCAGGCAAAATTTTTATATCTTGTTGATATTAATAACTTCGAAGGCAGAACATGGGACAATTTTGGCAAAGTCGAAGATATTGCTACGGGGAGTGCGGCGGGTCCTGTTGCGGTGTATCTATATGAAAACGGATTAACAACCGACAAAAAGGTCGTGATCAAGCAAGGCCGCTTTGTAGATAGACCAAGTGAAATTGATGTCGCACTTATCTGTGAACTAACAGAAATTAAAGATGTGGTCGTGAGCGGCTACGTGAGCAAAGTAGGGGAATTTATACCCACATGACAATAGAGTTACACATATGAAGGTGACCCTTATTAAATTTTTGTTGCGAGTATTGATCTGGCCCGCCAGCTTTGTGTGGTTTGGCATTAGTTTGGTAAGTATTTGGGTGTTCGTTCGCGATTTAGACCCAAGCATACACTCAATTGCGAATTTAATTTTCTCACTCGTTGGACTGCTCTCTTTGCTTTTTATGTCAGTTGCGGCTTTAAAGTATCCACAGATCACACTTTCACATGTTGCTATTTCACAACTTGGTTGTGCAGTATTGGGCTACATCATGTATATCGGGATGTTTGTAGAACCTATCATGGTGTTTAGTGGGTTATCTTTGTTAATCGCTTGCTGTGTTTTGAGCGTCGATTTTATTGTTACTCGTGTGAAATAGTAGCAGCTCAAACAGCGGTGTTTTAAAGCTGTCACTTGTAGCGTTAAAGTAAATGAGTAAATACAAATCAAATTATACTTATCAACATCTTGTATTTTATAAATAATATCCAACCTAGCAACTCGGCTTAAGTAAAAGCCACCACGTTATAAGCAAACTTATAAATTTTTGAGATTTATCCTTGTGTGTGTAAGCGCTTACATGTTAGCGTTTTATTATCTGTTTAGGGCTTCGTCGAAATGGCTTAGCGGACCGACAGTTAACAGATACTAACCGCGCAGTCTTTATTGGTAAGCAGTCCAACGCGCAATTAATGACAACATGTAAAGGAATAAATAATGAAAAACTTCAAGTGCGCTAAACTGGCTTTGGCTGGTGTTGCGATAACACTTGCAAGCGCTTCCCCTGCTTGGGCGGCTGTGGGTAAGCTCTTATGGCAAGACGATTTTAGTACCTTGAATACGGATGTGTGGACCATCGACATGGGAGATGGTTGCGACCAAGGTTTATGTGGTTGGGGCAACCAAGAGCTGCAATGGTATAGCGATAATAATGTCTCTATTGCCGATATAGAAGGAGAGCCCGGCAACAAAGGCTTGGTACTAGAAGCGCGTAAAGAGCGCATCGGCACGAAAGCGTTTTCATCTGGCAAAATACATAGTAAAGATAAGCTTGCAATTCAATATGGTATGGTCGAATTTAGAGTGAAAGTCTCTAATGTCGATACCGGATTGTGGCCTGCGCTTTGGATGTTGGGTACAAGCACCGCATCGTGGCCAGCCAAGGGTGAGATCGACATCATGGAAATGGGCCAGTCGATGCAAGGGCGCATTGACGCGGGCTTTCCGAATGCAGATAGTAATAGCTATAGCGGCTCAAACCTGATTTTTTATAGTGAAGATGCCTGTAGTGTAGGCAACCCCACATGTGCCGCCAGTGTTGCTTGGCAAAATGACAACGCGCATCTGTCAAACTCACCTTTAACCAATCGTTTTGTGACGTATCGAGTATATTGGAGTGACACCCAGATCCGCTTTACCGTGATAGATGATGGCGCTGAGTATTTTATGTTTGATCAACCATTTACAATCAGTAGTGAATCGGACGAGTTTAGAGCGCCATTTTACCTATTGATGAACTTGGCGGTAGGGGGAAACTTTACGGACGCCAAACGTAATGATCAAGTCACGGCGCCTTTACCCGGAAAAATGGTGGTCGATTATGTCAAGGTATATGAGTGGGATGGATTAGGCGAGGTGAAACAGGGCAGTGTGACAACACCGGAGCACGGAACATTCGGCGTTTTTACCGACACCACACCGACGGACAATCAGCTCAATCCAGGTGTTGACTCAGACATTTATGTTTGGAATCAAAACTCGATTTCGCAGGGGACTTTAGTTCCCTATGAAGGGGAAAATGTGATTGCCTGGGACTATAAACCTAATCAATGGTTTGGTGGCGGCTTTCAAGTGCGTCAAGCAAGAGATATGACTGCGTTTAGAGATGGACAGTTGCGCTTTAGAATTAAGATCCCCGCCGATGTGGGTTTTAAAATTGGCGTGAGTGACACTTATACCAATGAACACTGGCTCAATTTTGATGCGGGGCAAACCAAATACGGTTTAGTGCGAGATGGCAACTGGGCGCAAGCCATTGTGCCTATTGATGAGCTAGCTGGGCCACTCATCGCGCTGCAATCTATTAAAAACCACTTTAATATTGCTTCACTGGATGGGCAAATTCCCAATCGGCCTTTTGCCATGGCCATTGACGACATAGTTTGGATTGGGGGAGGGGAAACACCTATTAAAGACTCAGACAACGATGGCGTACCTGATGAGTTTGATGAATGTGCTAATACATCACCCAATACCCCCGTGGATGATAAAGGCTGTGAAATTGTTAGGTCTGAATTTGGGCTTTCGCAGCTTGATAGCGCACGCGTGCTGTTTTACGTCAATAGTACGGGTTGGGCTGATGTACATTATCGAGTAAATAATGGTGTGCAGCAGAATGTACGTATGACGGTGAATGCCGGGCGAAATGAGCTAACGTTAAGTAATTTGCAAGCATCGAATGAGATCACATATTGGTTTACTTACCTAAAAGAAAATGGTGCAACTGATACCATTGAGCAGCGTTATATCGTTCGAGATTAACTAGTTCAGTGGCTTGAAAGCGTTTTCATACAGTATTATGTTAGCGCTTTCACTTTAACGCAGCAGTATTGCCTTAAAAAGCCTAAATTCGTCTTTGCAAAGAGACATCGCTGACGGTTACGCCGCCCCCACATTTCGTTATAAAATTGTTTTAAAAACAAGGTATAAATATGTACGTGTTGCCACACTCGCCAAGTTGGGCCAATGAATTTGAAGTAGAGGTAAAGCGCTTAACATCGGCATACAGCGGTAAAATTCGCTATTACCACATAGGCTCAACCGCTATACCTGGCTTAATGGCCAAAGACTGCATTGATATTTTAGGGATTGTGAGCGACCTACCTGCAGTTACACACGCACGCGACAAGTTTGAGTCTATCGGCTACGACGCCCGCGGCGCGTAAGACAGAAACCAAAGAAGACAGAAACCAAAGACACCCATCACAAATTTGCACCTTCCTTAAATGCTACCTAAGCTTTAATCCTGTACTCAAAGGATTGAGGAAACCAAACGATGGCAACCGCCCGTAAAAGACAAATCAGTTTAACCGACACCAAATACTATCACTGTATCTCCCGTTGCGTAAGGCGCGCGTTTCTGTGCGGTGAAGATAGGTTTACGGGCAAATCATACGAGCACCGCCGCGATTGGGTTGAAAAAAAGCTCCTGATATTGGGGTCTGTGTTTTGTATTGATATCTGTGCTTATGCCGTGATGAGTAATCATACTCACATTGTTTTATATGTTGATGATAAAAAGGCTAAGCGTCTGTCGGATAAAGCAATTGTGATACGGTGGCACAAGTTATTCAAAGGCAATTGGATAACACATAAGCTCGTTGAGGGAGCGCCACTCAAAGAGTCGGAGCAGTTGATACTCGATGAGCATGTCGCCAAGTACAGGGAAAGACTCGCGGATATTAGCTGGTTTATGCGGGTACTTAACGAAGACATCGCCCGCAAAGCAAATAAAGAAGATAATTGTACAGGTCGATTCTGGGAAGGACGATTTAAATCTCAAGCATTACTGGATGAAGCCGCACTGGCTGCTTGTCTCGCTTACGTAGACTTAAACCCCATTAGAGCGAAAATCGCCGCAACACCTGAAACCTCAGACTACACAAGCATCAAAAAGCGCATCGACCACGCTAAGCAGGGAAAACAGCCAAAAAGCCTACTACGCTTTGCTGGCAGCCCTCGAAAACAGGTGCCAAAAGGACTGCCTTTTGAGCTCAAATCCTATATTGAATTAGTTGAACTAACAGGCCAATGCATTCGCGCTGACAAGCGTGGTTATATCAACGAAGCGCAGCCCATTCTGACTCGATTAAATATAGAGCCTGAGAATTGGATAAAACTCACAACTCAGTTTTCTCGAGTATTCCGCGGCGCGGTTGGCCGAGAGCGGACAATAACCGCTTACTGCGAAACACTTCAAAAACGACGGCGCACGAATCTAACAAACTGCGAGCGCTTGTTGTCTTAGTCAGACAAGTACTATCAACTCAAAAATCTATAACTGTTGTATTTACAGCGCTTTGTCGTGCGCGATAACCCGGTTTTGGTGCAGAGATACACTTGGGCGCTAAAAATTAGCCTATCGAAAAATGTGTTTGTACCCAACCCAGTGATTGGAGTATTTTTATACGTTTTTATTTCTTTTACTTTTTATTTTACTGCCTCAGCTTGGATATCAATAGTGATGGGTGTCACTTATTTCTCTTATTTACTTGTATTGTGATGGGTGTCACTTATTTCTCTTATTTACTTGTATTTAATGAGCTACAAGTTTCAGCAGTGTATCGTTTTACGTATGGATATTTGCTCTGTCGCCTAGTGGTATGGTCTTATCGTGGATTAGGTTTGACTTTGTCGTCCTCAATATCGGATGGCGTTTCTTCGCCCTTGATTTGACCTACTTATCGCTGTCTACTTGTTTCAACACAACTCATCTTGAATCCGCCTTTTATGTTTTAGCTGCAGGGACTTAGGGGATATGGTAGGGTTGCACTTACCTTAAATAGGCGCAAAATTCACAAGGAGAGTTTATGCCGTTTACACCATTTCATATGGGCGTTGGGATATTTGTAAAAGCGTTGCTACAAGGTAGTTTTAGCTTGATGGTATTTGGTTGGTCACAGATAGTGATGGATCTGCAACCATTGTGGGTCATGCTTCATGGCCATGGGCACGTTCATGGCTTTTCTCATACCTTTCTGGGTGGATCTTTAATCGCTGTGTTAGCAGCGTTAACGGGCAAGTATTTGTCTGAATTTGGCTTACGCATTTTAGGTATTTCTAAAAAAGCCAATCCAATTAATATATCTTGGCTAGTGGTCTTTATTAGCGCCTTTATTGGCTGTTTTAGTCACGTGGTTTTAGATGGCATTATGCACGGTGACGTGCAACCGTTTTTTCCGTTTTCATTATACAACCCGTTGTTAAATTATATGTCGATAAGTAGTTTACATAAGGTGTGTTTGTACAGTGGCTTGTTAGGTGCCGGTTTGTTTTACTTTATTCAGTGGCGCACTAACAAATCCAACAAATAAGGTCACTGAAGTTGGTAGTGTGAGCGACCAACATCAATGTCGGTTAGTTGAACAAGTGGAAGGGCAATATATTTGCCTAGAATAAGGATAGTGCGGCGTGTGTGTTTATTTGAGGTGCTAGGTTTGTTGTGTTTGCTCAAACCTAGCAATAAAACGAGGGGGAGGGTTACTGTTAAACTTTAAATTGCTCAAGCATGTTTTCTTGCTCGGTGATTTTGTCAACCTGACTTTGCATTGTATGGTCAACGGTTTTGGCTTCATTAAACACCATGTCAGAGATGTTGCGGATCTCCATTGCGTTTGAATTGACTTCGCTGACTACCTGACGCTGTTCATTTAACATATCGGCAATTTGCACATTGAGCTGCACGATGTGCTCAATGGCTTGACGAATTGCTTGCAGTGAGTCACTGGTTTCATCCGCTTTACCAACGGTTTTTTCTACAATGGATTGACTCTGTTTCATCACTTGAACCGCATTAACTGCTCCAGCTTGTAACTGATCAATCATTGACTTGATTTCTGTAGTGGCTTCTTGGGTGCGTTGTGCCAGCGTTCTTACTTCATCTGCAACGACTGCAAACCCGCGGCCTGATTCACCCGCGCGTGCCGCTTCAATCGCAGCATTGAGTGCCAGTAGGTTAGTTTGCTCGGCGATACCGTTGATCACCGATAGGATCTGTTCAATGCCGCTGGTGGATACTTCTAAATCATTTACTACATCTACCGCCGTTGAGATCTGTTCAGATAGATTGGCAATGGTATCTGTGGTTTGCATCACGATTTTTTGACCTTCCACCGCAGCTGTGTCGGTTTTTTGAATTGCGTCTGCAGCTTCTTGTGCTGAGTTGGCTACTCGAAGCTCTGTTTCAGCCATGTGTTCAGTGGCTGTTGCCAAGGAGTTCAGCGATTTCAGCTGTCTTGAGATGGCGTTGCTCGATTGATTCGCGCCTGAAGACGTTTGTTTTGCGTCTTGTAAAATTTCACGACCAAGTACCTGAATATCGGCAATCAGCTGTTGTAGCCGAGCAGTAAATAAGTTGAAGTTTTCAGCGAGTGCTGAGAATTCAGGATCGCTATTGGTATTGAGCCTTACTGTCAGGTCGGCATTACCTTGGGCAATATTTGCCATCGCATCGTTTATATCTTCGAGGGGTTTAAGAAGGAGGTTTACGACCAAAGACAACACAATGATACTAATAACTACAAATAGCACGGTAAATAATACGGAGTCCTGTGTTAGATCAGAGACGGCAGCAAACACTTTTTCTTTTTCAAGTGCGACACCAACTAGCCAGTCAAAACCATCTACCTTTTGGAAGTCAACGAGGTACTCCACGCCATTCAAACTAATTGCCTGCATGTCGCTGCTAAATTGCGTATCACCCAAAAATTTCACCGCCTTGTCGCCGTTTAGGCTGACATCAGGGTGAGAAATGATAGTACCGTCAGTACTGACCATGAAGGCAAAGCCAGCGCCGAATAGGTTGAATGAGTTAATCATATTGCCTAGCTCTGCCAAGCTTACATCATAAAATATCGCGCCGTGGAATCGACCTTGCTTGGTCACTGGGGTGCCAATTGATACGACGATCTCTTTGCTTACTGAATCTGCATAGGGTGCAGTGACAATCAGCTTACCTGCGTCTTTTGCATCTGTATACCAAGGCCGTTTGCGCGGGTCCCAAGTTGGACCTGGGTTCCACGATGGATCGCTGGCAACATATTTACCCGTATTTTCTTCGCCATAGCCAATCAGCAGAAATTTATCAGACAATTTTGGTTGCGCCAAAATAGGATATGCTTCTTGCAAAGAGTTGGTTTCTGATACAAGGGACGTGGTCAATGAAGCCAGATCAACACTGCCTTGCATCTTTGCAGTGACCGTGTTGCTGATCCCTTGGATTATCTCATTGATATTATGACCAACTTGTTGTTCTAAATTTTGTTTAATTGAAAAATATTGTTTGATTGATAAAACGCTGAGCGCCAGAAATAAAACTAACGAGGATACGATTACAATTTTGTGTTTGAACTTCACGGCACATCTCCAACACTCGACATCATTTAAATGTAAAACATTAACAAAAACTTGCAATGCTAGTTTCAGTTTAATGTACCAGATATTGCAAAACTTTAAATCTTTTAGGTGAGGTTAAAAATTTATAATGTAATAAGTACGTTACACATGTGGAAAGAGTTAAATCATCGATTTCATGTTGTCGCGAGCACACATTCTTACACGCCCTTTGGCTAACTTATGTTAGCAAATAGTCGTCAGCTACCACGCTGTGCTGTAAAGCCGCTTTTAAAGTTTAGGCACAAAGTATTGGTTTTTTTTGGTTTTAGTTGTTTATACCTATTAAACGCATGTTCAGGTGCATTTTGTATAGTTAGTATTGTTATTTTTTGAATTATAAAGGAGGTAATACATGTTTAAATTAACTTATATTTTACCTTTAGGGGCTGTTTTATTGCTTAGCGCCTGTGGCGGCTCAAGCAGGTCAGGCAATGCTTCAAATACCTCACAAGAGGCCAGCACAGGTCAGAAAACATCAATGACTTTGGGGGTTTCGGATGCAGCTGTTACAAATGTAAAAGCCGTAAACATTGTGATTGATGGCATTTCCTTGAAAAACGCAAGTGCGACAAGTGTATTCGATACCAAAGATGAAAATGGTAACCCAACACAAATTAACTTACTTCAATACACGGGAGATGAGATATTTCCGCTATTAAGTGGTGTAAACCTTGATGCGGGTGATTATGAATGGCTTAGGGCCAATATCATCAATGGCACGAGCGTGGAAAATGTAGAGCTCGGTTCTCACATCGTTTACAACGACGATACACGTGTTCCACTAGATGTAAAACGTAAAGGAAATGATGGGGTAGGTGAAATACAAATAAATGAAATAACAATTAATGAGGATGAAAACTCGCTTGTTCTTGAATTTGATTTAAATCGCTCGCTGGTTACTTCCAAAAATGAGGTAACTGTTTATCTTAAACCTACAGCTGTGCGTTTAGAAAATGTATCACAAACCTATACGCTATCAGGTGCAATAAGCGCAGAACTGAGTAATGCATGTATTGCCGACAATATTGACTTGGCGCCGACGAATGGTGAATACAAACAAGTGGCTTATTTATATAGTGAAGAGGCCATTGAGCCGAGTGATATATTTGAAACTGACGTTGTTAACGTAAACTCTCCAATCGCAACCGCAACTGTTGATGAGCAAAACAACTATGCCATCGGTTTCGTTCAAGCTGGGACATATAAAGTTGGTTATAGTTGTGTTGGTCATATTGATGATGCAGAAACACAAGAAGCGGCATTTAGTTTATATCAAGTTAAGCCACTAACGATTACTGAAAATACAGGGGTCGATTTCTCGGTTGAGCCGTGAGGCCTGAGTCAATTGGAAGACTAAAAGAAGTAATTACGTTTGATGCTTATTGAAGCTAAGCAGCTCGACATAATTCGTTGTCATTTCTCCCCCGGGGCGTTTCGCACCACCGATAAGGTATATGCCTTCATTGGTGGTCACCGCGCCCAACCCATGGCGAGTAGTGGTCATGGTAATGGGTAAAGCTTGCCAACGATCTCTTGAAAAGTCATATTCCCAAATTTTGTTAAAAGTTTTACTTTTCATAATAGGTACTGAATTATGATTAGAGATTAAATTGTATTGTTCTCCACCAAAAACATAGATTTTATTGTCTTTTTTAGCCGCAGCGATCCCTGCACAAGCTTGTGGCATCGGGGCTAATTCAAACCATCGATCTGAGCGTTGGTCGTAAAAATCGACTCGGGATTGGTTTTCATGATTTTTTTCTTGGATACGACCACCAATCAGTAAACACCCTCTATCCATGCTTACGCATGCACCCGAGTTTCTAGGCAAAGGCGCGGGCGCGGCATATTGCCATTTAGTGCCATCAAAAAATACATGCTCTGCAACATCTGTGAGACGACCATGCACAATTCCTCGGCCTGAAATAACGTGGGCATTTCCTGCGATATTGGCGTAACCAGATTCAGCTTGGGGAGAAGGTAGCGGAATAGAGCTATGCCAATGTCCGCTTAATCGGGATAGCAAAAATGTATCAGCGCAGGCTTGCCATGGATCTGACTTGCTTGCAGCAAAACCGCCAACAGCGAGTATACCGTGTTCAGTGCTAACAAGTCCTAAATGGTGTCTACGCACGGGAAGAAAAGGACCATAACGCCACTGTTGCTTAACTAGATCAAATAAATAACATGCGTTCGAAGCATTCATTACGCCCATTGTACCTTGTTCAGCATCGGCTAACTCGAGTGCACCCGCCACCACAAGGTGTTTACCAAATAAGCATGGGTAAAGTTCTTGTAAATGCTTGGGAAGGTGAGGCTTGTTGTGCCAATGTGCCGTACCGCTTGCGGTTGTATTTGCAAGCGCACTGGGGAGCATTGTTAACAGGGCCAACTGAGCAAAATTGCTCATGAATGTTCGACGTTCCATACATATCCTTTTTAGGTACATTCGAAAAGGTTAGCAAATTGAAGACGATATTCAATAGAACTTTTTTATTATTGTAAACAAAGGTGAATGAAGTTTTATCAAACTGTTTGCTGTGTGGGGTGTAGACATAAAAAAACCCATGCAAAAGCATGGGTTTATTGCTTAAATGAATTAAGCGTTTTCTAGTGCAGCACGTGGATCAACATATTCCATGTTGAAACCTTCAGCAACTTCTTTACAAGTGATTTGACCGTTAAGTACGTTCAAGCCATCCATAAAGTGCTTGTCTTCAAGTAATGCAGCTTTGTAGCCTTTGTTAGCTAACTTGATGATGTAAGGCAATGTTGCGTTATTTAGTGCAAACGTCGAAGTGCGTGGTACAGCACCTGGCATGTTGGCTACACAGTAGTGAACAACGTCATCAACGATATATGTTGGTTCAGCGTGTGTTGTTGCTTTAGAAGTTGCGATACAACCACCTTGGTCGATAGCAACGTCAACAATTGCAGCACCTGGCTTCATCGCTTTGATGTGCTCAGCGGTAACTAGTTTCGGCGCAGCAGCACCAGGAATTAATACACCACCAATGACTAAGTCAGCTTCTAGTACGTGCTTTTCAAGCGCATCTGCAGTTGAGTAAACCGCTTTTGCTTGGCTACCGAACTGCGCGTTAAGTGAACGAAGCACATCAATGTTGCGGTCAAGGATCGTTACGTCAGCACCTAGGCCTACTGCCATTTGAGCAGCGTTACGACCTACCATACCACCACCGATAACAACCACTTTCGCTGGCTCAACACCTGGTACACCACCTAACAGCATACCGCGACCTTCGCGTGATTTCTCAAGCGCCTGAGCACCTGCTTGAATTGACATGCGACCTGCAACTTCAGACATTGGCGCTAGAAGTGGTAAACCACCGCGTACGTCAGTCACAGTTTCGTATGCGATACAGATAGCTTTGCTCTTAACTAGGTCTTCAGTTTGTGGAAGATCTGGTGCTAAGTGAAGGTATGTGAACAGGATTTGACCTTCACGCAACATAGCGCGCTCTACTGCTTGAGGCTCTTTTACTTTTACGATCATATCTGCTTGTGCAAATACTTCAGCAGCTGTGTTTAATACAGTTGCGCCAACTTCAACATAATCTTCATCAGTGAAGCCAATGCCGATACCAGCATTCGTTTCAACGATAACTTGGTGGCCGTGATTAATTAATTCACGAACGCTCGCAGGAACCATACCTACACGGTACTCGTGGTTTTTTATCTCTTTAGGTACACCGATAATCATAATAAATCGCCTCTGAAATAGAACGGGATAAAATTTTCGACTATTATATGTATGCCACACTAGTGTGTCCTACCTTTTTACACGCCAATAGTAGTGTTATATACTAATGTTTTATCTGAAACAGTAGAAAAAACTATCCAGAATGCATCAACAATTAGATCGAATTGACAGAAAAATTTTAGTCGAACTACAAAAAGATGGTCGGATTTCTAACGTTGAACTCGCACGGCGCATAGGTTTGAGCGCTACGCCATGCTTAGAAAGAGTAAAAAAACTTGAACGGGAAGGGTTTATTCGCGGTTATAAAGCGGTAGTGGATCCTGCTAAACTAGGTCAAGGGCTGCTCGTCTACGTAGAAATTACTATAAATAAGAACTCTCCTGATGTTTTTGATCGGTTTAATCAAGCGGTTCGTCAGCACGACGAAATCATTGAATGCCATCTTGTATCAGGAAATTTCGACTTTTTACTAAAAACGCGCGTGACCGACATGTCAGAATATAGAGGCGTGTTAGGTGAAATTTTATTAAAATTACCCAATGTGAGTGAAAGTCGCACTTATGTGGTCATGGAAGAGGTTAAAGGGGAAGAAGGGGAAATAATAAAACCCTATGCACCATAAGCCTTTTCTTGCTAAGGTGTGCCTATAAATTGTTAATAAAAGAACAAAAATAGAGGAAAACGCAGTATGCGTCTAAATGGTGTACAACGCCTCCTTGAAACCGGATTGATAGTGAGTACAGCAGCCGCCATTTTTATTTTGTGTGCGCTGATCAGTTTTGACCCAGCAGACCCAGCGTGGTCTCAAACTAGTGAGTATGTTCAAGTTAAAAACATTACAGGTTCGGCTGGTGCCTGGGTTGCTGATATTTTACTTGTCAGCTTAGGTTGGTTGGCCTTTTTGGTGCCTGCGGGTATTCAAATATTGGGCTACTTATTATTCAAAAAACCGCACAAAATTTTCCAACTTGATTACACAACTCTTGGTTTACGTGTTATTGGCCTAACTTTGTTTATTACCTCTGCCAGTGCCATTAGTAGTATTAACTTTGATGATATTTTTAGTGTTTCTTCTGGTGGGGTAGTGGGTGATGTTATTGCTGGGGCGATGATGCCTGCATTTAACTTCACCGGTACATCCATTTTATTGCTTTGCTTTTTCTTTGCTGGTTTAACTTTACTCACAGGCGTGTCATGGGTTGAGTTTGTCGACTATCTAGGTGAAAAAGTGGTGCAGTTTTTCAAATGGCTCTCCGCCAAATTGGCAGCGCGACAAGAATCACAATCGCAGTTATCAGTAAGTGACTCAGATCGCGCACATGATATTGCAGAGCAAGATGTCGAATTGAACGAAATCGTGCCTGATGATAATCTCGTTACCAATAACGAAATTGAGCCTAAGCCACTCAGCTTAAAAGAAAAGCTGTTTTCCAAAAAAGAAAAGGTGGAAGAAAAAGTACCGCCAATTATCGGTGAGCCTCATGATCCATCTGTGTTTGATGAGCTAGACGATATTCTTGAACAGGAAATTAATTTTTCTGCCATTGATGATGAAGGCTTTGATACTGCTTCAGCGCTCAATGCATTGGATGAGTCAGCCGCAGAGCCTGTTAAGCAAACAACGGTGGTCTCTCCTGCAAGGCCACTTAAGCCTGCGAGTCCAGCACAGCCACAATCTACCTTTAAACCTGAGCCATCAGCAAAAGAAAAATTCGAAGCATTATTGGAAGAACGTCCCCCTATGGACCCACTTCCTTCATTGGACTTGCTTGATAGGCCTGATAAACAGAAAAATCCGATATCTAAAGAAGAACTGGATGCTGTTTCACGACTGGTGGAAGTCAAGTTATTAGACTTTAACATTCAAGCAAGTGTGGTTGGTGTATATCCGGGCCCTGTTGTCACTCGGTTTGAGCTGGATTTGGCGCCTGGTATTAAAGTGGCTAAGATCACAGGCCTTGCGAAAGACTTAGCGCGCTCGCTTTCTGCCGTGAGTGTTCGTGTTGTAGAAGTTATCCCGGGTAAAACCTATGTTGGTCTTGAGCTTCCGAACAAGCACCGTGAAATTGTGCGTCTATCTGAAGTGATTAATGCGCCAAAATTTGAACAAAACGCGTCACCATTGACTATGGTGTTGGGTAAAGATATTGCAGGTCAACCTGTGGTGGCTGATTTAGCGAAAATGCCACACTTGCTGGTTGCAGGTACAACTGGTTCAGGTAAGTCAGTGGGCGTTAATGTTATGATATTAAGCTTACTGTATAAGTCACCACCTGAAGATGTACGCATGATCATGATAGACCCGAAGATGCTTGAGCTTTCAGTGTATGAAGGTATTCCACATCTATTGTGTGAAGTTGTGACGGATATGAAAGAAGCTGCCAATGCATTACGCTGGTGTGTGGGTGAGATGGAGCGCCGTTACAAGCTGATGTCGGCATTGGGAGTGCGTAACTTAAAAGGTTACAATCAAAAAGTGTTGGACGCTAAGGCCGCAGGTCAACCAATTCTAGACCCATTATTTAAAGACACCGATGGTATGGCTGAAGGCCCACAAGAGCTAGATAAGCTGCCAAGTATTGTGGTTGTGATTGACGAATTTGCTGACATGATGATGATCGTGGGCAAAAAAGTTGAAGAGCTTATTGCGCGTATTGCACAAAAAGCCCGTGCAGCAGGTATTCACCTAGTACTTGCAACGCAACGTCCGTCTGTTGATGTAATTACAGGTTTGATTAAAGCAAATATTCCGACCCGAATGGCGTTCCAAGTGTCGAGTAAAATAGATTCAAGAACAATTTTGGATCAGCAAGGTGCAGAAAACCTATTAGGTATGGGTGATATGCTTTACTTGCCCCCAGGCACAAGTGTACCTGTACGTGTCCACGGTGCTTTTGTTGATGATCATGAAGTACATGCCGTGGTCAATGACTGGAAAGCTAGAGGCAAACCTAACTACATAGAGGAAATTTTATGTGGTGATGCCACTGAAGATATTTTATTACCAGGTGAAGCACCAGAAGGTGGTGATGATGAGTCAGATCCGTTATATGACGAAGCAGTTGGCTTTGTGATTGAGTCGGGTAAGGTTTCAGTATCGAGTGTGCAGCGCAAGCTCCGTGTGGGTTATAATCGTGCTGCGCGTTTGGTTGAACAAATGGAAGCATCGGGCGTGGTGAGTGCGCCCGGTCATAATGGTGCTCGAGAAGTACTCGTACCGAGAGGAGCAAGTTAATGAGAATGAAACAGGTTATGATTAAAGCAGCAGCGTTATGTGCAAGTATTGCACTTAGCGGTCATGCGTTTGCGGATGCTGCTAATGATTTAAAGATAAAGCTTGAAAAAATTAATACGTTTCAAGCTCAGTTCGCACAGCAAGTAACTGATGAAGAAGGGTCTATTTTACAACAAGGCACTGGCAAAATTGCACTGGCGCATCCTTTGAAAATTCGTTGGCAACAGCAACAACCCGATGAAACCTTGTTAGTATCGGATGGCAGTAAAACTTATTATTACGATACGTTTGCTGAGCAAGTTACAGTGATGAAAACCACAAGTCTTATTAACACAACGCCGTTTGTGTTATTGACGACACGCTCTGAGGAGCAGTGGTCTAAATACCAAGTTGCTCAGACGGATATTGGCTATAAGATCACCCCAAACCAAGGTGTCGAGTCTCAGGTGGAAGCACTGGAATTGGTATTTGCTGAGCAAGCCACGTTAAAATCTATGAGTGTGAAAGATGTGTCGGGGCAGTTATCTACGTTTAGTTTTAAAGGGAGCAAATTAAATGCAGAACTTGACCCAACACTATTCATATTTGCTATGCCTGAGGACGTCATTGTTGATGACCAAACACAAGGTGAGTAATTCTTTTGAGTAATTTGGGTTTTGATTTTGCCCCAGATGTTAGACCATTGGCCGCACGTATGCGGCCAACTTGTTTGGCGCAATATATTGGTCAATCACATATCCTCAGTTCGGATCAGCCGCTATATAAAGCGATTGAAGCAGGGCGTTGCCACAGCTTAATTGTTTGGGGTCCACCGGGCGTGGGTAAAACGACGATAGCTGAAATTATTGCTCATCATGCTAGTGCGCAATTAACCAGATTATCTGCTGTTACTTCGGGCGTTAAAGAAATTCGTGAAGCGGTCGTTGAAGCCAAGAATCGGTTGTCTCAAGGACAACGTACTTTGTTGTTTGTTGACGAAGTACATCGCTTTAATAAATCTCAGCAAGACGCATTTCTACCTCACATTGAAGACGGCACTTTTATTTTTATTGGCGCGACCACGGAAAACCCTAGCTTTGCATTAAATAACGCGATTTTATCTCGAGCGAGAGTTTATACCTTGAAGGCTTTGAGCGAGGACGAGCTTGTCTGTGTGCTTAATCGTGCGCTTGAACAAGATGAACAGCTCAGTCAACTTGAGGTTTCCATTAGTGCTCAGGCTCTTTTAGCGCTGGCTAAAGCCAGCTCTGGTGATGCACGTAAGGCGCTTAACTTGTTGGAGCAAGCCATCGATTTGGCACAGCACAAAGATAATCAAATTTTGATAAATGAACAGGTATTGGTGCATGTATTACCAAGCCATTTAGCTAAATACGATAAGGGTGGTGACCTGTATTACGATTTGATTTCCGCATTTCATAAGTCGGTGCGAGGCAGTAGCCCAGATGCCGCTTTGTATTGGTATTGTCGCATTCTGGCAGGGGGGGGCGATCCACTTTATGTCGCCAGGCGCTTACTTGCGATTGCCACTGAAGATATTGGGAATGCTGATCCAAGAGCGATGCAAGTGGCGCTTAATGCATGGGATATTTATCAACGCGTAGGTCCTAGTGAAGGGGAGCGAGCCATTGCTCAAGCAACGATATATCTGGCAAGTGCGCCAAAAAGTAATGCTGTATATATGGCATTTAATCAAGCCAAGCAAGATGCTATGAGCGATGCTGATCATGAAGTACCTGCGCACCTTAGGAACGCCCCCACAAAATTAATGAAAGAATTGGGTTACGGTGATGAGTATCGATATGCGCACAGTGAGCCCGGTGCTTTTGCCGCGGGTGAAAATTATTTCCCAGAAAGTATCAAAGATAGACAATACTACTTTCCAACGGAGCGCGGCCTTGAGAAACAGATAAAAACCAAATTAGAGTACCTAGAGCAACAAAATCAACAAAGTGAGCAAAAAAGGTATCAGGATGATTAAAATGTACCTCACCATTGCTCTTGGCGGCGCACTGGGTGCCTGTCTGAGACTTTTCATTAACGATATAATGCTAAAACTCTTGGGTAAGGGATTCCCTTTTGGTACATTGACCGTTAATATTCTCGGTTCACTGTTAATGGGCATTCTTTACGGTTTAATAGAAAAACAAGTTATTACCGTCAGCCCAGCCAAAACTTTAGTCGGTATTGGATTTTTGGGCGCATTAACAACGTTTTCAACATTTTCCATGGACTCTGTATTGTTGCTTCAACAAGGGCAGGTTCTGAAAATGGCTCTTAATGTCACACTCAACGTGGTTGTGTGTATTTTTATGGCTTGGTTGGGCCTTTGCTTGGTCATGCAAAAAGGTTAAAAATAGCAAATGTTAGATTCAAAATACTTACGTCAAGACATTGCAGAAGCAGCGGCACGCTTAGCAAAGCGTGGCTTTGATCTGGATGTTGAAGCAATCAATGCGCTAGAAGAAAAGCGCAAGGCATTACAAACTCAAACTCAAGAATTACAAAGTGAGCGTAACAGCCGTTCCAAAGCCATTGGTCAAGCAAAAGCAAAAGGTGAGGACGTACAACCTTTGTTAGATGCAGTAGCAAACCTTGGCGACCAATTAGCAGCAGCTAAAACGCAGCAAGATAACATTCTTGCGCAGTTAAACGACATCGCAATGTCACTGCCAAATTTACCAGCAGAAGAAGTACCAGCAGGTAAAGACGAAGATGATAACGTTGAAGTATTGAAATGGGGTGAACCAAAACAGTTTGATTTTGAAGTAAAAGATCATGTGGATTTAGGTGAAGCGTTAGGCAAGGGCCTAGATTTCGAAACTGGTGTTAAGTTAAGTGGCTCGCGTTTCACTGTGATGCGTGGTGGTGTTGCTCGTATGCACCGCGCACTTGTGCAATTTATGTTAGATACGCACACAGATAAGAACGGCTATACAGAAATGTATGTACCTTACCTTGTGAACAAAGACAGCTTATATGGCACGGGCCAATTACCTAAGTTTGCTGAAGACTTATTCCACACCAAAGGCTTAATCAGCGATGATGGTGTTGAGCAAGATGGCTTTAGTTTGATCCCAACAGCGGAAGTGCCACTGACTAACTGTGCACGTGATGAAATTTATGATGAAAAAGAATTACCAATCCGTATGACGGCACACACGCCTTGTTTCAGAAGTGAAGCGGGCAGTTATGGTCGTGATACTCGTGGTCTTATTCGTCAGCACCAGTTTGATAAGGTTGAATTGGTACAGCTTGTTAAACCAGAAGATTCAATGGCAGCACTGGAAGAGTTAACAGGTCATGCAGAGCAAATTCTACAAGCATTAGAACTACCATACCGCAAAGTAGTGCTGTGCACAGGTGATATGGGCTTTGGTGCAACAAAAACGTATGACTTAGAAGTTTGGCTGCCAGCGCAAGATACTTACCGTGAGATCTCTTCATGTTCAAACATGTGGGATTTCCAAGCGCGTCGTATGCAAGCACGTTTCCGCCGTCAAGGCGAGAAAAAACCTGAGCTACTTCACACATTAAACGGCTCTGGTTTAGCCGTAGGTCGTACTTTGGTAGCTATCTTAGAGAACTATCAACAAGCAGACGGCAGTGTGGTTGTGCCATCAGTGCTTCGTCCATATATGGGCGGATTAGAAGTGATCAGTTAATAAACTGCACTTATTAAGTAAAAAAGCGCCCATGATAAAATGGGCGCTTTTTTATTATATTTTCTTATTGATTTTCAATTAAAGAACGAATCGAAGCTTATTTTATTTTGCCTAGAAAAAGCGGCATTTAAAATTTATCTATCAATTAGTCAACATACTCTTAATGGCCGATTCGAGTTTGTCAGGTTCATTTGTACCTAATCGAACGTTTTTTCCATCTTTCATTTTAATATGAACCGCTTTAAACCCCGACACATTATAAAGCTTACCATTGCTGATCTCTCTTATACCCCAGCCAGCATACCAAGGATTGCTAACGGAGTTAACTTGCTCAATTTGAGCTATTTCAATACTACCAGAAATTAACCCTAGCCCCATTTTCCATTTTATTTCGCTATTAGAAACATTAATACTTAGGCTGTAAAAATTTACAGATATCGCAAATGAAACAGCAAATAAAAAATAGGCGATAATGCTATTACTTTTAATTATGAAAACTGCAATAACTATAATTAATGTTATGATAAATAAAAATGAGAATCCATACTGAACATTATAATAACCTTCCATATTTACTCCTGTTATTTAGACGAGAATCTAATCCATTTTTTGCCTTATATCTAAGCATTACACTAGGTAAAAACTCTGGGTATCTTTGCTTTAACGTTTTCAGTATCTTTTCATCTTTGTGTAAATATACGCACGCTTGGCAATTATGATTCACTGTTCCTATATTGTTTGCAATGTAATCGTCTCCCATGAGTAATGTTATGACTCTAGCTGGACCATCAACTTTTATCCATATTTTTAAAAAATCTTCTAGTTGAGATTCATGGGCGACCTTTAAAAAGTCCTTCTTGTAAATATGACCAATTTTCATTTCATTGATATGTTCGAATGTTAGCCCACAGCAGCTAGATATTCGACCATGTGGTGTAATAACAATGTTTTCAAAGACTTGTTCGCAACCAGTATTAAGCTCTTCTAGGGCTATTTGAAAACCACGATCGGTGTAATCTTTTTGAAATGGCATCCATGTATTACTGTTAATAATTAATTTTTTATTACTGAGTAACTCCTTTATATCATCATTTTCCTCTAAGGAAGCTCTGCATCTAGAGTCATGAGAATCTTTTTCAACCATAATTAATGGCTTTACATTACAACTAGCGCAGGCTTTTACAGCGTTAATGATCGTACTTTCATCTACATACTTCTGATGATCTAGTCCAGTACTGAAATTAATTTCATACAGCCCTGCTGCAGACAGCTGTTTTGCTATTTTCATCGCACTGCTTGTTGTTTTTGCCCAGTAACCATTGGTAACGCACCTGCTTTTTAAAGCATGGGAGGACACAAGTGCGATAGCCGAAAAAAGGTCATCTTTTAGCGTAAAACACTCACCTCCACTAAAGACTACGTTCTGTAATTTAGGAAATGTAGCCACGGCTTCATTTATACAGTTACAGATTTCGTCAAGGCTTAGCTTTGATTTTAAGCTTGGGTTTGACTCAAAGCAGCACTCTTTGCATGCAGCGGTACACCTATAGGTTGGCAAAATAGTGAGTGTTTTCGGTGATGGCAATTCCATTTTGCACCTTCCTATAGACACTGAGGGTTATAGTTTGGAACTTCTAGTGATGAGTCAATCTCTGCCATTGCGCTGTCAATTATGAACGACAGAGTTTCTTCATTTTTTATTAACCCGATGTGATAGGCTGCATTATAGAACGCTTTTATTTCTAGCTTAGCTAGATCCCTGTATATATAGTTTTCAAAGCCATTAAACCCAGCTAGGTAGGCTGCATTCATTGCTGCATCTTTATTTTTTGCTATGTTTTTATCGGTTAAGGCAACAGTTCCAAATTGTTTAGTATCGTCCGTGTTTTCAGTGTGAGGGGCACTTTCACACGTGCCACCCCACAGATAAACAGCCGCATATACTGCGGCAACAACTGCGGCGACAACGTTCGATGCTGCTGCCACATTGACTGCAACTGCCGCAAACGAAATACATGTAACACAAATTTGCGGTTCTATGTTGTTAGCTAGTTTTGAAAGGTCCGTTAAACCATTTTCTTCAAAAACATCTTGATACGTTGATTTATTTTCATTTAAAAAGTCAGCATATTTCTTTTCAAGTGCGCTGAATTCGTCTTTGCCAAGTAGTCCGTTGTCAATCATTATGTATAATAATTGTTCAAAATCTTGTCTTTGAGTCGCATTTCTAAATTCAGGGAGTGCAATTAGCTCAAGCACCTTAATATTTGGATCAGATTCTATCTGTTCTTTACTAACTCCTAACTCTTGATATATTTTCGACTTATTTGCTGAGAAGTGAGATGCAAAATCATGATCTTCAAATAACCGCCTGATCAGTTTATTTAACTTACTTTCAATATTTGAAAATTGTGTGTCTTTTATTTTTATTCTTAACATATTATTTATTTCATTGAGATTGACTGACTCTTTGAGGCTATCAGGTGTGCCGTAAAGCGCGTTACCTTCACTTGCAATAGCTTGAACAGGGATGATCAGTGATGCTCCCACGAGTGACAATGAGGATTTTTTTAAATTTTTAGACATGATTAAAATTCCTTTTTAAGTTACCTAATAAGGTTAATTTTCCTTCCACTGTTCAGCACATAATGAACAGCTCGAGAAAAAGAATAATCAAAGATTGAGGGAGTGCAAATTTTTATTTGATTTTATGAAATATTTAATTTTGTGATTCTTAAGGTTTCGGTTTTTATGAACTATTTTATTCTGATGTTTTTTAGTTGGGGAGGTGCGCCATTTCTTAAATATAGTTTAATTAATCCACTCAAAGGAGAGCCTTTGTTTTCTATCAAATTTTCTTTATATTTTATGGGGAAACTTCATGAACAATGTTTTCGATGTTTATTTGGCCCGAATTCAGATAATAAAGTGCAGTACTCATGCTTAAACGGTGGATAGAGATCTATCATCTGTTGGTGATACTCTGTGACAGCCAAAAACAAGAGTTGATATCATGGGTTACAAGCCGTTGTGCAAAGGACAAAGAAACTAGGTTGAGGCTTACTAATGCAAGGGTTTGGCTATCGAGAAATAGGAATTAAGCTAAAGATGGCCACAGTATCACATGCCATTGTGTTCGTAGTAATTGGATGGCAGCCGAAGCGGCGGTGGTATTCGATGAATCATGCAAAGTAGCGAAAATAGCGAGTTGTGCATTTAGGATTTGAGTTCTCAAGTAAAACGCAATTTAAATAAATTGAGATGTATTGGAAATGAATCCGAGTCTATTTCAATGTGATGAAAAAAACCAACGAACTTATACGCTCGTTGGTTGGTTGGGCAATTAGATATATTGATTTTAGAAATGGAACTCGTGAACTGAGTATGTATGTTCTTGACCGGAACAATCGGTCGCGATTGCGCTAGTTGGTTTGAAATCACTTCCTAAAAACCATTTTGCCGTCATGCGCGAGCCATCAGGGCAATAATCACCTACAGTGTGTGCTTCATAGCGGCCAGCTGCAATATTAGCAGGTTCATTTTTATTCCAATATAAGCGCACTTCGTTGTGTGGTGGGATACCAGCAATTTGCTTGTAATAGACTTTCATGGGATGCCAGCGAGTGGCGATTCCGCCGCATGACGCTGACTGGCACTTCAGATAAACAAAGCTGTACGAGTATTTTAACACGCCATCATCGCTTGAATTTGCCATTGCTGAACCTGATAGTAGTCCAAGTGAGAGTATCGAAGTTGCAAGTAGAGTTTTCATATTCTTATCCTTGTGTTTAAAGATTTTTCTCGCGCATATACAGCGCCTCTACTTTTTAATGTTTATTTTTTGTTTTAAAAATGTTTTTTATGTAAGGGTTTGTGTGTTTTTTATGTTTTAATGGTTGACTATCCTGTTTACTGAAATGGCTGGGTAAATATTGTTAAGTTTTATGATTATAAAAAGGTTCTATTTGGCTGATTTGCCGATCATAAGCAGATCAGACACGCTTTTATATAAACAGTCTCTATTGCGAGTTGCTATGTAATACTCTTTTACAAATCATGTGTCAGTTGCAAGAGTATGCGCTTTAGCTAAGTACATAAGCTGTGTTTGTTATTTGCTCAGTTTTACACTTAGTTTGGAATTAAAAGGTTAGAATATGGGTGACGAACACAACGGTGGAGCACTCGTGGCTTCTCCATGCATACGCAATTGCTGTCTGGATGATGATGACATGTGCGTGGGTTGCTATAGAACGCTTTCAGAGATATTGGACTGGAGTCATTGTGACTCAAAACAACGTCGTCAAATTCTTGCTCGTTGCAAACAAAGAAAAGCAAAAAGGAATAAGAATATAAATTATGCGGGTAAAAAGTGAAGCACCGTTTTCACTGCTGACTAATATAAGAGCTCGCGCGATTTAGTTGGAGTTATAGTTACTGACTTTAATTACGAGCATTTACGCAGATTTTGTTTAAGAGCGTGTGACTTTTATGCCTCGTCTTTAGCTATTGCACTTATGTACTATACTTTTTGTCAAGATATTCACTGACTAAGTGCTATATGGCCTCTCTACGCACAATTTTATTGATACCTTTTTTCATGTATAAGCCTGTGTACGCAAAACCAAGCGATGACGCATTGGATATTTTTTCTTTACCGGTTGAAGAGCTACAGCAATTAGAAGTCACTGTGGCCGCACGAAAAAGTGAGCCTTGGTTATCTTCCTCTGGGACTGTTTATGTGGTTAGTCGTTCTGATATCGAAAACTATGGCTGGCGTGATCTCAAAGAAGTACTCGCTAGTATCCCGAATATAGATTACTTCTATCAATGGAGTTGGTTACCGGGAGGGCAGCGAGGTTTTACAGGCAATATGTCGGGCACCTTGATGTTGATAGACGGTAGAGAAATGCAAAATTTGTTGGCAAATGAAGCCTTTATTATGAATAACTTTCCTGCCAGTCGCATTGAGCGGGTTGAAGTTTTACAAGGTCCAAATTCGACTTTGTATGGTGGCAATGCAACACAAGGAGTGATCAATGTAATCACGCGTTTGGGTAGCCAAGACAATGAGTTGCACTTATTGCTCGGTGAGGTCGGCACTAAACACGCTAATGTGTTATTACACCATCGGCAAGGCGAAGTGAATTTTGCTTTGAACATGAGCTATTTTAGCAGTGACCAAAACTACGACGAGTTGCGTGAATTTATCGTTGATACCCAAGAATTTAGCCGTAGTGGCAAGGATAGGTTACGTAGCTTGTCTTCTGAAGAATTCAGAAATAACGAACGCAATTATACATTTGATGGCAAAATAACGTATCGAGACCTTTATATTGGCGGAAATATCAGTCGCGCTGAAAATGTGAGTGGCATTGAGGCGGTAACTTATGATTACGTGACGGGCGACGACGCTCGTCGAGGCTACGAAAATTACTATCTAGGAAAACAGTTTTTACCCAACAAGAGTTGGAGTGGCACGATAGAATTGAGCTATTTCAGAGAATATAAAGAGAAAGACAGACTCACTACCATTATTCCAGAAACCGCGACAAGCTACCGGGATTTAATTCAATACAATGAGCGTGAAGATATCGGGCCTTCCGATCGCATTCGATTGGCGACACAGTGGCAGCATCAGGTTGATGAAAACACAGACTGGATTTTTGGCTATGATGGCTGGCGTACTGTTATCGGTAGGAAAGTAAAATACCGTGAATTAAATGGCAAAGTTACTTTATTTACGCCGCCAGAATGGGCTGCAGATAAAGAAAAATCTAAAAAACATGCCTTCTATGGACAGTACTCTAAAACTTTTAGCTGGGAAGATAAGTCTCTCAAAGTCAGTGGCGGGCTTCGATACAATCGCCAAGATTTTACCAATTCTGCTTACTTACCCAGAGCCAGTGTTGTATATCAACCAGACAGTGAGCAAGCCATTAAATTTACATATGGCGAAGCATTCAGACCGCCGACAATTTTTGAATTTGATTTAGTCGTTGATGATGAACTTGAGTCTCAAACAATGAAAATGACTGAACTCAATTGGAGTCGTAACTTTGCTTGGGAAAATATAAAACTGACCAATATTTCTGCGCTTTATCATATGAAAGTAGAAAACTTTTATGAAAAACTACTGGATCCCATTACGGGACTGTGGCGTACGAAAATAACAGGAGAACACACTGTTTATGGCTGGGAAAACCAGCTGAAATTTCAAGGCGAACGTTGGCAAGGGCAACTGGGATTGCGCTACGCAAAACCGGACGAGGAATCAGTCAATGGGCAAAATGAGGTACTTAATATTCCTAAATACAAAGTTAAGCTGGGGCTTGTGTATAGTTTGAGCAATACGTGGCGCATAGCGGGCTTTGTCGACCACTGGGCAAAAACATACACCGAAGCCAACCAGCTAGGCGGAAAAGAAACGGGAATAGAAGAAATTGCATCATGGAGTTTAATTAATCTACACCTGTTTAGACAAAGTAAGCAGTTTACTTATGGTGTATATGTTGAAAACCTATTCGATAAAACAATATACCATGCTAATGCCAGAGGCACTTCACCCGTTAAATATTTACAAGCACCCAGAAATATACGTTTGCAGTTTAGTTATAAGTTTTGAATCTGATTGTATAACGGGGAAAGCGGCAGTTAACCCAGGCTGTACTAGACGCGGTGTACTAGAGGTAGTGTTTAGAAATCTGTGTCATTTCAGTAATATTAGGAAAACAGGAATGACACATGACTCAAGAATTCGATTTCAACAAAGCATTAGA
>NZ_JBSVEM010000023.1:0-72204 GCF_056312285.1 Pseudoalteromonas sp. ABE4_541
ATGAAAGTCTCGGTGATCTGCCGCCAGCAGCTTACCGGGCAAAGTTAGAAAACTCTAGTTTACAGGTGTCTCACTGACGGGGAAGTGGACACCGACAGATATAAGCCGAGTAACTCCTTGCGGCCTTCGATATTTACACCGAGCACTGAGTACACGGCCTTACTGACAAAACGACCACTGTCTTTGACTTTGTAGTGAATGGCATCAAGCCAGATGATTGGATAAACGCTGTCCAGGCTACGTTCTTGCCATGCTTTAAGTTTGGGAATGAGTTGGTCAGTCACCGCAGTGATGGCTGCCTCAGACATTTCAATGCCGTACAGGTCGGCGACGTGTTTACGCATGTCGCGGTAACTCATGCCAAGCGAGAACATTGAGAGTATTTTTCGGTCAATTTCGTCACAGAGCTTGGTTTGATTTTTCTTAACTGTTTTCTTAGTGTGACCGTTCTTTCGGTTTGGCTCTGCTTCTGATTCTAAATGCTGCTCTAGTTCAGCTTTCAGCGCAGCTTCTGTGAGTTGTTTGATGAGAGGAGTCAGCACACCATCTTCACCAGTTAAACCTTTACCTGATTGAAGCTGTTCTAATGCTTTGTTGAAATCGAATTCTTGAGTCATGTGTCATTCCTGTTTTCCTAATATTACTGAAATGACACAGATTTCTAAACACTACCACGTAGACACCCATTCTTATTTGTTATTGTGTCACTACAGACTGACTATGCTATTAAACCGTCACTACGTATTTGTAGTGACGGTTTAATTAACTTAGCTATCTGACATTGAATGTATTTTTGTCACCTAAGGGTTATTTTTGCCTTGGGCTCCATTCTAGTTTTGGTAGCTCGACATAAGTTCGCCAATCTTTTCCGTCTTTGGAATGCCAGATATACTCATCTTGCCAACCACTATATATCCACAACTTGTCAGCGAACTTAGCGCCTGTTAAATAAGAGTTAAACCTAGATATAATTGGGCTTGCTTCAATCGTCCAGTCTACTCCGTTATCAGATGAATAGGCGGCGCTGTAGCTTGCGTTAGAAGCGACCCCGGACGATTGTCCGTTAATCATCCAAAGTTTGCCGTTAAAATTGAAGACTTTACTGGCATCAGCATATTCATTCGGAATATTGGGGGCTGCATTTCTTAGGCGCCAATTAACCCCATCTTCTGAAGACCAAATTTCGTTAATTGCTTGTGTTTGGCCATTTCCCACTACCTGACCACCGTACATCCACAAGTGGTCATTGTGAACAAATAATGTAGGATTAGTTCTAGGCGGGTATGCTGCTGAACTATTTTCTATGGTCCAGTTGAACCCGTCTTCAGTCGAATATATTGTGCTATTTTTGCTAGTGAAGATATAGTCTCCATATAGCCATAGCTTATCTTGAAAGACGATCGCAGATGCTATGCCCCATATAGGGAACTCTAGATTGGGTTGAATCAATGTCCAATTGATCCCATCATCAGAACGCCACACATCTGACTCACCTACCAGTGCACCGCCTGTACCTATTCCTCTTTGACCACCGATTAAATAGAGCTGCTCCTTAAATTCAATTAATTCAAAGTGTGCACGTCCCTTGAATGGCGCGTTTGCAACCTCGAGTTGCCAGTTTATTCCATCTGTAGAAGACCAAATGCCAGTTTGCCAAATGGTATCGTTACCTTTGTAGTATTCACCGCCCATTAACCACAACTTACCTTTAAAGGACACCATTTGAGCGCCATATCCAAGTTTAAAAGGGGGTAAGGAAGGTGTTACGTGGACGGTATTAGAAACATAGTCCTCGTGGGCAATTTTAATATAGGCACCTTGGTGTTCTCGTGTGTATTTAGAACGCTGAATATTTATAAAGCCGTCTTGAAGTGACTGTGCATCTTGTGCAGATATAACATTCATTTGCGAATTATCACATGCAGTGTAATTCGCTATATCACAGTTAGCGTTGGTACTTCTGTATAGTTCAAGTTGCTGACTTTGTTTACTCCATGTTATCTCTGCATTTGTTAAGCTGATGGCAATACTGAGCTCATCTAATATATAACTGATATCAACCTCATAGGAAGCCGTTGACTCATTGTACAAAGCATCTGAAGCTTTTGTTGCGGTTATTGTTGCAACACCATCTTTGAGTAATGTTAATTTTCCTGTGTTTGAATTGACATTTACCACTGAGGTGTCACTGGATTGGTACGTTATAGTGCCTGAACCTGTACCTCCTGATAAAGGATTGCTCTGTATCGGTGTATCAATGATTAAATCTAAAGTTCTAGATTGGAATGATAGAGGTTCCTGCTCTTTTTTTGTTACATTAACTGTAAACTGGGCCGTTTGAGGTGCATAAAAATTATCATCTGATTTAGTCAGGGTAATGGTCGCTGAGCCTGCTTTCACAGGGGTTAGTAAGCCCGTTTCGGTATTGATGAGCACAACTTCAGCATTGGATGTCGAATAGGTAACCTTTCCTTCTCCGCTCCCCCCAGTATAACGATTGGTTTTAGTTTCATCTAGATAGATGTATAGCGGGTTTTGCTCAAAAACAATGTCGTCTTGATTTTTTCCATTGAACGTCAGTGAATAAGACGCTTCTGCTGAATTATATTTTTCATCTTCGGATTTGGTGGCTTTTATGGTTGTGGTTCCTTTACCAATAAAAGTGACTTCTGCGGATGTGGAGTCAATAGTCGCCACGTCTGGATTACTCGAGCTATAGGTTATTAAGCCTGTACCACTTCCACCAATTAACATATTGTTTGTTGGGGAGTCACCAACAAATACATTGACAGTCTCATAGTTAAATTTGAGTGATTCTTGCTCACGTTTGTTAACTTTAACTGTATAACTGGCAGATGCTGATTGGTACTGAGAATCCGCATTTTTGGATACAGTAATGGTCGCACTTCCTGCTCCAACACCTTTAATTTGCCCTGTTTGAGGGTTCATCACTGCTACTATGGATGAGTCTGACGATGAAAACGTTATTGCTCCCGTACCTGAGCCTCCTGATATCTCATTAATTGATGGGGTCTCGTCTATCAAAATTTGCACTGAAGTTTCAGTGAATGAGATGGTTGTTTGTGGTACTGGGTTGCTACCTTTGCTGCTATTACTGTTGTCAGCATCACTGCCGCCGCCACACGCTGTTAATACGAATAGCAGAATAAAGTAATAAAATGAGTGTAATTTACTCATGATATGTCCCTGAAAAAATGCCAAATACTAGCCCATAAAATTCATACAATCAATGCATGTACAGGAATTAATGCATTAAGGGTTATCCACGAAAGGGTTATCCACGGTCTCCCACTCAAAAAGCTGTTCACATGATTTGATGGCACATTGAAATAGGCTAGAACACCAAAAGTTTGTTTTTTCAGTAAGGTATTGTTTTTCTCTAAATTAACGCAGTTCTCTACGGCGTTTCTGGAAAAATATATCAGTTTGTTAGGCGTGAAATATATTGTTTATGGGCAATGGGGAGTTTGATTCTTGGGTCCCACCAGGCTTGTTTTTAGGTCAGCTGCCCACATACACGACATATAGCTATAGCGACCTAAAAAATGAGATTATTGGCTTGAGGCAGGAGCATGCTTATCCAACCTCAACCGCCAGTGAAGTATTACAGAAAATGCAAGATGCACAGACCGATCATATTGCTATTGTCACAAAATCAAATAAGTACCTTTATATGGTGAGTAAACAAGACATTTTGGCTAAGCTGGTCTCTGCAATGATTCTTTCAGTGCCGGAAAAGGTATAAAAAGCTCGCACAAGACAATACAACTTTTAAGTGTGTTTTTATCGTTGATAGCGGGGGTTAGCCCCAGCTCTTTCCTTTATTAATTATCTGTGTTTATATACAGCCTTTAAGTTCAAGAAGGGAAATACAATGAAATATCAGGGTAGTTGTCACTGTAAAGCGGTGCAGTTTGAAATAGAAACGCCAGAAATAACCGAAGCGCTGCAATGCAACTGCTCTATTTGCGCCAGAAAAAACGCCATTATGTCTAAAGCCAGTTTTGCTAAAAATGAGCTAACCATTTTAACTGGTCGTGACAATTTAAGTGTTTATCATTGGGGCGATCACGATGTGAACCATTACTTTTGTAAAACCTGTGGTATTTATCCTTTTCATGATACGAGTTATGACCCCGAGGTGTTTAGAGTCAACTTGGGGTGTTTAGAAGGGTTAGAGCCAAGGAAATTAGAAATCACTGAATTTAATGGCAGAGATGAACTGTAATTGCCGATCGGCGTGAGGCACTTTTTGCTAGTAATCATCAGCTTAGCAACACTAACACGACTCGTTCAAGGTGATGAGTTTCTGAAACAAGTTCAGAATGACGAAACCAAGTTTAAAATGATGAAAACAGCTAAGTCTTGAAACGAATTAGGTAGTTCTGTTGGTAGTCTCCAAACATGCGCCTATCGTCTTCCTGACGAAAGTCAGGACCTCCTAAATGATTGGTGTTAACGCAGCCCAACGTCTGACTTCACCCCTCTTTATCAGCATATTTTGCTTTCACCAAGGCGATATAGTGGTCCAAATTCTTTTCACTGTGTTTGGTGAACGGCATATCCGTTGTTTCTAAATCTTGCATGCGGTCTAGGCGAAACTCTCGGTAGTCGCTGCGCATTTGACAGTGGGCAATGAGTGTCCATTTTCCACCCCAATAAACGAGACCAAGTGGTTCAATATGGCGTGTAGTTGGGTTGTCGTTGACGTCTTTATAACTTAACTTTACACAGTGCTGCGCTTCAATAGACTCGCGTAAAAGGGCACTAAATGTTTGTTGTTGTTCGTTATGATTAAAACTGGCAACCAAATAGGGCGAGTGCTCATGTTGTTGTTTGAGACGCGCAGGTAATACCGCTTCAATTTTATCAAGGGCGGATTTTGCATGGGCGCTGAGTTTGGGATCGGTCCATGCGCTGACCATCTTACTGCCCAGTAGCAGCGCGGTGAGTTCGTCAAAGCTGAACATCATCGGCGGCAGAGGTTGATCGGCAATGAGGTAGCCAATGCCTGCCTCACCTTGAATGGGCATTCCTGAGCTTTGTAGATTTTCAATATCGCGGTAAATAGTACGCTCAGACACCTCAAAGCGCTCGGCCAACTGGCGTGCGGTTATTGCCGTACGCCTACCTTTTAACACGTTGACCAGCTGAAACAGTCGCTCTGATTTATGCATATGAACGTACTTACTAATGCGTTATTTAAAAGTTGGCAGCTTAGCCATTACATTGAGTTTGTTCAATAATTAAATTATGGGTCATCATCACCGAGTCTTTATCGATAACTTGCATGAAGCTTTTACATTCTGGTGAGTCGTAAAACATTTGCTCAACTTTCTTTGCATCTTCTTGCGATTGCCAGTACACCACATCAACGTACACATCCGCATCGTTTTGTTTTGCAACCGAGCGATACAAAAGCCCCGGTTGCTTATGAATAAATTCAGAAAACGCCTTGTTTGCTTGTACAAAATCTTGCTCACTTACACCATGGGCTAATTTAAAAGTCACGATTTCAACTATGTTGTTAGACATAACATTTCCTTAATTGGTTGGTTGTTTAGTTCGGGGTTAAGTAAACCACAGCGCTTTGTCAGGGAATGTCAGGAGAGTAATTAAGAGATTTGGCAACAATTTTAAGGGCGCATATTTAAAACGTTACAAAATGGATTAATAAGGCAGTTTCATTAATCTGTTAGCCTGACTTTAAAGTTATAAATAAATGTTAATTTATAGCTCGGTGGGTTTTTCCAATACGTTGTTGTTTTCCATCTTGAAATAATGGTGTTTTGACTCAATTTCTTAGTTTGGTTTACAAAAAAAGCACATGATAACGTTGTCATAAAAATTTAATTTTATTTTCATTTACAAAGGAGCTAAACAATGAGAACACATAATGGTTTTACGCTTGCGCTTATCGCTGGTTTATCGGCGAATGCTTTTGCAGCTGACTCTGCAGAGCAGTCGAGTATCAAAAAAGGCAAGCAACATCACCATTTAATTAACTTTGGGCCACAATCTCCGCGAGATATTGACAGTGTCGCAGGGAAAAACCCTATTATTTTTTCAGCCGCACCGAAACGTGAACAGTTAAACTTGTGTAACATTCATTTTCACAAAAATGCTGAACACAGAGGTGGTGAGTTTACCACCCCCGCGCTGGCAAACAGCAGTCAAGCGGGATTTTTATATAGTGGTGAACTTACGTCACTAGAAAAGCAGCCCCTTAATGGGCCCGTATGTCCTGCAAAAGGAATGAGTTTAGCGCCTGGCGATACCATCGAACTGCACTATGTTTACAGCACTGCACCGGTCAAGCCTGGCGCGACATTAGGCGCATGTTTAAGTGAATATATTCAGAACCCGCAACTACGTGTTGAAGCGCAGGTGATGGTGCTAACCAATGACGGATATGGGCAAGATTTTAACAAGTTGACTCAGTTTGAGGCGGTTAATGGCTACTATCAGGCAACACAAATTCCAACAACAACGGGCCAACCTGTTGAATACACAGGATCAACAACAGGCCCGAGTTATAACAAAAAGGGATCACCATTTAAAGTGACTTGGAGCGTGCGCCCAGAGGTGGTGAAAGTGGATGCACGTAGTGTAGATAACTGGTGTGCCAGTAATATATTCAAAGAAGCTGCTGCACATGGAGTGCGAGATCTGGTAACCGCTCCAGAGCATTTATCACCAATTTTGAATTAACTCTTCTTGTCTGCTGGTTGGGCTGCTCTTAGTTCAACTAGCGGACTTGCCTTAAGCTTTCCTGCTTTATCCATACTTTTTGCATCTAACATGACTAAGCCACGCTAAAAAAGCGGGTTTACATTCAAGTGCAAACACATTATTCACCATCGTTTCATTTAATGCACTTTAAATAAGTGTATGAAAATTTTAATTAAATTATTCATTAAGATTTTCTAAGGATAATTCACACGGCGATTTCCCCTGTCACTGTTAACGTAAATTTGCGCTTTTACTACGTGCAAACTTGGATACTCAAATGAGCTGTCAGCACACGCTAACTCAGCCTACAAATGCGTTGTAAAGCACCGTATTCAAGATGTTGTAAAAGACCTAAAACATTAAAAATAGGAAAGCAAATCATGTACAACAGGTTTTTTTTAAAACAGTGCTCGGCATTGGCTGTTGCGTCCATTTTTTCGGGGGCGGCCCACAGTGCGAGCATTACCATTGAAAATGATGTGATAACGCAGTTTGGGATCACGCAAGCAAAGTTAAACAGTAGTAATGGCACTTGGATTGACGGCCGTTATTTACCTTACGTGAATCACGGGCAGTATTTCTCAATTGCTATTAACGGGTTACATACAACAATAACCGAAAAACCCAACATCAACTGTAATTATTGGGTTGCGCTTGAGCATCTCGATAATGTGCCGTTTGCCATATTGCAGGCAGGTGACGAAAGCTGTGGTGGACACGGCCAAATTGTATACAGCGAAGAAGCAAAAAAACTACTTAATCAGCCGCATATTCGCGTGGGGGGATATGCATTTACTGATAAAGATACCATTGCAATGATGAAGTCGGACGACCAAGCCGAAGTGGCGACAGTTTATCCTGAAGCAACAAAGTATTTGTATTTAAATCATAGCAACCCGCAGACGGATAAATTAGCGCAATTTGAAGTGGAAGTGGTTGACCCATGGTACGACAAAGTGCGCTTAAGACTCAGGCATAACGCAGGAACGCATGCCGACAAATATTTAATGAAGGTGGATGATGTTGATAAGCTTTCTATTACCTCGGATGTTGAGCCTGCTCCTGAGCAAGGTTCCGTTTTTCAAATTAATGTAATTAGTGACGAAACGGCCAGAGAAAAAGGGCTCACTGCTGGGGCACAAATTATTTCTCATGATGGTGGCTACTTAACACAGTCAAATTTTGACGATCATAGCTTGTACCTTGGTGATGAAGAAGGCTCTAGTACCTTTCGAGTGGCCACAGTTGACAGGCTCAGTGGCATTAATAATGTGCCAAATGTACCGAGTAAAGACCCCGCCAGTTTGGCGCTTGCGCAAAAAGCCGAAGTGGCGGATTTTGAGTCATTCCATGCACCATTAAAGGAGAAGGATTATCCTGAAAATCTAACTTTTCGTATTAATGAAGTACCCGATGTGAGCCAAACAAGTGACTATTTTAAAGGTGCCCATGGCGTATTTTTGGAAGCAAGTTACGATGAGGTGTTTAACATTTTAGCCAGCGTTAAACGTCAAAGTAAGGTGATTGGTGCGGATTATATTTACCCGATGAAGGCGGTGATCACCGTCCAAGACCTCGATCACAACCAATATCAAATTTTTGACCGGTTTCATATGAGTCAATCTGATTGGGTGAACTTAAAATCAAAGGCTAACGCAGCGAGTGCTCACAATGATGCCGGTACGTTTACGGATTTGGGCAAAATAACACTACCTACCTATGTTGAAAAAACACAGTTAATGTACATTGCGGATACAAAATGCAACAGTCGCAACAGCGTTGCCTATAGTCAAAGCGCCAATCTCTGCACAACTTACGCTACGGGCTTTGATGATCTGGCTACTAATGATGCTACACCTCGATTTTTGGCGGTAAAGCTCACAACGCCTGAATTAGCCAGTAAAGTGGATAAGTTTAGCCACAAAAAAATGGTGTCGGCTGCATCGGCGGTTTATAAAGAAGCGCAAAACTACCTATTTTCAGAGCAATTTTTACAACGTAAAAGCAACCTTGATGCGCAAGGTTACTTAGGTTATCTAGCAACCGTTGGTATACCAAATGAAGACAAAGTAAAACTGCGAAATTACTTCAAAAATACGATAGGGGTAAATGAGTTAAGTGTGATGCGTCCGGCTGCAAAATTTCCAGATGTACACAGCACTTACTTAACTGAGTACGCGAAAGGTACAGATTGGTTTAAAGAGCTGAAATCTCGTCATCACTTTTTGTCTATGGGAATTTACACACCTCATTTAAGTACTTTTGCATTTGAGAAATTTGCCCACATGCCTGCGCATGCCAACTACACTGCTTCGCCATACTCGCTGCTACCTGCATACGACGCGCCATTGGTGATTTTTGGCACCGCGATTGCGGCGCTACAAACCATTGAAAAGCTGCAAGGTAAAGACTCTGCGCACGACTTTTATGTGCGCAATGGACAGAACTATCACAAGCTGTATAAAGCGTCTGTTTTGGTTATGAATCAATACGGTAAAAAGTGGGTCCCAGCAGGAGACAGAACACTTAGAAGAGAGTCGATTATCTACCATGCCGCTTATGAATATGCGCAGCGTGCTTACAACTCACCCAATGAAGTGTTGCAATCTTTCTGTAGTTTGAACGACACGAGCAAAAAAGCACAGCTCAGTGAAAATGCGCTGTCTGACTGCGGCTTAGTGCAGCTTCACAAAGAAGAACAGGACATAGCTGTGCTAAAACAACATCAAATTGCCCGCTTTATGCGCGTGGAAAAAACGCAGATTTCTGGTGGTTGGGATGAAATTTTACTGCCTTTGATAAGCGGACCATTGCTTGACTATGTATTTACAGGATCGCTATTTGGAGAAGAATTCAACCCGTTACTCGAAGAGTTTGCTACTTCGGATGCCAGTGACATTGAGCTTGAAACATTGAGTTCAGGTGAGGCCGCTGAAGGAGAAGCTGGTGAAATAGCCGAGGGAGAGGCAGTCACTACTGAGTTTGGTGAAGAGCTATCTAGCACGCGTTTTGGTCAGTTGTGCTCTATTTAACAGCCAAATAATAACAACAGATTAAAAATAAGGTTTCGTGATGAAAAAAACACATTTACTTACTTTTTTATTGGGTGCTTTACCGTTGTCGATTATGGCGGCGGGAGAAGGCGCCTGTGCACTACCTAATGCTGGGGAAGAAATTGCAGAGCAAGACTTTAGGGCAAGTTCGCAGCTTAGTGATAACGAACGGTTATTGGATGAGACGGAAGTAGAAGCAAAATATGCAACAATGGACCGTGAATGGGCTGGCTCTAAACTCAATTTGACTGATTACCGAGGACGTACAACCCCCTTAAGTAATAAAGTGCTAAGAAGCGGTGCCGCATACGCTAAAGCGCAATTAAAAGTGGAAGGAGAGATAGTAAAAACGGAAGGCCATATAAACATACCGACAACGTTTAGTGATGTTAAGAATGAGCCTTATATTACGCTTGTTGATCAAACACCAGAGGTTGCAGGCGATCAGGCGGTGACATATTTTCGTATAAACGATCCCGATAGGTACATAGAGCGACTACGCACAGCGTATGCAACCCGAGGCCAGACTCTAAATGACCTTACCAAAACATTTATTAAGGACTATATCCGTTTTGGCGCTGAAGGGGAGGTAGAGCTTGAGGGCGGCGGTATTCTATTAAATGATTTTAAAGGATTACCTGGTATGCACGCAGAAGTGCAGGCGTTTAATAGTATCGCAAATATGGCTGATGCGTTAGGTGTGCCATTGACCAGTGAAAAGCTCGAAGAAATTGCAGTTGCGACGGTTCGATTCACACTGAAAGATGATAATGCACTCTTAGGTGTTGATTTTGGTGCGTGCCCAAATTGCTATGGGATTTTAAATCGAGCAGGAGTGAACGTTCTTACGGATGACTTCTAGCAATCGTGACATGCTAATCGACAATTAAGTACACAGCAACATCCTTAGTGTGCTGTAACTCTTCACGGTTACAACTTCGCCTAGCCGCTCGCGTGTTCTGGGCGAAGTTGTAGCAATTCAATTTAATTCAAATAGTGGCGGTAAGAGCGATGGAAAATGAACACGAATTGATCCCCATAGGCGCAAGAGCCTGTGATATGGGCTCACCAAAAGAGTACACTGAGTATGTTTATCAAGTGTATTTTGAAGTGGGTGAACATGAAAATATGGCACGCAGCACTTTTGAACAGTACCTAGGTCCAACAAGACAAGATTATATTACTCCGATGGATCATGGCTATTTGCTCAAAGTGCCATTGCAATCGGTGCCGGATTTAGTCCGAGCATTGAATGAAAAAAATATTGCAGTGTATCAAGTGGTGCGCTTTGCGCGTTTGAAGGAGGTTTGGCGATAAACGGTTGGTTGGCGCCTTTGGCTTAACCAACCTACAGTGTTACCTAAGTAGGCGGGTTAAGTCGCAAAGCAACACCAATCGACATTGATCGTCGTTAATATTTAATAACGCTTTTATTAGGCAGTTAAAAGACCTTTACGGGATAAGTGATACAAATTACTCGCTAAAAGCAATTTTCTAAAGTCCACCAATCGCACTTGCCAGTTTTTGATTAAACGCTTCGCAAGTTACTTGTTCAGTTGTTGTATCAAAGTTGTCGAAAAAGCTGGGCAATGACAGCGCACCTTTAACATTGGCTGCAAAATAAGGGGCGGATTCGGTGGCTGCTTTAAGTACACTTTGTGCGCCACCTTGCCCTGGAGAGGTAGACAACATGATCACGGGTTTATTTTGGAATACTTTCATATCTATGCGAGAGGTCCAATCAAACACATTTTTGTAGGCGGCGGTGTAGGTACCATTATGTTCAGCGAATGAGACCACGATAACATCAGCATCACCGATGGCTTGATAGAAGTTATGCGCAAGTTGCGGGATGCCATGTTCTTTTTCTCTGTCGTCACTAAAGATAGGCATTTCAAAATCATGGATATTGAGCGACCTAACCTCTGCTTGAGGAAGCTTTTTTGCGACATATAAAGCCAGTTGTTTGTTGATTGAGTTTTTATTATTGCTTGCTGCGAAGGCCAGTACTTTCATAATTAATTCCTTATAGCTCAGTATGTTATTTTTCATTGGTTGGCACTTTAAAACCTCAACATAACTTTAGGTCAATGATTAAATTTAATTTTTTAAAAGTTAAAGACGTGACAACTTTTAAAGTAAGCGGATGACGTAACTAAACGTTATTTGACGTGTGTCTGGCTTAATCGCAATAGTTGCATACGATATATTTTCTAGTGCGTCACAAACTAGGGTCGTGTGCGCTGATACAACTAAGTAGAGGAACTTTGATGAAATTAACAAACAATAAATGTAGCCTATTGAGTATGATACTTTTGTTTGCCACAGCTTCCGCTTGTGCGAAAACAGGCTATTCACACTTTACTGGCACCCATCAAAAGTTTAAGCAAACCAGCAACAAAGTAGTGGGCACTTACATTGCCAATTGGTCTAACCCCAGCACCATTGATGATGTGCCAGTAGTGATTAAAAAGTAGTAGCGCGAGGTTGTCGGGCTACTTGCTTGCATAAGAAGATGAAAATAACTATTTGTGACTTTGGTGTTAAGTTGGCTTAATATCGTTGTACTTCCACTTTTAGTGTGTTTCAAAGCTGCGGTTTTATTTACGAGACAAAACATGGGAGAGAAAGGGGCCTAAGCACAGGCTTAAGTTTGCCGCATCAATTAGATGCAAAGTGATAAAGAGCATAAGGATTTTTTGCGTTGAATCGATATGTACTCATTTCTGCCATTGCGATGTTCTTTGCATGCATTGATGCCTTTGGTGGAATGCTCGGATTTTGGTCGATAACTCACCCTGATGACCGTGTAGCCATTGTCGCTTTTGAACTAGGTACATTGGCTCTGTTATTAGTCAATAGCCTGTTAATTAAGAATAAATTTAAACATGATACTGAGATTTATCAGTTAGCTTGGTTCTGCACGTTATCAATAACTGTGTGCATGTTTGGCGATATTGTTAATTTTAACCTGGGCCAAACTTTCTATAACCACTCAAATGTGGTTATGCATGATTACTTAATTGACTCCATTATATTTTTTGCCCCCGGATATGCGCTATTACTTGTTGCAATCGCGAAAGTGCTGTTACGTTTTTACTCGTTTCGAACGCTCACGTTTGCTTGTTTGCTGACAATGATTGTTGCGTCGTTTTGTTATAACAGTATGGTTATTCAAGGTAGTGGTCGGTACGTTATTTCTCTTTCTTTTGCCTATAGCTTGTTAATTTCACTGCCTGCATGTGCTTCGGTGTTACTATTGCTGCATTCCTTTGCACGAAGATGCACTGGCATGTGGCTACTGGCTTTAGGTCTAGCGTTAGCCACGATTGCAGATGCCATTATTGGTGCGTTTTGGATCTTTGGTAACAATGGCGCTGGCTTTTTTCCACTCGCTAGAGAAATCAATTGGGTACTATACATTGCGTCGCAAAGCATAGTTATACACTTACCACGAGTGGTTGCGGCGATTAACCTAGACATGCAACAAACATCGGTTCGTTTGCGCTCGATATAGTAAAAGAATCGAGCCGAGACATAAAAACTTTACCTCAAGGCTCGGGTTTTTAAATTACATTACTGTTTATCACGCACATTATTATAAAGCGTCTGAAGAGGGCCGTTTTGAATGTGTTGCCTCATCAGGTTTGCTTGACTGATAGAAAACATACGCTTGTTTTCGTCAGCGACTTGGCTATCACGCATGTAATTGAATAATAAGTCTTTGTTATTACATTGAGGACTTGGTTGGATCACACCGTCACAGGGTAAATTGCGATGGCCGCTTTCTGGTCCTTGCACGATATGACCGATTAAGCCCAGATAGTGCCCCATGCTATGTGTTAATGTCTTACCCAGCTTAGCATCGAAACGTCGACTAGAATAATCGGAAAACTTGCGTTGGTCGATGGCGATTCCAGCAAGTGAGTTTGGCTCGCTATTCGCTGTGAGCTGATAGATAGTTTCAAGATCTTTGGTTGCTGTTGGTTTTTCGCCTACCCACACGTTTATTACTTTATTTGCATCCCACATCGATGATTTCATTGCTTGCTCAGTTAGCGCTTGCTCAGCAGAAATACGATTGATCCCCGCAGTTGGCGCGCCATCAGGTGTATTTGTTGCTAAATAAAATGTTATGCCTGTATCTGCAATATACTGTCTATCTTTGTCTGGTAAAGGTGTGTGATCAGGCGAACTGCTGTCAATTAGAAAGTCAAAATCTGCGAGTAATTTCGAACGTCTGAAGTGCATGTTTAGCAGCTCGATATGACTACTAATTTGTTCATCACTGATAGATACATTGTCGTTTTCAATAACATGCACAATAACGGGTAATCGGATAGATTCACTAAACTCTTTAGATTCACTAAAGTTTGGTATGAATGTGGCCTCTATATGGCAAGGCGATTGCACTGACAGAACGCGCCAATTACCTCTGTTGTCTTGTGTTGCTCCGCAGCCAGCGATTTTATCGAGCTTATAGTCCGTTTGGGGCGTTGCATTAATATCCAATCGACTGCCTTGCTCTAAGTGTTGAGGTAATGAAACAAGTGAGCCAAAACCCAATACCGAGCTGGTGATAGGGATCATCGTTTGCGCTTTTGCCGTTATTTTGATTGAGCACGATTTTTCAGTCGCAGTAACGTTAACTTTTCCGGTCTCTTGATTGTATGCTGCGCCGCACCCACTGATTGAATCAACTTTATACCCCTGGGTAAGCGTTAGGCTAAACGCTCCACTTTCGCCTGGTTTTAGGTTGAGTACATTGGGTATAACTGACATAGCGTGCTCGTCAACCTTTACTGATATTTGCGTGAGCGAGGGTGCGGCACTTTTTATTGGCTGAGATTGCTGTGCGGCACTGTCATTGTTAGATGAGCCGCCCGAGCAGCCTAACGTCATTACGCTAAATGCAGCGATTGGCACAAGACGCGTGATATTCATGATTATTTTCCTATTGATAAGTTGAGTAACATCGACTCTCAAGTTATCAATTCTGGCTAAATTACAAACTAAATAGATCTGAGTTATTCTTAATGAAATGCCTATACTGATGATAAGTAAGTTTATTTTATGTTTTCACGCTGTAGTTATGAGTGTTTTTTTATTTATAAAATTGCAAGGGCAGTAGGCGCTGGCGAGAGCCAAAATGGCAAATTAGACATCATCTTTTTGTGTGATTTATATTAATGGCTGGTCTGAGTTCTATTCTGTTGGTCTACGGATTATGTAAGGGCATAAAGAGTTGTGATATAAAGTTCGACTGGATTTTTGGTATTGATAAAGGGACTTACTATAAATATGCGAAGCTTCTAATACGAGGCGTTAGTATAAAGTTTAACAAAAGGTACTGGGTGTGCAATTTACTGTTGGAAAGTGGGTTTTAAATGAAAAGCGATTTAGCATTTTCGAAGGAGAAAATGAGATCGAACTCAGTCCTACCGCATTTAAACTACTTCAGCTATTGGTACTTAAGTCTGATCAAGTGGTCTCAATTTGTGAAATAAAAAAGCAAGTTTGGAACACGGAGCACACAACGGACAATTTGGTTTATCAGACGGTCCGCAATTTACGGCTTGCACTTGAGGACGGTGAAGAACAAACTTACATAAAAACTGTTCCTCGCTTTGGCTATCAACTGATTGCTCAGGTCGGTCGTATTGAGCAAGAGGCAATAACAGAAAAATCGCTAAGTACCACGGCTCAGAACATGGAAAAGCCGGCACATAGTAAAGTATCAATATACAAACTTGCGCTTATTCCATTTATCACTATTTTTATCGCGCTCAGTGCTTATGTATGGTTTCATTTTAAGCAAACGCACTCGGAAGTTTCAGTAATACAAAGTATTGAAAATGAGCCATATCTTGTAGTGATAGACTCCGGTACGCATGAAAAATCCCCACAATTTAATGCGTTGCAAACTAAGTTGGCAAGGGCGCTCAATATTTCTAATGCGCTTGTAGTGCAAAATAACACGTTTTTAGACAAACTGAATGAGCTCGGTAGTCAGCCCAAATTAGTGATCAAGTACCTTCCAGAAAAAGACGCCGTATTAGCGCTTGTTATGATGGGGCTACCTTCCAGACTCATTCATATCGAGTATCGATCGCTCATTAAGTTTGAGGCTCAGGATGTTATTTCAAATATTGTGAGCCAATTTACAGCACCTATGCTACGTCAGGGGAACTCGGGGTTAGCAGAGTTAGTGCGAGGGAGTAAAGAGTTAAAGGCCTTAGCTGCACTATCTGAAAGTGACAATATCAAAAATGCGATTTTAAAACTGCGAGTTGAAATTGACACAAACAGTTTAAATGAACAACAAAAACGGGCCAAACATGCCTTTATAGATACATTACTGGCATTTTACCGCATAGAGTTTGTTGAGGAGAGTAAGCTGCAGGCCGGTGTAAACTATTTGCTGGCGCGCTATCACCAAAGCAATTACGCATTAATTTCTGCAGCATTATATCTAGCAAATGTAGATAATGGGCACATTGCATTTCAATTGCTAGAAAAGCTAGAACAAGACCATTTTCTTACATATATTCAGGGGTTACTCCATATTGAATTGGACGAAGCAGATCGCGCGTTAAAGCACTTTGAGAAGGTGTATAAGCATGAACCAGAATTTGAAGACAATGCCTACTTTTATTTTCTAGAGCTGCTTTATAGTCCGCATAATGAAGAGCTAGGGCAGTATCAAGCTTCATTACTAAGCCATTCGTATTCTTCAACGAGTATTGATTTTGTGTTCATTAATTGGCTCATGATGCGAGGCGATTTTGAACGTATTTTCACGTTACTCACTGAACGACAGGCGTCAATGACGTGCAATGATGATTTTACTGGCACCATGGCGTTACTTAATGTTGCGCTAGGGAATGCTGAAGAAAGTGAGTATTGGGTGCAGCAATTACCAGCCAGAGATTGGCGGTTGCCGTGGTTAGTATTTTCTAAACATGCCTATGAGAAAGAGTTAAGCAAGTATCCGCAATGGTATCAGTCCTATGCGCCAGACATATTAGGTGGAGATAGTTTGTTTGAGGCGCTTTTCTTAAATACTACTGCCTATTTAGCACTGGGAGACAATCAACAAGCTTTGAAATTATATACCTTAATGAACAATTCACTTTCCCGCTTTAGTCAGGAGGCGCTTGTGGATATGGCTGATGCAGTGATACGAGTTCAAACTGAGCAGCTTTCAAACGATGAGCAAACTCGACTTCTATCGCAGTTCGAAAATAGCGCATTGACCATGCCCGAGGACGAAATTGCATTGACAGACCTAATATTAGCGCGCTTTTTTGTGCTCAATGGTGACATGAGTAGAGCCGAGCAAGCCTTGCTTCAAGGGTGCAGCAAAAGCCCTGCTATATGCCAAAGTTGGGGGGCATTTCCGCTGCTAGCTCAAGTTGCAGGCACCAACCGCGTTGCACAAGCTAAGAATCAAGCAATGACCCGAATGATTGAGTTACAGCCGCATATTCGTTCACTGAATAAGCAGTTGCGCAAAGTATGTGAAAAAAGTTAAAAGGCTTAGGTAATAATTCGGTTTTTTCGAGTTGTTAATGCGTAATAATGTGGTTTTAATTTATTAATTCACTATGTACACTAAACTTGTTTTCACACTTATCCCTTCATGATTACCCATGATGTTGGCCGCGCAAGCGGCCTTTTTTACGCGTTTTTACAATTTCCATACAAATTCATTCAGGCATTAGCCAGTCGAGCCAGTTTAAACTACAACTCATATAGATGATCCTTTAAATGGAGAAAACAATGAAAAAGTGCGCAGTGGGTATAGTTGTGACCGTGATGGTTTTGCTTGGAGGTTGTGCAGGTACCAGTGGTGAGTCGGTCGCCCAAAAAAGAGCGGCGGTTGAAGATATGCGAGCAGATGTTTTAGGTAAGTTGTATACCAACAAACCTGATGTAAAACAGCAAATAGCGAGTTCTGCTGGCTACGCCGTATTTGATAACGCAAATGTGAATGTGATTTTTGCGAGCTTTGGCGGTGGGTATGGTGTTGCAGTTAACCGCCAGACTGGTACTCGAACCTACATGAATATGGCCGAAGCGGGCTTAGGATTGGGTATTGGCGCAAAAGACTTTAGTGTTGTAATGGTGTTTCACACACAAGATGCCTTAGCGCGATTCATTGCACACGGTTGGGCTTTTGGTGGAAATGCTGACGCAGCTGCAAAGCACAAGCATCAAGGTGGTGCGGTAGCAGCAGAGGCGGTTGTGGACGATGTAACTGTGTACTCTCTAACAGAAACGGGTTTGGCGCTTCAAGCAGTACTAAAAGGAACCAAATTTTGGGTCGATGATGAACTTAACTAGGCTATATACGCACCAATAAAACGAGATTGGCGCTGTTCGAACAAGCAATAGCCATAGCAAGTACTGAACAAAGTCCGTTAATGCTTAAGATGAGAAGTCGATTCAAAGATAAGACAAAAAAGTTACAAAAGTCCCTTTATTGGGTTTTTGAGCCTGTTTATTATCAGTAAAGCGCGCGTTTTGCTGTGATTATTGCTCTTTAATCCTAATTTACAGGATTATTTGTCAGTTTCTCATATGCTGGTTTTATTGCCTAAGTTGTTGTTATGTAATGGGAAAGTTAAAAGGTTTTGTTCGTTAACTTTTTATCCTGTTTATTAACATATTAATATTTAAACATGTGATATTGACAGTTAGTAGAACAAACTTCGTTATTTTGATGTTACTAGCTAGACAGGACCGTTTTAGTTTATTTGATTCGGTAACTTTATTTATCAAGGAGGATTAAAAAGATGCAGATGTGGATGGAGAGTCGAATGGTAAAAAGTTGGTTTTCGCTATTTCACACGGTTGAGTGTGAGGAAAAAAAACCGCCGTTTAGTCAGCTTTGGCATCGTTTTCTTGATAACAAGGAAACTGTGCAACTAGATAATGATATACATATGCAGTTGGTTAAAGAGTTTGGGGTAAGTAACGTCACCAAATATCGCTCTAAATCTGATGCACTTTATATCAAGCATAGTTTCACTGAACATTTGGGCACGTTAGTAAAGCCCAAAATGGATGCTTGTGATATTGATATGCTTTGCACCTTGGATAAGATTTCTATTCGTTGTTATGTATTGGTTTATATTAAAAACAGTAATAGCGGCAAGTATGACAAAGTATTGTTCTTAGAAGACTACGAGGCGATCAAAGGGATAGGACGCGCTGAAGCAATTGAACGATTGGTCAGTCTTGATCAAGCTGCGAAAGTCATTCGAGCTATGTTAACGTGCTAAATCAGATTGCGTAAAAAGCATGTTTTTTAAGAGCTGCTGTTTTTGCATTGTTTATTAAATGGCAATAATCCAGGTTTGTTTTCTGTTATTTTAAACCGTTTTTTTGATGTAAAGCTTTTAATCCCGCCATGATAAAGCGAAGTGCTGAGCAGTATGAAAATACTGCTCAGCTTTCCTTTATAAAAGGCAGTTCTTAGTTTTGACTATTTGAGCTTAATGTAGTCAATGTGGTCTCTTTGTTAGAACCAAAATCCAACACAAATACCTTATCGAATTGCGATTCATCAATCGTTACTTTCTGACCACTTAAAAGCTCTACTAGCATAGGAGTTGTATTGCTATGCCCGGCTACAACAACTGTGCCGGATAAGCCGGTTAGCTGTTTCGCAAAATCGGGCAGTTTGCGAGGGTCATAACTTTGAACCGGTAAACTTAGGCGTTTAGAAAGCGGCGCAATGGTTTGCTGTGTTCTTTTGTAGTCAGTGCTAAAAAGGTGCTTGATTGAAGGCTTACTCAGCATAGTCACTAAATGTTCAGCGCGTTTTTGACCTTGTGCTGTTAAATCTGGATTGCTGCCAGCTTGCTTTTCAGCATGACGAAATAAGATAACTTGATCAGGCAGCGCCATTGCAGCATTACCAATGAACGAACAGATGAGGAGTAAAAAGCTTTTTATTTTCATAAGAGTACTAACGTTATTTTTATTAAGAGAAGCACTTTAGCAAATGTCCATTTGGAAGCAAAGCGTTGATACCAACCCGCAATCGCACTTATTCATTTTGTGATGTTAAAAGTGTCCGAAGCAGACACTTTAAGTGTCCGCGGACACTTGCTTCTAGAGTGTGAAATTTTAAGTTGTTGTTTTTTATGTAATTAAATTTTGGCACGTAATTGGGATAGTAAAAAGCATCAAGATTAATTTGGATTTAATTATGTTGCTATATTCACTGTTCTTTCTATCTCCAGGTATCGTTTTGTGCGCAGCCGGGCTTATTAAAGTACTTGAAAATGCGGCATCTCAATAAGGAACTCTCATGATTAAAGATACCAGCGGTCAAGACAAGATAGTCACTACCAAGCGTTCATTTGCCAAACCATTATTAATTGGAGCGTTTGTCGTTATTGGCGGAACCATGTCTGCCAATGCCCTTATATCGGGCGCAGAATCTAGTTTTTCCATTGCAAAAGATGGATTGAAGATGGCCACTGTAGTTCAAGGTGATTTAGTTAGGGACGTTGCGGCTACTGGGAGAATTGTCGCTGCGAATGCGCCACAAGTATATAGCCCAGAACAAGGCGTAGTCACGTTACTCGTTAAAGCAGGTGATCGCGTTGAGCTAGGGCAGAATGTTGCCAAAGTAATCAGCCCAGAATTGCAAAATGAATTAAAACAACAGAACTCAGAGCTACAAAGACTTTCGGATGAGTTAGCGCGCAGGGAACTTGAGGCTCGTCGTCAAACGCTTAGTTTGAGTAAGTCACTTGATATGGCGCAAGTCGAACTTAACGCAGCACAAAGAGAAAATCGCCGTGCACAGCTTTCCATTCAAAAGAGTTTGATTAGCCAAATAGATTTAGAAAAAGCAGTAGATGACTTGGCCAAAGCAGAGCTGGAATATAAACATGCCCAACAAGAAGTTGCACTGGCTAAAGATACGCTGGAATTTGAACTGAAATCAGTGAAAAGTACTGTTGAACGTCAGCAATTGGTTGTTGATGAAATAAAAAGAAAAGTGAATAACTTACATATTAAAGCCAGTGTTTCAGGCATTGTAGGTAATTTATTGGTGCAACCCCAAGCCCTAGTTGCGCAGAATCAGGCGCTGATGACTCTCGTTGACCTCAGTGCTTTTGAAGCGCAAATACAAGTGCCAGAAAGCTACGCGAACGAACTTGGCTTAGGTATGCAAGTCGCACTAAAAATAGGTAACCAAGAAGTGATGGGGGAGTTGTCTTCTATTTCACCAGAAGTTAATCAACGAGAAGTCACCACGCGAGTGCGGTTTGATCAAACAGGCCTTACGGGCATTCGCCAAAATCAGCGTTTATCGGCAAGAATTTTATTAGAAAACAAACAAAATGTGCTGATGGTTAAGCGTGGTCCATTTATGCAATCAGGTGGTGGTATCGCCTACAAAGTTGACGGTTCTGTAGTAAAAAGAACTGAGATATCAACAGGCTCTTTCAGTATCAACGCTGTTGAAGTATTGAGCGGGTTACAGGCAGGCGACCAGATTGTCATTTCAAACTATCAAGAATTTAAGCAAGCAGAGCAGGTTGCTTTGCGTTAAGAATCAAACAATAAACAGGATTAAGAGTAGGAAGATTATTATGCTAACAATGAACAACATCAATAAAGTTTATCAGACGGATATGGTACAAACACATGCGCTACGTGACTTTCAACTACAAGTTGACGAAGGAGAGTTTATTGCCGTCACAGGGCCTTCTGGTTCAGGTAAAACCACCTTTTTGAATATTGCCGGCATGCTGGAGTCGTTTACATCGGGTCAATACATTTTGGATGGCGTTGATGTAGGTAAACTGAATGACAATCAAAGAGCTGAACTGAGAAACCAAAAAATCGGTTTTATATTTCAGGGTTTTAATTTAATCCCAGATTTGAATTTATTTGAAAATATTGAAGTGCCTTTGCGCTATCGAGGCATTAAGGCCGCAGAACGTAAACGCAGAGTAGAAGAACGTTTAGAGCAAGTAGGCTTGGCAAGCCGAGCAAAGCACTTACCTCAACAGCTTTCTGGCGGTCAGCAGCAGCGAGTGGCAATAGCCCGCGCGCTTGCAGGGGAGCCAAGATTTTTACTTGCCGATGAACCAACGGGTAACTTGGATAGCTTAATGGCGCGCCAAGTGATGGAGCTACTGGAACAAATAAATAGAGAAGGCGCGACGATTGTAATGGTTACGCACGACCCAGAGCTGGCTCGCCGTGCACCTCGAAACATCCAAGTGGTGGATGGTCAACTAGCAGACTTTACCTTATATCAAGGTAATCCAGCGGCAGTGGTGGGGGCATAATTATGTTTTTTCACTATTTAGACTTAAGTTGGCGCAGTTTCAAGCGTACGCCCATGGTTAGCGCGCTTATGGTGCTTGCTATAGCGATAGGTATTGGTATCACCATGACCAGTCTGTCGATTTATCACATGATGTCAAAAGACCCTATTCCGCACAAAAGTAGTGTGTTGCACCATGTGCAATTACAAACAATGGATGAAGGGCAAACTTGGTGGTCAAAAGATAACAAGCCGTTTCAGCTAACTTACCAAGATGCAATGCACTTGCTCAATGCGAATTTGCCATATGAGCGCGCCGCTATGTACAAATCAGGGTTCTCTGTTCATTTAGACTCGCCTGATCTAAAACCATTTGTAGAGACAGTACGCTTAACCTCTAGAGACATGTTTCAGCTATTTGATCTTAAATTTATATACGGAGGGGCTTGGTCCCAGCGCCAAGAAGATGATGCCGTAGCGGCGGTGGTGATTTCTAAAAGCGTTAATGACAAGTTGTTTAAAGGGGCCAATTCTGTTGGTCAGCACTTTTACCTTGATGATATCCAAGTGCAAGTAGCGGGTGTAGTTGCTAACTGGAACACCACAGTTAAATATTACGACACGAATAATGGCGCATTTCGAGATCCCGAGGGTATTTTTATGCCGATCACAATGGGCCCTGCTTATGAAATTTATACATGGGGCAATACCAATGGATGGAAACAAGAGTCGGATAACACTTACAAAGAGCTGATGGGTTCGGAGTCTGTGTGGTTACAATTTTGGATCCAATTAGAAAATGAACAAGAAATAACTGAGTTTGGTCAATATCTCGATAATTACATGGCACAACAGCAGTCGCTTGGTCGATTTAATCGTGAAAAGCTCGAGTACAATTTATTCAACGTACTTGAATTAATGGAGTACCGAGGTGTTGTAAAGCATGATAACAAAATCATGGTCACTCTGAGCTTTATGTTTTTAGCGGTGTGTGTTGCCAACATTTTAAGTTTGTTACTGGCTAAATTCCTGCGTCGAGCGCCAGAGGTGGGTGTACGAAGAGCGCTCGGTGCGTCAAAAACACAAGTCTTCTATCAGCATCTTGTTGAAGTTTCTTTACTTGGAGTGCTTGGTGGTGTGCTAGGTATAGTCATCGCGCAGCTTTGTTTATGGGGGGTTCGTGCAAGTTACAGCTACTACGATGGGCTAGCCAATATGGATATGACGATGCTTATTTGCGCACCAGCTATTGCAATATTGGCCTGTATTTGTGCTGGGCTTTATCCTGCATGGCTTGTATGTAAAACCACGCCTGCCATTTATCTAAAGAGTCAATAAGGAGCTAAACATGTCTGAATTAAAACCTATATTTAGTGCTTTGTGTCGCTCAAAAGTGGGCGCCATATTGCTGCTGCTACAAATAGCAATTACCACAGCGGTAGTGAGCAATTCCGTTTATATTGTGAATGATAAAATTAACTATCTAAACCAAGAAACAGGCTATCCAGAACAAGATATATTCACTTTCCAAATCATGTCGTTTGCAAGTGATGTTAATGAAAGTCAGCAAGCTGAACTAGATGAAGCGAATATTCGTAGTATGCCGGGTGTTATTGATGCGGCAATGGTTAATGCGGTTCCTTTATCGGGATCGGGATCTGCGAGTTCTTTTAGCCTCGTGCCGGGTTCTGAGCAAGGCAAAAGTGCGAATGCGTCAATATTTAGGGGTGATGAGCATCTGCTAAACACGCTAGATGTGGACATTATCGAAGGAAGGAATTTTACAGAGTCAGAAGTGATTGTGACTGATAACTACGAGCAATTGCCGACCGTTGTGATTGTTACTAAAGCAATGGCTGATGAATTGTTCCCCGATGGAGATGCACTTGGAAAGAGTATTTACCGAAGAGAAAGCCCTGCGAAAATTATAGGTATAACAAGCATGATGAAAGGGCCTTGGTTGAAAGATAACCGCAAGGATCGTTCAGTCATAACGCCATTTGTTAAAGCGAATAAATTAACACGCTTTGTGGTAAGAACCGAGCCGGGTCAAAGAGCGCAAGTAATGTCTCAGGTAGAGCAGCGTTTGTATGCTTTAAATGGAAAACGCGTTATCTATAATGTGAAAGGTCTTGACGATGTTAAAGCGAGATATGTTGCGGAAGATAAGCTTACTATGCGTATGTTAATGGTAATGATCACTGTGTTGGTTTTAATCACCGCATTGGGTATTTTCGGGATGACCTTATTCAATATTAGCAAGCGAACTAAACAAATTGGCACACGCCGTGCGCTGGGAGCGAAAAAGTCAGACATTATCAAATACTTTGTTGTTGAAAATGCATTTGTATGTTCTGCTGGGATCACCATTGGTGGAATATGCGCCATCGCTTTGGGACAGCAGCTAATGCTGCATTATGATCTCGCTCAACTTCCCTATGTCTATATTGTTGCTACAGGATTGTGTGTGTTCTTAATGAGTATTTTAGCGGTCATTGAGCCTGCAAGAAAAGCGGCAAATATTTCACCGAGTATTGCCACACGTACTATCTAACGAATCAAACTAGAGCTGTGTTACACTCCACTGGGTGTAACACAGTGAAGTAAATAAAATAATATGGATAAAATACTCATCGTTGATGATAACCCATCAGTACTAGACGCCTTGTCACTTTTACTTGAGATACATGGTTATGAGGTTGTGACTGCTAGTACGCCTTTTGAAGCAGAACAAGTTGTGCAATATCAGCGGATTGCCCTTGTTTTACAAGATATGAACTTTTCAAAAGACACCACATCAGGTGAAGAAGGCAAAGTTCTTTTTTATCGGCTCAGGGATATTAATCCAAACCTACCCATTATATTGATTACAGCTTGGACGGAGCTAGAAACAGCAATTGAGTTGGTCAAAGCCGGTGCTGTGGATTATATCGGTAAACCGTGGGATGACCAGAAACTGTTAACCAGTATCAGTAATTTGATTGAGCTTGGCAAAGCAAAAGCCGATAACTCTGTATATGAACGCCAACAGCAAGAACGAAATGCACCTAAAACAAAAGCAAACTTGGCTGGTCTTGTATATGCCAGTACCGCTATGGAACGCATCGTCGACATGGCATTACAGTTGGCAAAGTCAGATGTGTCTGTGTTGATCACGGGGCCTAATGGCAGTGGTAAAGAGCGTATCGCTGAGATAATACAAGCTAATTCGATGCTCAGTAAGCAAGCTTTTATCAAAGTTAATGCGGGGGCTTTGCCACAAGAGCTGATTGAGGCAGAGCTATTTGGCGCTGAAGCAGGCGCTTATACAGGGGCTAATAAGCAAAGAATAGGGCGTTTTGAAGCGGCGGATGGCGGTACCTTGTTTTTGGACGAAATAGGTAACCTTCCCATGTCGGGGCAAATGAAAATGCTGCGGGTGTTACAAACTGGTGAATTTGAACGCTTAGGTTCAGTGCAGACTCAAAAAGTGAACGTACGTGTGATATCTGCAACCAACGCAGATTTACTTCAGGATATTCAAACAGGGCGATTTAGGGAAGACCTTTACTATCGGCTAAATGTGATAGAGCTTAAGCTACCACCGCTGTGTGAGCGCAGCGATGATATTTTACCGTTAGTGAAACACTTTTTGCCAAACCGTTCTTGGTCTTTATGCGCAGAGCAGGCATTACTCAGCCACGCTTGGCCTGGTAACGTGCGAGAGCTTGAGAATGCGTGTAAACGAGCAGCAGTACTCAAGCCCGATGGGGAATTAAACGCACAAGACTTTGCCTTGACTGTGCAAACTCCAACAACTTCACAGCTTGCAAATACGGCCAAACAAGAGCCGAGTAAAGAGCAAATAGAGCAGGCCATGCATGCACATCAAGGTGTGATCGCAAAAGTGGCTAGGCAATTTGGCATGACGCGTCAAGCACTGTACCGACGCTTGCAAAAGTTTGAGATTGACTATTAATGATGCAAAACATGTTCAATTCAATCCCCATTGTCACTCGGGTTAAGCTGAGTGTGGTATTTATTTTAACAGTTTGTTTGCTGCCACTACTCGTTTATTTAGAAGTATCTTGGGCACAAGGGGCACTCGTCACTTTTATTGGCGTCATATTGGCCATACTTGTTACTTCGTTTGTTTGTTCGGGTATCAAGCAAGGACTTGATGCGTTAGAGCTAGGCCTCCAAAACTTCAAAGATGGTGAGTTCTCAAATAAGTTGGCTTACATAGGAAATGACCAGCTCGGGCAGTTATGTGAACTTTATAATCATACGGCTGAAAAGCTCAGACAAGAAAAACAGTGGATCTATCAACGAGAATTAATGCTAGATAAAGTGTTAGAAAGCGCTCCGCAGGCGTTATTATTAGTCAATAGTAACGATGTGGTTGTGTTTTGTAACTTGAGTGCACAAAACTTGCTAGCACAGGGTAGCCGATTAGAGGGGATGCATCTAACACAGGCGTTAGCTTATGCTCCTACAGAACTGAACCATGCCATTGAGGCCGATCAGGATGGCTTATTCAACCTGTTGAGTGAGCAAGAAGAAGTACAAACATGGCACTTGGCAAATGGACAGTTTTTATTAAACAATCAACAGCATAAACTTTACATATTCAAGCAGTTAACGCGAGAACTTAACAGGCAAGAAGTGGCTGTATGGAAAAAAGTGATCCGTATTATTAGCCACGAATTAAACAACTCTTTAGGGCCAATGTCGTCGATGTTGCACAGTGGCAAAATTTTAACGCAAAATTTAGATGAGCCAAGACTGCAAAGAGTGTTTTCAACGATTGAAGAGCGCATTAAGCATTTAACTGAATTTGTGCAAGGGTATGGTAAATTTGCCAAGCTTCCCCAGCCTAAGCTTGAGGAAGTAGATTGGCATAAGCTAAACGATGAATTATCCCAACAATGGCAGTTTGAAACACACATAGATTTACCATCGCAGCCTTGTTACGCGGATAATATGCAGTTGCAACAGCTGTTGATCAATTTACTCAAAAATGCCCATGAATCGGGATCTGACGCAGATAAAGTGAAGCTGCGTATAGAGCAGGCAGCGAATGGCGTGATGCTGAGTGTTGAAGATGAAGGGATGGGCATGAGTGAACAGGTGATGGCCAATGCGCTTGTGCCATTTTATTCAACCAAAGCATCGGGTAGCGGCCTAGGTTTGGCTTTATGTAGAGAAATTGTTGAAGCGCATCATGGCTATTTAAGTCTACATAGCGCGGCTCAAAAAGGTGGACAATCAGGTTTAGTGGTGAAGGTATTTATTCCTTTTGGCAAACTGGCCGCTAATTAGTATGTCCACTTTAGCTTTTGTCTTTGTTAGTACCGTTCAATTTCTTGGATATCACTCTGTGTTTCAGTGTTACCCTCGCTGGCGTTCGTTTCTTCGTGATGGACGCGGTTTGAACTGTCGGTATCTAGCGTTTTACAGTTACCTTTTAATTCTTGCCAATAAACAGCATTCTTAACAACGACAATGCTACCTGATACGACAAGGCTTGCAGCACTGACTAAACCAGCCCCAGCGAGTGCAAAACCGCAAGAAGCGTCGCGACAGTCGGCAATACGCACAGCTGTCTCTGTGTCTAGCACCGCCTTTTTCGAGAATACTTGGCATTTCTCGTCGAAGTAGTTCACTTCTTTGGGGACAAATATGCATCCATTCAACATGGCCAGCATGACACTTGCCACTAATACGTTTCTCATTTCTCGTTCCATGTGCTTGCGGTAAAGTTGCATACTAGACAATGCGTTAGATAATCAGAAGTAAAAAAGTGTAAAACTTACCGAGGCGGATCGATTTGCCCTGCAATACTGGCATTTACTCTAAACCAACCTGCGATAGAGTAACGTGCTTTTTGTGCCGGTAATACTTCATGCGGAAAATCTTCACTTAAGAACGTCACCAAGGTGCCAAAACTTGGCGTCACAACGTTTAGAATCTGAACAGTGTTATCTGGGTCGTATATCACCAGTTCACCACCATCACCTTGCTGCCAATCTGGGTTAAGATACAACACGGTTGATAGTATGCGGTTTGCTTCACCTTTAAAGGCGTCTACATGCTTTTTGTAAAATGCACCCTGTTCGTAATGAGCAAAGTGGCACTCATAGCTAAATAAGCCCATAAACAAACGCCGGTTTAAGTAGGTTTTTAGATCTTGCATGTAAGACAAAAAGAGCGATTCATGTGGATCGCTTATGTCGAGCCAGTGAATTTTGTCTCGGCGTACGTTGTCCGCTTTAATATAATCTTCATTTCGGCCTATTCCAGCTTTATGGAAATCGTTTTGCGATAATAAGTTTAGCCTCTTAACAAGTGCGAGTAATGTGGGCTCTTGTTCATTGAATTGCTGAGTACTGACACCATGAAACTGCAAATCAAGGGCGATCTGTTCAAATAAATTTTCTGATGTGGACAACGGCGTGCGCTCAAAATAGTGGGGCGCTACTTTTATCATAAGGCCCCAATTATGGCGAGCGAAATTTACTTCATTTTACAATGTGTTTTTGTAGTCTTGAAACAATCTCATTACTGGCGTTTTCAATGAGGTTGAGCACGAGTTCGAAACCATCGCCCTCGCCGTAATAAGGGTCAGGGATCTCAGCATAATTATCCGTGCCAAAACTTAAAAATAGCCTAATTTTATGTTGATATTGTTTCGGGCAAATGGCCATTAAATCCGCCATATTGGCGTTATCCGCAGCCAAAATCAGGTCAAACTCCTCAAAGTCAGAAGTTTTGACTTGGCGTGCTTGCATCTTTGAAAAATCATAACCTCGGGCAGTGCCCGCTTGTACACTTCGTCTATCTGGCGGGTTTCCTTGGTGATAAGCTATGGTACCGGCCGACTCAACTTCAATATTGAGTTTTTTATCGGTTAACTTCTTTTTAAGCACAGCTTCACCTGTGGGCGAGCGGCAAATGTTACCCATGCATACGACCAATATTTTTTTCACGTTACTTAGCTCATCAAAGTGCTTCATACTGTCCTCATCTCCAAAACTTTACAATTAAGAACACTATCACAAATACATAAAATCATTCATATCTATTTTGTTATATTCTGGCCCTAATTGTTTGTGTCAACTCGTATTTTTAACAACTTGACGCTTAAGTTAGATAAGCATATTCTGGCCCATGTTCTAGCACTGCTAGGATTACTTTATTCGTAAAAAGGAAATGAAAATGAAGGTGAAGCTAAATAAAAAGAAAATGAAGAACTTGTCACAAAATGCTCAAAACTTACCTCAGGACATGACACCGCAAGTCGCGGGTGGTTATATCAGTAAGCCGGGGATGTTTGGCTGTGGAAGCTGGATGTTCTGTGAATTACCAACTGAAGCAAAGATTGAAAAATAATCTCAAGTCATTTTAGGCAGCCTTTTTGAGAAGCTGCCTTTTCCTCTTCTATCAACACTTTCCATCAACATTGTGTCTGTGGGTCGGTATACGACGTGCGAGCTTGTATGCTTATGACGAAGACATGTCGATTGGTAAAAATGACAATCCTATTCTAGCTTTACCCAATGAGATTAACTTTTGTTTCGTTAGTGCTTCTTAGTGTGAATGAATTGGGGTGAAGTAAAAACGTGAGCTGCTTTTTTCAAATTCGCCAGCTGTTAATACTGTGTTTGTGTCTTTTATCTTTGGCGAGTTATGCGCAGCAACCTGCACGTCTTAATCAAAGCCTGTTTGATCTCGGTGAGCTGATTTTTCAAACCGTAGGAGACGAAAAAACCATCCCTAAAGGGGTGGTTACCGCCATGGTACAAGATAAACAAGGGTTTATTTGGTTAGGAACCCAATTTGGTCTTGTTCGCTATGATGGTTATCGATTTGTTTTGTATGAAGAGAAGCTAAATAGCCCAACGTCATTAGGTGGCAATTTTGTACGCTCATTGTGGGCCGCAAAAGATGGTCGAATTTGGGTCGGCACATACTCAGACGGTATCTCTATTTATGATCCCAAGACGGATCAATTTAGCCATATTCAACACTCTCCAGACGACGAGTATAGTTTGTCTAACAATACGATTCGTGCGCTGACAGGCGATCACAAAGGCAATATTTATGTGGCTACTGATAAAGGCTTAAACCACGTTGATACCTTGTCGGGAAAGGTGACTCAAATCAACAAAGTGAGCGGTTGCGATGTGCCATTGCAATCACAACGTATGCGCTCTGTACTACTAACACAGCAACAGACATTGTGGCTTGGAAGTAAAACAGGATTATGCCAAATAACCTTACCGCAAGATTTAACACGCTTAGATGGCTCCCTGCATGGTAAGACTATCTCAGCCTTTAATGGCCAGAATGCGTACCGACTTTTTCAAGCTGAAAATCAAGATATTTGGGTTGGGACCACAGATCATGGTGCCGCGTTTATTAACACAGATTCTAATGAAATTATTCACATAAAGCATATCCCCGATGATGCCAGTACACTAAGTCATCATTGGGTAAATAGTATTGCACAACCAAATGCAGACGAAATTTGGCTAGGTACGTCCGGCGGTGGGATCAACGTGGTTAGCGCTGCAACTGGGAGCGTAAAAAGACACATAAATCACGACCCTTTGAATAGCGCTAGTATCAATATTGATACCATAGGCACTATCATGGTTGATGACTCAGGTATTGTTTGGGTTGGAACGTGGGGAGCTGGGCTTAACCGTCACAATCCAAACAATGGGGCTTTACGCACTTTTGTAAAACGCTTGAACGACCCTCACTCGTTAAGTCATGAAGATGTTCGTAGCTTTCTGGAACTCGACAATGGGCAAATATGGGTCGGTAATGCGCAAACCGGTATTGACATTATTGACCCGAAAATGGGCGTTGTGAGTGGCTTTAGGCCTGATCCCAATAAAGTGGGGGCTCTTGGCACGGGCTTTGTCCGTGTTATGGCCCAAACCGCCGATGGGAGTATATGGGTTGGTACTTCAAATGATGGACTTTACCGGTTTGACCCAGTTGAGCAACGTTTCTATCACTATGGGAAAAAAGACGGATTACCAAGTATTCAAATTGTCGCTTTAAAAGAGACAGCCAATGACAGGCTTTGGATAGGAACGGGTGAAGGAGTTGTGATGATGGATCTCAACACTCGCACCTTGCAATCTGTAACGCGACTTCAAAATGGTGAGCAGCTAATTGGAAGGTCAGTAATAAGCTTTGCTTACACCGCACAACAGCAATTGTGGGTTGGCGCTAGAAATGGGTTACTTGTTGTGTCGCTAGATGATAACAAAGTGACTGAGATTAGCGAAAAGGCAGGTACTACAGAGTCTTTATCCGATAATTATATCAGTAGCTTGTTGGTGGATAGCCAAGGGCGATTATTGCTGGCAACGCGTCATGGTCTTGATAGGCTGATCAGTTTTGATGGTAGCAGGGCGGTATTTGAGTCATTAGATAAACTTGTCAATAGGCCCATTGGTACAGCTGGAAATTTATTAGAAGACGAGTTGGGTCGAATATGGAATGGTTATGGCTGGATTGACCCGAAAAACAAGACTTGGCTAGGTTTAGACAACGAGGATGACTGGGATATCGGTGCTATGTGGACCGGATCCTATACAAAGCTTCGTGATGGTACATTGCTGTTTGGTGGCACCAAAGGCATTTTTATGGTTCGCCCGTTATTGTGGCAGTCCTGGCAATACAACCCGCCTGTAGTGTTGAGTGAATTGGAGCTCAATAACAAAAGCACCCCTGTACCAGAGCACCTCATATTGCCAGCCGAGACTAAAAGCTTTTCATTTGAATTATCGGCGCTTGATTTCACCCACCCAAGTAGTAACTCATATGCTTATATGCTGGAAGGGTTTGATGATGCTTGGATATCAACTGATGCGAGTCGCCGCCGTGTTACCTATACCCGTTTTAGTCCAGGGAATTACTTGCTTAGAATAAAGGGTACAAATCGACAGGGCGTTTGGAGTGACAAGCAAATATCGCTTAAAGTAACTCAGTTGCCAACTTGGTATGAAACGCATTGGTTTAAGGTCGTGTTGTTGTTCGCCATTACCTTTATTGTTTATGTACTTTACTTGTGGCGCGTGAGAGGACTACAAGCGCAAAAAATTGCATTAGATAATTTGGTGCAATCTAGAACGGCGAACATCTCTATGTTGGGCACCATAGGGCAAGAGATCACATCAACATTACAGCTAGAGAGCGTGTTAGAGCGAGTCTATAAACATGTCAATGAACTGATGAATGCACAAGTTTTTGTGGTTGGGATAATTGACCAGACAGAGCGAAAAATAGTGTGTAAGCTCGCAATTGAAAATGGTCAAAAACTCCCGTCTTTCGAATATTCTCTTGATGACAAGCGCAGGCCCGCAGTTTGGTGTGTTGTGCACAATAAAGAATTGGTCACCAACAACCTGGAAGAGCTGAGATCTTACATTGGGCAGATAGAACCGCCAGTGAGTGGCGGCAATACTCAGTCAATCATCTACTTACCTTTAGCGATTGATAATCAAGTGATTGGCTGTATTACCGTGCAAAGTTTTAGTGAAAATGCGTTTTCCGTAAATGATGTGCAAATGCTGCGAACGATTGCGAACTATACCGCCATTGCTCTGGCAAACGCTGACTCAGTGACTAAATTGGCGAGTACTTATCAAGAGTTAAAACAAACACATGAGCACCTCAAGCAAACGCAAGAGCAGCTCATCCAACAGGAGAAGATGGCGGGGCTTGGGCGATTGGTATCGGGCGTTGCTCATGAAATCAACACTCCATTGGGAATAAGTATTACCGCTAGCTCGCATGCGGCAAAGCAAATTGAGCAGTGCGAACAGCTATTAAATGATGGCAAGCTCACCAAACCTCAGCTCACCTCATTTATTCATACCATCAAAGAAAGCGTAAAGCTGCAAGAATCTAGCCTTGAACGTGCTGCGCAACTGGTTAAAAACTTTAAACAGGTTGCTGTTGACCAATCGGTTGAAGAGATGGGAAGCATCAATTTATCGGCGTATATGTCAGATGTGCTAACAAGTTTGCATCCAAAATGGAAGCACACAAATATTGATGTACAGACCCACTTTCCAGAAAGCGTGCCAGTTAACACATACCCCGGGGCCATTGCACAGATTTTGACAAACTTAATTGAAAATGCGGTTAAGCATGGATTTAGTAATGGCCAAAAAGCGGGGCAAATTAACATTGCTCTTGGTGTTGAAGATAACATTGTACAATGGCACTTTAGTGATAACGGCGATGGAATGAGTGAGGAAACCCTCAATAAAGTATTTGAACCCTTTTATACAACTAAACGAAATGCCGGTGGCACGGGCCTTGGGATGCACATTGTGTTTAATATCGTGACGCAAAAACTCAATGGCGAAATTACCTGTAAAAGTGAATTAGGTAAGGGCAGTGAATTTGTGATTAAGTTACCACTAGAGTCCGTCTCACCATTACGGTAATACAGCAAAATCTGACGAGTTTTATCTAAGAATAAGCACTATTTCAACTGAGTTTGTAACAGCGTAACAGCAGCTATTTTCTGGCGTCATTGTCTTGTAAGTAAATGGTTCTTTAAGCGAGTTTAATGCAGTAAAATAATCTGACTATAAGGGAAATGATATAAGAACAAAGCAATCGATATGACACTGAAAACCCAAGACCTTGTCCAAACTAAACATTGGTTATCTGAATCCCAAAGAAATGCAATTAGTGGCATAATTGAAAAGAGTTTTTCAAATGTTGTTCCACAAGCCTATTTAGCTAAATATTTTGATTGCCCAGCACCTTTTGAGCGAAAGATCCGATTGTATTATCAGGCGGAAAAATTGGTGGGTTATTGCTTGTTGACGTTTACGGATGATAAAAACCTGACCATTATACGGGCTTCCGCCGCATTTTTGCCGGAGCATCGCCAAGGTGGCAATACATTTTCTTTTTCAATCCAAGAGAGCGTTTCATCTTGGCTAAAGAGGCCATGGCGTCGGTACTTCTATGCCGACACAATGTTAAGCCCCGCAATGTATCGTGCTATCGCAAAAAAAACGGGAATTATTTGGCCGCATTTCTCTTTGACAGCACCAAAAGTGCTGTTTGAGCATTTCAACCACAATGGGCAAATAAGCGAGGCAAACGCGCTACGCTGTTTAGTCTCTGTGGATAGAAAAACCAACTATACAGAACAAGAAGTGATGGAATTAAAAGCCAGTAACAAACCTGAAATACAATATTATTGTAAGGTGAACCCCGACTTTAATCGTGGTATGGCATTATTTGTGATTATACCGATTAACTTTTGGCAATTAGCAAAAACGCTCATAAAAGCAAAGTCAGCACGCCCAAGTTAACCTCAGTAGCTGATGTGGTGGTTAGTTAAGAAAGCCCCAATTGGGGCTTTCTCAATTAGCCCATCATAATGCTTCGTGTGGGCCAAATACTTCGTACAAAATACGTTCTTCTTCTACACCCATTTTAAGTAGCTGTTGTTTTATATTCGCCATAAATGGCGTTGGGCCACACAGATAAAATTCGCCCTGCTCCAGTGGTAACGGTATATGGCTTTGCGTTAACAAAATTCGCCCAGTTTGGTCGCCACTGTCACTTTGTTCATACCAGATTTCAGTGCTTAACCGATCATGTTGCTGTTTTTTGTGTTGAATATCTTGCTTAAAGCTGTGTTCTGCCTCACTAACACAGGCATGGATAAAGCTGAGTTTTCCTGCGTGCTCATATTCAAATACCTGCTCTAACATGGCCATCATGGGAGTTATGCCCACACCCGCGCTAATAAACACTTTATCAACGTCTGTGTTTTTGAGGGTAAAATCCCCGGCAGGCGGGTAGAGCATCAGCACGTCACCTTGAGAGAGTTGATGTAAGTGCTCAGAGACTAATCCGTCTAGCTTAACACTGATCCGATAGTGGTCTTTTTTAGCCGCTTGAGAGAGTGAATATTGGCGAATTTGGATGTTGTCACTGCGCTCGGGTTTTACGCTTAATGCGATAAACTGACCTGCTTGGTAGTGAGCAATCGGGCCTCCATCGCTAGGTTTTAAATAAAAACTTTTCACTTTTGCAGACTCTTGAACTATGCGAGTGATGGTAAACGCTCTGGTTCCTCGCCATCCTCCAAGTTGTTGTTCACTTTGTTGATATAGTCCTTCTTCTTGTGTGATGAATAAATCAGCTAAGAAACCGTATGCTTCGCGCCACGCTTGTTCAATGTCAGGGGTAAATTGTTCAGGCACAAGCTCTCTTAGGGTTTCAATTAAGTGATAACCAACAATATCGTAGTGCGCAGCTTGGATATTTAAACTGACATGTTTGTGATTGATACGCGTAATCGCCTCTGTTAATACCGCCGGATTATCAATATAAGTGGCGTATGCCGCCAGTGCATTGAATAACGCAAACTGCTGTTTACCACTGTGCTGATTACTCAAGTTAAAAATATCTTTTAGTTCTGGGTTGTGCGTGAACATGCGTTGATAAAAGTGTTCAGTCACGGCTGTACCCGCATTACTTAATAGTGGAACTGTGCTTTTGACTAAACTGATAGTGCGTTGAGATAACATATATTCTCCAAAAATTAACCACGACGACCGTCAACGCGTTGTTGCGTTAGAACGGGAAAATAGTGATAAACAAACAAACTAAAACCCAAACACCAAAGCGCGGCGCTTAGCAGCCATGCGAGATGGGGATTAATTACGCTAGGTAAAAAGGCTCGGCATAATGCGCCAAGTGTGACGGCGATAAATGCGATAGACATGGACGGATGAACTCGAAGTGGGCGGCCTGTGTGTCCAAGAGATACCCGCGATATCATGGAGATAATCACCAGCCCCATTCCGTCCAAAGTGATCAAATGCAGCGCATCTGAAAGCCTCATTAAGGTTGAAAAGAAGCTGCCCGCGACGAGCAGTAATCCTATGGCACTGAGTGTGTAGCCCAATTGTAGTGACCAAAGTAGCGGTACTTTTACAACACAAGGGTCAAACCAAAGTGCGGCACGGATCAAGTGTAAGAATGCGGCACATGCGATGAGGTACCCTGGATTGAGTGGTAGCGAGAAAACTTGGCTAAGTATAAAACCAGATATGCCAAGCAAGCTCACCCAGAGCAAAAGTTTATCGATATGCGGTGTGCGTATTTGGGCTTGTAAACCAAGTCCTCTTGCCGTAAAAAATGGAATAACTCGACCGCCGACGACACCGATTAGGAGCATGAACATCAAAACTGCCAGATGAGAAAAGGTACGGGCAGTAGAAAAATCTTCTTGCCAAAGTAATATAAAAAACAAAGTGTTGAACACACTCAGCGCACACAAAATAAAAATAAAAATATAGTTATTTTTTGACTGGGCTTTGAGCAACATATTGCTCAAAAAAACGATGGCGCAGAACCAAAATGTTATTTGGCCGATGAATGCCGCCCATAACATGTCCGCATGTATAAAAAAGACGCAACGTGTTACACCCCATACAGCAACAAGTGAACAAAGCTTCCAACTATTTATGCTTGGTACATTGGTCCACGTTTGCGCAGCGGTGAGTAAAAAACCAACAGCTACTGCGCCAGAAAAACCAAAGATCATTTCATGAGCGTGCCAAAGTGTGGCTGGAATAGCCGTGCTCCATGCAATTTTACCCATTAAGATGCCTGACCATAGTGCGATGCTTATCACAGCCCAAATCGCGGCACCTAAAAAAAACGGTCTAAAGGCAAGCATGAAAATGGGCCACTCATTAACTTGATACCAGGACGCTTTGGTAGCAATAGGCTCGTCAAGATTGATAGGGCGCATTATTTCACCTCCATGCCTAATTGATATTGGCAAACGCAGCGCACCACATAGCTGATTTTAAATAACGCAGCGACTACAATGCTTGAAATGTGGAGTGCGATTTGAGCCGACAAACTAAAGTGATCGGCCAAGGGGTAACTTGCTCCGATACTGGCACTGAAAATGAGGGCGAGCATCACCAAAGCGGTGTTTGCTACAGTCAAAATGAAGCGGGTATTTGGCATGTTCAAAAACTTATTGTCGATGAATGATAGCTTGTATTTGCACTCTTTATGCCAAAATAAAAACGATTTAATATCAACAATTTATTGTTTTTTGTGTTGCGGATAAAGTCATATTGACCTATTATTGTCTTATTCAAAAATATATATATGAGTCATTTTGACTTGAATTCACAAGATTTATCTCAGCTGTTAACGTTGAGCGTTACTCTGACACAAGCGCAGCCTTCGCAATTAAATCAATCTGTAAACGGGTTTTACAGTGCGGTAGTACGGGCTGTGAAGACATGTATTAATTCAGATGCAGTCGCTTTGCTACTGAACCAAAGTGGCACACTCACTCCAGTCGCGTTAGAGGGGCTAACTCGAGATACTTTTGGTCGGCGCTTCGAACTCACCGCGCATCCGCGTCTAGAGTTGATCAGCCAAGCTAATGGGCCTCTTTGTTTTGATGAGCATTGCGCGCTGCCTGATCCCTATGATGGTTTATTACTTGCGACCGAGGGAGATATGCCCGTGCATGCCTGTATGGGTATGGCGTTGCATGACCAACAAGCGTTATTGGGGCTGCTCACTTTTGACAGTTTAACGCCTGCAAGTTTTAGCAAATATAGCCAATCATTTCTGCAGCATGTCAGTGATATTGTCGCGACCCAACTAAAATGTGTTTTGTACAATGAGCAACTACTTCGTCAAGCACAGCATGGCAATGCGCTGGTATCTGCGATGAATCAAGCGCCTCTTGATATGGTTGGCGAAAGCGCCCAGATACAATCATTAAAAAATGATATAGAGCTGGTGGCCAGTTCTGATTTTAGTGTGCTGGTGCATGGTGAAACGGGGACGGGTAAAGAGCTTGTGGCACGTAATGTTCATAAATACTCTACTCGTGCAGAGCAAGCTTTCGTGCAGGTAAATTGTGCATCATTGCCGGAAAACTTAGCGGAGAGTGAATTTTTTGGTCATCGAAAAGGTGCATTCACTGGTGCTGATAAGCGTCGTGAAGGGAAATTCATGTTGGCTGATGGCGGTACTATTTTCTTAGATGAAATAGGTGAGTTGCCGCTTGGTATTCAAAGTAAGTTACTGCGAGTGTTACAAAGCGGCGAGATCCAACCTGTTGGTGCAGATAAAACCGAACAAGTAGATGTTCGCGTTATTGCTGCTACAAATCGAGATTTAGAGCATGAAGTTGCGCAAGGGCGCTTTCGTGCCGACTTATATCATCGTTTAAGTGTTTATCCTGTTAAAGTTCCGCCATTGCGCGCGCGCCGAGATGATATTTCCCTGCTTGCTGGATTTTTTATCGAGCGAACACGCAAAAAGTTGGGTATTAAACAACTCACTTTGAATTCTAAATTAGAGCAAACTTTAAAAAATTATGACTGGCCGGGCAACATTCGTGAGCTAGAACATGTTATTAGTCGAAGTGCATTAAGGGCAAAACAAGCACAGTGGCCAGCAGATATCGTCAAGATTGAACCGAGTAATTGTGAGTTGCAGGCCTCTTCTTCAGTTGCGCTATCGCCAATGAGCACAATAAGTGAGCAGAAAACACACTTGCCACTTAAACAAGCGGTTGATGAGTTCCAACGTACAAAGATCATTCTCGCCCTTGAAGAGAATAAATTAAATTGGTCAGCGGCCGCTCGTTCATTACAGTTAGACAGAGCAAATTTAGTGCGTTTGGCTAAGCGACTAAACATTGAAGTTAAGAAGCATTTATAACCTACTCTTCTCTCCCAAACCAAAGTGAAGTTGAACGCTCAATATAGCGCGTTCAACGGGCCGTAAGTAACTACGAAAAAGCATTGTAATTACAACTGCGATTAGCAATGTGAATCACTCTCAATTATGTTATAAGTTATTTATTTTAAAAGAATATATTAAATTAATTATTAGTGCAGAACAGTCTTGCGTTGTAGTTATTTTGAACTAGGGTTATTGAGCGTGTGTTTGTTTTTCAAGGGGGCCCTATGCAGGGTAATAAGCAAGTACTGAATGTATTAAATCGTATTCTGACGTTGGAACTGACGTCAATTAACCAATATTTTCTCCATGCCCGAATGTACAAAAACTGGGGCTTGGAAGAACTCAATGAAAAGGCCTATAAAAAATCTATTAAAGACATGAAACAGGCCGATGACTTAATCGAGCGAATTTTGTTTTTAGAAGGGTTACCTAATTTACAGCATCTTGAAAAGCTGCGTATCGGGGAACACACGGCAGAAATGCTTGATTGTGATTTAGCCTTCGAAATGGAACAAATTCCAGAGCTTAAATCTGCCATTGCCTTGTGTGAGCAAGAGCAAGATTTTGTGAGCCGTGAAATCTTGGAAGACATTCTTGAGTATGAAGAAGAGTATGTTGACTGGATAGAAGCACAGCAATTCTTGATTCAGCACACTGGTATTGAAAACTATCTGCAATCGCAGATTGAGGAGTAACCTATGCAAGGCAGTCAAAAAATTATTGACCTGTTGAATAAGCAACTCACTTTGGAGCTGACTTCGATGGATCAGTATCTAGCGCATTCAAAAATGTATGAAGATTGGGGCATCGGTAAATTGGGCCATAAGTTGGCGCACGAATTCGATGAAGAGCTTGACCATGCTAAGAACATCATTGAACGTATTTTGTTTTTAGAAGGTACGCCAGATACTGCGTCAAGGGCGCCAATTCATGTTGGAGATAATGTGAAACAGATGCTTGAAAACGACCTTGCAGCAGAAATGACTGTAGCAGCGAGTTTGCGTAGCATCATTGCTGAGTGCGAAAAAGAGAAAGATTACGTTACTCGAGAAATGCTTGAAAAGCTTTTAGATGATACTGAAATGGATCATATTTATTGGCTTGAACAGCACTTGGGTTTAATTAAATTGATTGGTTTACCAAACTATATTCAAAGCCAAATGGGTGGCGATCCAACTTAGTTGTGAAATGTGTGTGTATCCTCAAAGTGAAGCAGCGCATAGAGCGCTGCTTTTTTGTGGTTGGTAACTCAATGGAAGTTCCGAAGATTCGGTTTTTGCCTGTCTCAAGATTACGATTTACCTAGTCATCATGACTCGTTGAATGCCTTTAGGCGCAAGCACTTCGCTCGCTTGGTAACTCCAGTTCTGTTCGGTTGAAGAAAACAATATGGTTGTTTTCGTCTAAAACAACGACACCGTCGATCGACGCATCTAATGCGTTCTTACTATAACTTTGACACATCAGATTGAAACCAATTGAACATACGACCTCCAAAAAACAGTACAAGTAATACGCACCTTTGGCGAAAGAAGTTCAATGTACGTGTGTATTCTCATGTGGTTGCTGAAGCCTGCCACCATTGTTATTGCAAAATTTACTTGCCAAGCACAGAGAAAAAACAGATAAAACGAACGTTCGTTCTATTTTGGTGGGTTATGGGTAAAGGAAAACAGACTAAGCAGCAAGTTTTGGCTACAGCGCTAAACATAGCGACTGCGACAAGTTTAAATGACTTAACGATTGGTGGATTGGCAGCCGCCACCGGAATGTCAAAATCGGGGCTATTTGCCCACTTTAATTCAAAAGAAAACTTGCAGTTAGCGGTGCTAGCACATGCACAAACTATTTTTAAAGAAACAGTGATTGCACCAGTTAAAGAACAAAAACTGTCACCTTTAGAGGCTCTATTAGCAACCTGTGATCGTTGGCAGAGCTGGTATCAAGAACAAGCGTGCACCTGCATATTTATTTCTGCTGCCGTTGAGTTTGACGATCAACCAGGTGCGGTTAGAGAGGAAGTAAAAGCCCAGTTACAAAATTGGTTGGGTTATCTAAATAATCTGGTGAGTAAGGCGGTTGAGCTGGGAGAGCTTTGTCCTCAAACGGATGCAAAACAGTTTACCTTTGAGCTGTACTCGCTTTATTTGGGTTCTCAACACATGATTTGGGTTGGCTTTGAAGATGATTCGCACACCCGTTTTAAAAATGCACTAGCGAGCCTAGTTACTCGTCATCAAGGAGTTAGCAATGAGCAGTAAAATATATTTTTCGGATAAAAATCAGCGTAAAAGTGCTGGGTATTATGGGATTAAATTCCTGTCTGGCACCATTGCACGATTAGCCCCACGGGTGGGTAATAAGTTTGCTCGACGTCTTTTGCTCACGCCTGTTCGCCATAAGGCGAAAATTGCCAAGCCATCTTGTAGCCAAGAATATAAATTGTCTACGAGTGAGGGCGACCTGCACATCACGGAGCTTGGAAGTGGGCCAGTAGTGTTATTTACCCATGGTTGGAGTGGTAGCACAGGGCAGTTTTATCCATTGATGGAAAAGGTGGCGAGTCTTGGTTTTAAGGCGGTTGGGTTTGATCACTTTGCTCATGGACAAAGCGCAGGGCGCGAGGCTAATTTACCGTTATTTGTCAAAGCGCTTGATGCGGTTATTCGTCATATTAATGCGCCTGTTGTATGTACTATCAGTCATTCGATGGGGTGTATCGCCGCCGTTAACAAGGTCGCGGGGTCCTCGCATATTTTAATCGCCCCACCATTTGATTTTTATACTGGCTTTGAGCAAAGAATACTATCAACGGGTTTATCACAACGTTTGTTTAAACAAGTATTAAAAGGAGTGGAGTTACAACACGGCATGACTTTTAGCACTCTGCTACCAGAGCAACACTTAACAAAGCATAACGATATTTTAATTGTACATGATGAAGAAGACAGATTTGCTTATCACGCATTATCAAAACAGCAAGCTGGCCTTCATGAACACATTGAACTTTATACGACACGAGGCTTGGGACATGGGCGCGTCATCAATCACGAGCAAACGTGGCAGAAAATTGCGACCAAATTGAATACTATCAGAACCAGTTTTTAGCGTATTAGAAGATATAACTACTTCAATTTCCATAAATTTGGGCTATTTTTAGAACTATCTAATCGTTTTTCAAATTTATTTATGAAATATCTATTTTGGCTTATTTGCATTTTGTTTGGCGCCTTGTTGCATGCACAAGAAAAGCAAGATAAGCCAGTGTACTTTATCTATCACGACTCTGATTATACAAACCATGCACAATCGGCAAATGCGATGAAGATGGGCTTGTTGACAGCCCTCGCCGAGGTGAGCAATGAAATTAATGGTTATCAAATTAAATTGCTAGAAAAAGATCACAGGGGCAATAGCAATCGTAGTCTGCTGCATATGAAGCAATTTTTAAAAGATTCGGATGCGTTACTTATGTTGGGTGGGTTACACTCACCGCCCTACATTAAATATCGTAACTTCATCAATGAAAATGGTATTTTATTGCTTGTTCCATGGGCTGCTGGCGGTCCAATTACACGTTATTCTGATGGTACTAACTGGGTTTTTAGACTATCTATTGACGACACCAAAGCAGGTTACACGCTTACTCAGCATGCGAATAAAATGGGCTGCAAAAATAAGCATCTATTATTGGAAAGTACGCCTTGGGGCCGCTCAAACGAGAGTACAATGCGACAAGCTAGTGGAAAAGGAAATGATTTGGCAATTACTTGGTTTAATTGGAATACAAAACTCAATGCTGCAAAAATTATGATCCGCGACATTGTTCAAACAAATGCCGATTGTATTATGTTTGTAGGTAATGCTATCGAAGGGGAACAATTTGTGAATGCGATGGCGAGCTTCCCAAAAGAACAACAATTGCCCATTATTAGCCATTGGGGGATCACTGGCGGTGGCTTTTACGATTCAGTTAAACAACCACTTGGTCAGGGGCTAGTTCTTCATTTTATCCAAAGCTGTTTTTCATTAAGAGATTATCAGCAAAATAAATTGGCGCAACAAGTGATCGAGCGCGCGCAAAGCCTCTTCCCAAAAGCGTTTGAATCACCAGCGACATTGCAAGCGCCGACGGGATTCGTTCATAGTTATGATATGGGTAAATTGCTTATTAAAGCATTACAAAAAGTTGATCTGGGCCTCGAAGTTACTAAGGTTCGTACGCAGTTACGAGATGAGTTAGAACAACTGGGAGAGCCCATTTCAGGGTTAATAAAAACTTATCGACAGCCTTTTTCTGTTTGGTCAGAACAGCAAGATGATGCCCATGAAGCGCTCGGAATTGCAGACTTCTGTATGGCCAAATATGATACTGATGGTGGTGTTACCTTGTTACCTGAGCCTATACAGGGGCTTAATTGAATATGAGCCAATTTATAAGTCGTTTTTTTATGCGCTCAACTGACAAAACATTTTACGCATTTTTACTCGCGAGCTTGTTGTTGTCCATTTTAATTAGTTTGTTCTTAGTTGGTCAGAGGTCGAACGATACAGTAGTAGAGTTACAGATAAATACCCACAAAGCACAGGCGCAACTAACCCGGCAATATTTGCTGCAGTTTTTAGAAGCAAGACAACAACTGCTGCGTGACTTAGCGAAGACCCCCATTCTTGTGCAAGGTATTATGGGGAGCGATAGCTCCAAAGCATCCTTGTCAGATTTTCTACAAAACTATGCATTTTTAGGTAAACAAGAAGCCTTAACCGTTTTTAATATTCTCGGTGATGAGGTATATAACAACCAGCCAACAGAACGCTTGGCAGATATAACTCAGTTATGGCTGCAAAAAGTTATCAATGGCCAAGTAGAAAGTGTTGTTGTGCTTGAACAAACGCAATTTAAAATAGCCGTTCCCGTTAAATACAATGGTTTTACTGAAGGCGCGTTGGTTGCGAAGTTTCACTTAAACTTAAACGCGTTACTTTCGCAAAGTATGGCTGATGAGGCAAACGCGGTAGTACTAAAAAGCGATTGGGTTTCCTATGATTCGAGAAACCCCAGCAGTAGTTATTTAAGGATTGAAAAACAAAAAATTGGCTCTACGGGCATTTCATTTGAATATCTAATAGAAACCACTTGGTTAGAAAATAAGATATTTTCATTTAAAAAAGATATTGCTTGGGCAATCGCGATTAGTCTTTCGTTGTCATCAATTATTTTATTTATTTTTGGTCGTCAGCTTTTGCTTAACCCTTTTAAGCAGCTGGAGTTATCTGAAAAACAAGCCAAAGCAAACGAAGCGCGATACAAGCTCGCTGTGAAAGGCAGTCATGATGGTCTGTGGGACTGGGATATAGAGAAAAAAGAAATTTACTTTGCCCCTCGATTTAGAGAACTATTGGGGTTTGATGCCCATGATAAAGATAATTTCCCCAATCATGTAGATACTTTAAGTAAACATGTACATAGTAAAGACAAACAGCGGCTTCATGAGCAGATAGTCGCACACCTTAAACACGGTCAGCCATTTGATATCGAGTTTAGGTTGCGTACCGCCACAGGGGAGTTTAGAAACTATCGGGCTAAAGGAATTGCCCAAAAAAACAAAATGGGTAGAGCGATTCGTATGGCTGGCTCCCTAACGGATATTACCGAACAGCGCATGTTCGAAAGCGCGCTAAAAGAAGCCAAAGAGCATAACGATTTACTCGTTGAAGCCATAGAGTCGTGTACTGTGGGTATTTCCATTTCAGATGCTAAGCATGCAGATTCTCCGTTGGTTTTTGTCAATAAAGCATTCACGGACATGACTGGTTACGATAGGCGAGTGTTAGGCACCAATTGCCGTTTTTTACAAGGCAAAGATACCTCTTCAGATGTGACGGCTCAGATGCGTCAGGCAATTTCAGAGCACAGAAAATTCAATACCAGAGTACTCAACTACAAACGAAACGGAGAACCATTTTGGAATAGCTTACAACTATCCCCTGTATTTGATGCCAAAGGGGAACTGAAAGCCTATGTGGGTATTCAACAAGACATCACAGAGTGGGTTAAGTCGAGAGAAGCACTTAAAGAAGCTAAAATAGCCGCCGAACAGGCGAGTATGGCTAAGAGTGAATTTTTGGCTTCAATGAGTCATGAAATACGCACACCCATGAACGGTGTGCTCGGTATGTTAAATCTGCTTTTAAATAGCGAACTTTCAGAAGAGCAGCATCATAGAGCTCAGGTTGCAATGACCAGCGCTACATCGTTACTCAATCTTATTAATGACATTTTAGATTTTTCTAAAGTTGATGCGGGAAAACTCGAGCTGGAAGCGCTGGAGTTTGATTTAAGAAGAATGCTTGGTGATTTCATTGAATCATGCGCAATTCAAGCCCAAGAACGAGGGATTGAGTTGGTGATTAACATGACCCAAGTGAATGAGTCTTTAGTTATAGGTGATCCTGGGCGGTTACGGCAAATTCTTACCAATCTTGTTGGCAACGCGATTAAGTTTACAGAACAAGGAGAAGTTGTTGTTGAAGCTTCTTTATCTGAACATGCACCTAATTTTTGGCGCTTCGATTGTGCTGTCAGTGATACAGGGATAGGGATATCAAAAGAGCAGCAGCAGAAGTTGTTTCAGTCCTTTTCTCAGGTAGATGCTTCCACGACGCGTAAGTACGGTGGTACGGGTCTAGGCTTAGCCATTGTTAAAAAGTTATGTGAGCTCATGAATGGAGAAGTGCAGGTATCGAGTACACCGAATAAAGGGAGCTGCTTTAGCTTTTATCTTCTTCTTCGCAAAAGCACTGCTTCTGAATATGTTAAACCACCAGTCGATGTGTCATTGCATAATATTATAGTGGTTGATGATAACGCTAAGCAGCGAAATGTGATCATGGCGCAGTTGGCACACTGGGGAGCAAGCGTTACGGGCGCAGGTTCCGCAGGACAAGCGCTCACACTTTGTGATGAAACTGTTTGCGCAACGGGAAAATGCTTTGATCTGGCCTTGATTGACATGGATATGCCGAAAATGGATGGCCTACAACTTGCTGATAGACTGGTTCAAGCGCCTGAATTTTCTGCAATGAAATTAGTGGCAATGACTAAAATGAACAGCAAGCAAGATGAAACTTACTTTGCTGAAAGTGGGATCACCAGTTATTTTCCAAAACCTGTGACAACATCAGATCTTTTTTCTGCGTTAAACCTTCTAAAATCGGGTGTGAGAGAACCGTTGCAAACAGAGGCTACTAGCACAACGGCAAAAACTAGCATAGGCCATGCGGCGGACAAGATACAATGGGATGGTGGAGTGAGGATCTTGCTTGCCGAAGACAATCAGGTCAACAAAATCGTGGCGACGAGTATGTTACAAAAATTTGGCCTTAACAAAGTGGACGTTGCGGCAGATGGCAATGAAGTTCTGGATTTATTGAAACAATCCCAAAATAAAGATCAGTACACATTTATTCTAATGGACTGTCAAATGCCGGAACTAGACGGTTACGAAACAACTAAGCTTATTCGTAATGGGCATGTTGGGCCCCATTACCTGAAGGTGCCGATTGTTGCCATGACGGCAAACGCTATGGTGGGCGATAAAAATAAATGCTTGGCAAGTGGTATGGATGACTATATAGCAAAACCCATCGACCCCGATGTACTGTTTAACAAATTACGAGCATGGTTGCCTCATACAACGTACTAGCATACGCTTTCAACTGCTTGCAGAAATGACCACTGTCATGTAAAACTGTATAAAAATACAGTTTTACATTCTTATGCAAAAGCAACTGCCAGAAAAATACTACCTTGACCATTATCGCGAGTTTACTTCATTCATTTTGAAAACAAATGCACATTTGCTCACGCCATATCATGTGAATTTGTTGGGAAAAATTGAGAAGTTGGATGAAAGTTCACAGTGTCTTTTGGTAAGAATGCTCAATAGAAAGTCTCAAATTATTGCAGTGAACACGCTGCAATACGCCGAAATAGAAGATGTGTTGATAGCATTGAAAACACTACAGCAGAGCAAGATGATTGAGACGATAGGCAAGCATACTTTTACACTGTGGTTAGATGTACTGACTAAACCCGAGTTGATTGTACTGTGCTCAGAACTCAATGTGCAAAGTTTACCAGCGCGTAGTGCTAAAAAGTCGATATGGCTAGACTTTGCCAAATCTTACCTTTGCTACGATTCGGTGCGCGATCATGAATTACTGCAAAGTTATTTAAATGTGTCTATAGCGTCTGATTTTGAATACTTTTTGTTTTTGTTTTTTAATCGATTAGAGAGCAACTTATCACAGTTCTCTATGCGAGATTTAGGCGTTATGGCAACGCAAAACTCTGTTATCCCTTCAAGTTACTTTGACTGTTTATCACAAGCACAGTTTGCATTTGAAAGTGCCAAAAGGTATCAGCAATTAAACACGCTTGAGGAGCATGAGTTACCGATATTTGCGATGCAGATAGTCAATGAAACCGTGAGCGAAGACATAGGTGAGCAAGGAGAGTACCGACGTGAGAAGCTTTTTTATAAGCTGGCGTGTTTGTTAGAAAAGCAACACCCTGAGCTGACGCTGGCTTTGTTAGAAACTTGCCAAAGTAGTAAAGCAAAGGAAAAGTATGTCCGTATGCTCTATACACACGGCAAAGTTGAGCAATGTAAATTACACCTTGAATCAATACTAAACTCACCGAATGATGAACTGTTGCTACTTTTTGCGAAAGACTTTTTCCTAAGAAAATTCGAGCAAAAGCGAACATCTTTATTAACGGATCAATTGCGGGAGAGTGCTTGTGTATTGAGGTTAGATGAAGCGTACCGGGGTAGAACGGAACAAGGCGTTATTGATTGCTACGCTCGTAAAGGCATTCAAGCGTGGCACACGGAAAACCAGCTTTGGTTAGCTTTGTTTTGTCTCACTTTTTGGCAAGAGATTTTTGAACATGAAGACAGCATAGCAGGTAATGAATTTGCGCGTTATCCCACTATTTTAAAATTTAATCGGTTATATGATCAGTTAGGTGATGAAATAGAGCGCAAGCTAAATCAGTTAAATGATAGCCAAGCGTTTAAACACTACGTATTGCAGCAATTTACACGCTATTTGGGACAGTCAAATCCGTTGTTTTATTGGCATGACCAGCTTCTTCATTGGCTTATGACTTTAGTTGAGCATGTTGACGTCAATTCGATAGCGCAAATTTTGACGATCATGACTCAAGATTTCAAAACGTTTAAGTCTGGCTTTCCCGATCTCATGGTACTGGATGGAGAAACACTTCGCTTTGAAGAGATCAAAGCGCCCGGTGATACGCTTAGAGCAAACCAATTGGTTGTTATCAATAAACTTGAACAATGCGGGTTCAAGGTGCAAATACAAAAAACGCAGTGGCAAACAGATCCAGAGCAAAGTTATGTGGTGGTCGATGTTGAAACCACTGGGGGCAAAAAAGACTATGACCGCATTACAGAAATTGGCATGGTCAGAATTGAAAAGGGCGAAGTGGTAGCGACATGGCAAAGTTTGGTCAACCCCGAGCGACGCATACCAAAATATATCACCGAACTGACGGGCATTGATAATACCATGGTGAGTGATGCGCCTTTATTTTCATCACTTGTTGAGCAAATTCAAGATTTTTGCCAAGACGCTATTTTTGTTGCGCATAACGTTAATTTTGATATGGGATTTTTCAAAAAAGAGTTTCAAAGGGTAGGCATGGATTTTTACATGCCAAAGTTGTGTACCGTACAGCTAGCGAGAAAATACTACCCTCATTTTGCGTCGTACTCCTTAGCAAACTTGTGCGCCTCTTTAGGCATTGAATTGAATAATCACCATAGAGCATTGGCCGATGCGCAAGCTGCGGCGGAAATTTTAATGATGATAAATGCAGTGCGAATTGAGGCAATAACAACGAATGATAAGCAATAAGGCGCATATTAATCGTGCCAAAAACGCGAACGTCAATTGGCAAAAGGAAGCTTGATATTATGGAAAGGATTTTAAAATCAATGATTTATTTTTTTGTGATGTAGTTTAAGTCATGCTAAGAACAAAATACCACGCTTTGAACATTTTGCCTTTAGCAACTAGAGTTAAGTTTAGATTGGGGTAAATTAACGAGGTGACTGTGCGGATTTTGCTATTACTTGCAATCTTCTTGTTAAGCTTAAATGCGAACGCCCGCATCATAAACCCCGTTGGTGTGCTTAATGAGGCCGAAGACTATTTAACAGTAAACCCCGCTTATTCGCTAACTCTTCTTGAAAACATTGAAGATCCTGCTGAGCTACCAGATCATCTTTTTCTGCGTTGGCATATTCTTTCTATGCGAGCTTCTGTGCCCACGAATCAAATGTCACGGTTAATGGAATCTTTAGAAGCGGTGTTCAGCAAGCATGATACGCCTCATTTTCAAAAGAACATTACAACCGTGCTAAGTGCGCTGGGTATTTGGTTAAGAAGAGAGCGTTATTACAGCGATGCGCAAACGAGTTTAGATTGTTCATATAAATATGCGGCAGATGATCGTCAAAGGCTCACCCTAACGAATAGCTTAGCGTTAGTCGCCAGAGAAAAAGGGGAGTACAAAAAAGCGCGCCAGCTTTACTCGCGTTCAAAGGTGCTCGCAAAGCAAATGCAGCAAATCGCGGTTTTAGCCATGATCGAAAATAACTTAGGCAGTGTTGCTTTAGATGAAGGCAAAATTAATGAAGCGGAAAAACTGTTTCGCCAAGCTCTGAACGACTATCAAGAAGTTGATAAACGTTCAGGTAAAATTTCGGCTGGGATCAACTTACTCTTTGTGTTTCTCATACAGGGGCAAATCACCAATTTTCAGCGCTTGATTGGACCAACATCGAAGTTAACTGAAATATTTCCCAATGAATCCAAGCAGGCGATGTTGCAGTGGCTTAATGCGCGATATGATCAGCTACAAGGTCATGTACCTACTGAAAAAGAAAAACTGGCGCTCAAGGTCGCTTACGAGCATCTCGAGAGCGATAAAGTAAAAATACTGGTACGTAAACATCTGGCATCTGAGTTGGATGTTGATGTGTCTATGCCAATACCACCGAGAAACTTAAAATTTGATAAAAGTTGGTTTGATTTAGTCCGAACATGTAATTGGAGCGAGGCGTAACCATTCACATTTAAGGTTGGGCCTAGGCCGAGACTTCGATAAAATAGCGTAAAGTTTGCATTTTGGTTTTAGCCTTTGCTTCACTCACAGTTTAATTTAGCGTGCCTTGCATTGAGCTATAGCGTATCGAGGTGTAATTGGTTATGCCTTCTCGTATTGCTGGCGACACTTGATACACAGAGCATCCCTGTTGTTGGAGCGATCGCGGTTTGCAATTTAGTCTTCATGAGCATGTTTGCTTTGGATAAACGCAGAGCGATTCACTCAGGACAACGAATGAGTGAGTTTTTGTTACTGACTCTTTCTACGCTTTCTTTCAATATCACGCTGTTTTATGCGCAAAAAAAGTTTGCGCATAAAACATTAAAGTGGCAGTTCAATGCAAAGTTGCTTTTGTGTACTTTACTTCAAACAACGGCACTTAGCTCGTTTATTTACATCTATCTATTCCAATAGGCTGGGCGCATATTCGTCTAGTAAAGACCAGCGTTTTGCTGTTTTCTCACTACCTTGGCCTAAGATCCAGTATTGATAGTTTGTCGCAATTTGCCCGTTTGCTTGCTGGATATCGAGCCAAGCGTTGAGATAGTTCAGTAAATCGTAGTTACGCTTTGCAACGGCAAAGCCTGTTGGATATTTACTCACACTACCTTGCGGCACAACCACGCCAAATTCAGGGTAAAACATACTCCAAGCAAAGCCAGCTTCAGCACTGATCACCAGCGCATCGTATTTACTTGGATTGTTAAAGTAGCTTTTTAAATTAGCTAAATGCTTAAATTGAATATTGGGGTAATCCTTTGCTGTTTGTTTTAGTAGCGGGCCATACTCAACATGAGCAATGGTAAGTGCTTTGCCCTGTAATGACTCTAAACTAGCAAACTCCTCAAGGCGATAGTCGTGAGAAAGCAGAGCAAGCTGTAACTGTAATACTTGGTTGCTAAAACGCACCTTAGTGAGATCTGCGACATTAATCTCTAGCCCCGACATAGCGACGTCAAAATAGCCTTTGTTTAAATATTCGCTGAGCTGGTGTTTTTTAAACGGGATAAACTCAATTTTAACGTCTAAATCTGCGGCGAGTCGGTGGGCCAAGCTGATATCAAAACCAACTAGCTCATTCTTTTGATTAAAGTAACTAAATGGCACGTTATCTACCAAATAACCAATACGCAGCAAGTTACGTTTTTTAATGACATCAATATTAGTAAGAGACAGCTCTCCAGTTTGGTAGGCTTTCGGCACGTAACTCAACACGTGGGCAGGTACTTTATCGGCAATAACCATATTGGCGATAACCTCATCTGCGGCTTGAGTATGTTTAGCCAAATAGCTGTTTAAGCTAAAACTGAGCAACATAAACGCAGGTAATAATGCGCTGAATAAAGTAACGTAATACACGGAGCGCAGGCGTTTTAAATGAAGTTGTTTGCGACAGTAGAATATACTCAAAAATACAAAAGCAAAGATGTACACCACAGTGGTTGGTGAAACCACTTTGGCAGTGAGCACAGACATAGATAAATATAGCTGATAGCTATCAGCTGGTACTTTTAGACTGTCCAGCATAAATGGAATGGCTAAGTGCACATTGGCAAAATAGCTGAGCATAGCGGACAGTGTGACATTGGGAATGTCACTGACCCCCACAGGATTACCGGTTAACCATGCGGCAAACATGACAAAAATGAGGGTTGTGAGTTTACCTAAGCTTGGGAAAGTATACGCAATAGGTACTAACACTTCGGCGATATGATCGGCCTGTTCGTCAGCTTGATGTATGGCGCGCATATGCTCTTTTATCCCTTCGGTGATCACGGGTAAGACGATAAATACATTCCCCGTACTAAAGGCGGTGATCCATGCGTTGCGCATCACCCAAATAAGTCCTCGATATTTGAGTGGTGTAAATGCCGCGACGAGCATGGGCAACAAAACCAGCATAAGGTATAAACCTAAACAGAGTACAAGCACCCAATATACTTGCAAGTTGTTTAACTGCTCTTGGCTAAGCGTGCCCGCTGTGCTGGCGGTCATGGCAAAAATGCCAATCGGAAAAATGGAGATAACCTTTTTTGAGATCACCGTTAAGCCTTGGCCTACAACATCTAAAAATTCCAATACGGTGTTTTTACGTTTATTAGCGATGAGTGCCATACCCATTGCGATACAAAATATCACGATGGCTGGCACGTTACCTGCTGCTAGCGAAGCAAATGGGTTGGCAGGAATATATTGTTCGGCAAAGTCGACTTGACTAGTCGGGGCCACAAGCGCGGGTGAAAAAAACGTGCCAGCATCATGTTGTGGCAAGGTGAAAGTAAAACACCAAATAGCGAATAATCCCACGCCCCATAAACACAACATAACCGTCGCCGCTTTGAGCAAAATACTACGTACTTGGTCTGGATCAAATTTCCCCAAGCCGACAATTAAACTCACCACAATATATGGAAAAATGGTGATTTGCATGAGCTTCACAAACCCAGCTCCAATGGGTTGCAAAAAGGCAACCCGTTCACCAAAAATAAGGCCAGTCGCAACGCCTAAAACAAGCGCCCACAGCATCCAGTTGAGGTTTTTAACAAATTCGAGCAATGATTTCATAGTGATACAAATGTGCAGTTATGTATTAATAAGCATAATAGAAAACAAAAAGAGCGGGGATTTTACATAGGTAAACTGACTTTTAGGTGAACCGCTATTCAAAAAACAGCTGCATTGTTGCAAACCGGTGATATGCAAATCGCTTAATGTTTGATTTATAGATTATATTTAATTGGTGCAGATCATACCCGAGATGCATTTGGGATAAGTGATAGGAGAGGCAGGATGAAAAAGACATTAATCAGCGTTTTGTTAGCCATATCAACCGTGTGGGCGGTAAACGCCGGTGCGCAAGACCCCGAGCAAAGCAAAGAGCGCGCAGAACAAATGCGTGAACAAGCAAAGGAAAAAGCCGAGCAGCGCCGCGAAAGTGCCCAAGAGCGAAGAGAAAATCAGCGGGAACTGGCGCAAGAAAAGCGAGAAGCTGCATTAGAGAAAAGAGAGTTTGAAAAGGAGCGTTCTCACAAAGAACGAGAAAAAGCGAAAAAAGCCAGAGATAAGGCAAATAAAGAAGGTAAAAAGCACAAAAACAGAATGAGCAAAAAAGAACGTGAAGCGAAAAAGAAGGCGAAAAAAGCGCAGCTTGAGGCGATGAAAGCGAAAAACAAAGCCCAAGAAGAGATAGATTAGTAAGATTGAAACAAATCGCTCGCAAATCGCTGACACCCACCACAATTAACAAATCGCTGACACCCACCACAAATTTGCAAATCGCTGATGAAACAAATCGCTGACACCCACCACAAATTTGCGCCTTACTAAAATGCCGCCTAAGCTTTGATCCTGCACTCAAAGGATTGAGGAAACGAAACGATGGCAACCGCCCGTAAAAGACAAATCAGTTTAACCGACACCAAATACTATCACTGTATCTCCCGTTGCGTAAGGCGCGCGTTTCTGTGCGGTGAAGATAGGTTTACGGGCAAATCATACGAGCACCGCCGGGATTGGGTTGAAGAAAAGCTCCTGATGTTGGGGTCTGTGTTTTGTATTGATATCTGTGCTTATGCCGTGATGAGTAATCATACTCACATTGTTTTATATGTTGATGATAAAAAGGCTAAGCGTCTGTCGGATAGGGCAATTGTGATACGGTGGCACAAGTTATTCAAAGGCAATTGGATAACCCATAAGCTCATTGAGGGAGAGCCACTCAAAGAGTCGGAACAGTTGATACTCGATGAGCATGTAGCCAAGTACAGGGAAAGACTCGCGGATATTAGCTGGTTTATGCGGGTACTTAACGAAGACATCGCCCGCCGAGCAAATAAAGAAGATAATTGTACAGGTCGATTCTGGGAAGGACGATTTAAATCTCAAGCATTACTGGATGAAGCCGCACTGGCTGCTTGTCTCGCTTACGTAGACTTAAACCCCATTAGGGCGAAAATCGCCGCAACGCCTGAAACCTCAGACTACACCAGCATCAAAAAGCGCATCGACCACGCTAAGCAGGGAAAACAACCCAAAAGCCTACTACGTTTTGCTGGCAGCCCACGAAAATGTATAGCTAAAGGCCTGCCCTTTGAACTCAAATCCTATATTGAATTAGTTGAACTAACAGGCCAATGTATTCGCGCTGACAAGCGTGGTTATATCAACGAAGCGCAGCCCATTCTTACTCGATTAAATATAGAGCCTAAGAACTGGATAAAACTTACAACTCAGTTTTCTCGGGTATTCCGCGGCGCGGTTGGTCGAGAGCGAACAATAACCGCTTACTGCGAAACACTTCAAAAACGACGGCGCACGAATCTAACAAACTGCGAGCGCTTGTTGTCTTAGTCAGACAAACACTATCAACTCAAAAGTCTATAACTGATGTATTTATAGCGCGTTGTCGTGCGCGATAATTCGGTTTTGGTGTAGAGATACACTCTGGCGTTAAAAATTGGCTTGTCGAAAAGAGCTCTTGTACCCAGTGATTGGAGTATTTTTATACGTTTTTACTCCACTTCCTCAGCTTTAATATTAATAGTGGTGGATGTCATTAAATTTAATTTTCAGACTACACAAGCATCAAAAAGCGCATCGACCACGCTAAGCAGGGAAAACAACCCAAAAGCCTACTACGTTTTGCTGGCAGCCCACGAAAATGTATAGCTAAAGGCCTGCCCTTTGAACTCAAATCCTATATTGAATTAGTTGAACTAACAGGCCAATGTATTCGCGCTGACAAGCGTGGTTATATCAACGAAGCGCAGCCCATTCTTACTCGATTAAATATAGAGCCTAAGAACTGGATAAAACTAACAACTCAGTTTTCTCGGGTATTCCGCGGCGCGGTTGGTCGAGAGCGGACAGTAACTACTTACTGCGAAACACTTCAAAAACGACGGCGCACGAATCTAACAAACTGCGAGCGCTTGTTGTCTTAGTCAGACAAGTACTATCAACTCAAAAATCTATAACTGTTGTATTTACAGCGCTTTGTCGTGCGCGATAACCCGGTTTTGGTGCAGAGATACGTTTGGGCGCTAAAAATTGGCCTATCGGAAAACGTGTTTGAACCGAGTGATTGGAGTATTTTTATACGTTTTTATTTCACTTTCTCAGCTTGAATATTAATAGTGATGGGTGTCACTTATTTTCTCGCTCTTTATTTTCCTTACGGAGCCTTAACAGCTCAGCTCGTTCATCCGCGTTCAAGTCAGCTCCAGATTGCTCAGCTTCAAACTTAGCTTTCCAGTTATAGAGCAATTTATCCGTGATACCTAAAGACGCAGCTGCTTTTGGTACGCTGTAACCTTGCTCGGTTACCAATGCCACAGCTTCTTGTTTAAATTCTGCTGTGTAACTTCTGTTTGTTCGTTTTGTCATTTAACACCTCAATAATTGGATTATATTCCATTATTAAAGTGTCCTGTATGATTAAAGCAGAACATCAAAAAGCGCATCGACCACGCTAAGCAGGGAAAACAACCCAAAAGCCTACTACGTGTTGCTGGTAGCCCACGAAAACATATGGCTAAAGGCCTGCCTTTTGAACTCAAATCCTATATTGAATTAGTTGAACTAACAGGCCAATGTATTCGCGCTGACAAGCGTGGTTATATCAACGAAGCGCAGCCCATTCTTACTCGATTAAATATAGAGCCTAAGAACTGGATAAAACTAACAACTCAGTTTTCTCGGGTATTCCGCGGCGCGGTTGGTCGAGAGCGGACAGTAACTACTTACTGCGAAACACTTCAAAAACGACGGCGCACGAATCTAACAAACTGCGAGCGCTTGTTGTCTTAGTCAGACAAGTACTATCAACTCAAAAATCTATAACTGTTGTATTTACAGCGCTTTGTCGTGCGCGATAACCCGGTTTTGGTGCAGAGATACGTTTGGGCGCTAAAAATTGGCCTATCGAAAAATGTGTTTGTACCCAACCCAGTGATTGGAGTGTTTTTATACGTTTTTATTTCACTTCCTCAGCTTGAATATGAATAGTGGTGGGTGTCACTTATTTTCTCTGACTTATTTTCTCTGTGCAACTATTGTTACTGACTTTTAAGTGCTGCATAGCCATGGATAGTGGTGGGTGTCACTTAATTTCGACTCTTAATTTCTTATTAATTTATGGATAGTGGTGGGTGTCACTTAATTTCTTCTTAATTTCTTATTAATTTTCTTAACTTAATTTTCTTAAAATTAAGCACTTTGTGTAAAAGCTCACATAGCTTTACTCGCTACCAACACCTGTTCTTCGCTTAGAGCATTCATACTAACTCGCTTAGGGGCAGGAATGAGTTAGATGAACGACCGTTTCTTGAACGCTCAAAGCCGCCTGTCAGGCGAAGTTTAAGTCTGTTCTTTTAAATTGTAAGAGTGGCTATGAGCTGCCGATAATGAAAGTGCTAAATTTATCAAAAATTGCTCAACTGGGTTAGTCGTCAAAAAGCCATAAGTATTAGGGTGTTAATTTACACCCATCCTTATGGTTTGACATTCGTTTACTTTTTGTACCTCTATTACCATTCATAAAACTGTCATATTCATGTACACTCCGCGGCCGCTTAAAGTTGTGTGGAGTAATTATGCGTATCAAAACCCGTTTATTGTTGTCTTTTTTGCTTGTTGGCCTCGTTCCAGCTGGCATGATATCGCTCGTGGCGCTATTCACGGCCAGTTCGACTATTGAACAGCAAACCTATAACCAGCTGACGTCGATAAGAGAGATCAAACATACGCAAATTACTCGTTATTTCGACGCTAAAAAAGCAGACCTAAGTGTGTTGGTGTCTGAGTGGAAGGCGACAACTGTGCATGATACTCGCCAATCTCTGAAAACGATGGCGGAGCAACATCATGAATTCTTTAATACATTCATAGAGACTAATGGCTATTACGATCTGTTTGTGATTAGTCCAGATGGCTTTGTGGAATACACAGTAGCCAAAGAACCCGATTATCAAACTAGTCTTGTGTCTGGGCCATACCGCGATTCAGGATTGGCCTCGTTGTATCAAAACGCCCGATATAATAATGGTTTTGTTATTCAAGACTTCTCAAGATACGCGCCTAGCAACTATGAGCCAGCTGCATTTGTCGGTCAGGCTGTGGTCATTGATGGCAAAGTAGAAGCCATCATTGCATTGCAACTATCTATTGATGCCATCAATAGTATCATGCAAGTTCGCAGCGGCATGGGAGAAACTGGTGAATCTTATTTGGTGGGGGATGATAAGAGAATGCGCTCTGATTCATACTTAGACCCAACCGGCCACTCTATTCTTGCAAGTTTCGCTGGTAGTATTGAGCAAAATGGGGTGGACACCGAAGCCGTTCGTGCTGGTTTAAGAGGCACATCTGACACTCAGATCATCATTGATTATAACGGCAACCCTGTTCTTTCTGCTTATACGCCCTTTAGTTATGAAGGCTTGAATTGGGTACTGCTCGTAGAAATAGACAAAGCGGAAGCGTTTGCACCTATTTACAGCATGAACTGGATTATTGGGGTTATTGCCTTATTCACAGTGGGTGGCGTTGTGAGCATAACGTATATCGTGTCTCGTTCTATTATAAAGCCGCTTGGTGGTGAGCCTAGCCAAATGCGGGCCATCAGTGAACAGATAGCACAAGGTGATCTGCGTCAAGATTTTTGTGAGCGAACTCGGTATGAAGGAGTCTATGGTGCGATGGCAAGAATGAATCAGTCGCTAAATAGCATATTGGGTACAATCGTTGAGTCTACGTCACAACTAGCTAGTACGGCACAGCAAACAAGTGCAGCGAGCAATCAAGCCAATGCCAGTTTGCAAGAGCAGCACGCGAACATAGAGCAAGTTGCCTTGGCCATGGAGCAAACGAACCAATCAATTGAAGAAGTTGCCCAAAATGCCCGAGTTGTTGCTGATTTGAGCCACAGTGCACAGCACACATCGAGTTCGGCCAATGAAAACCTACAGGCAACGGTTGTACAAATGACTGAGCTTAGTAACGCCATTGATAATGCAGAGCAAGTGATTAAACAAGTTGAAGGTAAAGCACAAAATATCAGTCAAGTATTGGAAGTGATCCAAACCATTACTGAGCAAACCAACTTATTAGCGCTCAATGCAGCGATTGAGGCTGCCCGTGCTGGTGAGCATGGCAGAGGCTTTGCGGTTGTTGCTGATGAAGTTCGACAGCTAGCGAGAAAGACACAAGATTCTACTACTGATATCGAAGCTATGATCAATAGCTTGCAAGAGGGTACGCAGCAAGCAGTGACTCAGATGCATTTATCGATTGAAGCGACAAAAGAAACCATAGCTGCCGCCAATGACAGCGCTACACTTTTGCATGAAAGTGTGCAGCAAATCGATCAAATTGCCCAAAGTGCAGAAGTCATTGCTACAGCTTCGCATCAACAATCCGTGACGACTGAAGAGATAAAACTGAGTATTGAGTCTATCAAACAGGCTGCCATTGAAAATGCGGCGGGTGCAGATCAGGTATCCTCTGCGAGTCACGAGCTCAATAAACTGAGTAATAACCTGCAAGAGATCACACAAAACTTTAAGCTTGCTTAATTTGTTCAAATATTCAGGCCGGACCTGCGCAATTTTTCGTGCAATTCGGCCTTACTCAAATCCGGCCCGTCATAAATTGACACAGAGGGCTGTGCCTGCTGATACACCATCTTATACCTATCCTAAATAAGCCTAAGTTCGCTTAACACATGTAAGACACGCAATAAGGGCTTTGCGATTGAATCATTTCTATCGGCACTTTACCTGAGAATAAGAGATAAGGCATTGTTTATAATTCGATTTCTCCTATCAACAACGCAAAAAAATTACCCTTAATAGGTTCGTAATGTGATACGCTCTATGCTACGTGGAGCAATGGTGAATGTCATAAAGTAAAAAATATAAAGCAAGTTTATTCAAGGCTAATAACAGTCACGCTGATTATATTTGCCCACTAAACCTGATACTAACTAATTGAAAAGACAAACTTAGCTAAGCGGGTTATTAATGTTTGGATTGCTTAGGATGCTAGGAAGGTAACAATGAATAGTGCTTTAAAATCAAAAATTCCATTTTTGTTTCTATTGTATATCTCAATCGGATGGGGCTTTTATTACCAAAGTAATAACGCGTTAAATGACTATGGCCAAGCAAACTTTGAATGGTTGTTTCTATTTGATGCCTTTGTTGCTCTGCCTCTTGTATGTTTTTTCTGTATTAAAAATAAAAATGAAGCATTACTTAAGTCGATAGTGTTGGGTTGTTTGGCTGTACTGGCTGGGAGTTACATTATTCCAGAGCAAAGTAAGCTGATTTGGCATTACCTTGAAAGCGGGCGCTATTTAGTACTTGCAGTGATGGTACTTTTTGAGCTGATGGCGATCATGACGGTTTACTTAGCAATTAAAACCGCGCTCGATAAAAAACAAGACCCTGATCTTTCCATTGAGCAACCTATCAAACGATACGTTGGTGGTGGCCCGCTGGCAAAATTTTTGTGTTTTGAAACCCGTATGTGGACTTATGCCCTGTTTGCCAAACGTGTGAAGCCTGATGCATTTAGTGGTGAGCAACACTTTAGTTATCATCAAAAAGATGGTGCGCAAAGCAATTTACTCGGCTTTATATTACTAATCGCGTTTGAAATGCCGATTGTGCATGTGCTACTTCATTTTGTTTGGTCGCCGTTTGCGGCTAACGTCGTGACTACCCTTACTTTGTTTAGCTTGGTTTTCTTTATAGCAGAGTATAGAGCAATTTCCAAAAGGCCGATTTCTTTGAATGGTACTTCGCTGGTTATTCGTTATGGGCTTTATCACGCTTTGGTGGTTCCTCTCGCTAACATTGCAAGCGTGGTTCATAACAAAGATCCAATTTCTCGTGCTCAAAACGTAAAAAGATACAACTATACGGGGTCACCCAACGTGAAAATTGAACTTGTTCAGCCGATAGGTTGTGTTGATAGCGTATATATTGGTGTCGATAGAGCTGAGCACTTTATTAGTCAAATTAAGAGTAAAAGGAATAACCTGTGATAAGAGTGAAAAAAGCGACATTAGCAGATGTGGATACTGTCTATGACTTAATTATTGCTATTGCAAAACACCATAACCAAACGAAGTTTGTTGTTACTTCAAAAGAGCAACTCATTGAGTTTGGGTTTAGTGACAACCCTTCCTTTGGTGTATTACTAGCTGAAATAGGAGGTGAAGTTGCGGGCTATTGTTCTTTCACATGGAATTACTCTATATGGCAAGGCTCTATCTACATGAACATTGATGATGTTTTTGTGTGGGAGCGATTTCGCGGTAAAAAAATTGGTGAAGCTTTAATGCTTGAAGCCAAAGCAGTCTGTGTTGCCAGTGGTGCCACCCGAATAAAGTGGGAAGTGGAAAGTGATAACTTCGCGGCAATCAATTTTTATGAGCGACTAGGTGCGAAGAAAAATATTAAAGGCTTATTTCATTGGGATGTTAAATCTTAGGCTTATCTTGGCCATGACTGCCAATGTTAGCCCAATTTGGTAACAGAAGTGATGCATGAAGGCTTATTATTCTATGCTTAAATGATATTTAACAGATAAATACTTGGTAAAGCCAGTTTGCTCGGCTTTATGCAGCGACTCTCGCATTTTTTCGAAAAAAACAGTTGGCTCGGTAATGTTTTTTGAATTCTTCGATATAGTGATGTAATACACTTTTTCTTTTATCACAAACGCACCCATTTCTAATGTGTTTGGGTATCCAAGAGACTTTAGTACAGAAATGATTGAATGAGTGGATGCGGCTGTAATATCACTTCTATTCGCTATTATTTTTTTTAAAGCATGTTCTAAGGTTACTGACGTGTGGGCATCTTTTTCGTTTTTATTTGCCTGTTCTCTGATCTCTTTGGTATAGGATACGCCTCTGACGTATTCAAAGCGCAGTGGTTTAATTTCTTTTACACTTTGAATATTCGCGTGTTCAGGCCTTGAAACGAACTTCAACGGTATGGTGAAAAGAGGAAAATTAGCATAGTGAACAAAATGCTCTCTTTCTGGTTTATATGAAAGCACTGAGATGTCTAGTTTTCCGGTTTTAATGTATTGGTTTCCTCGTTCAATGGGCAAGGGAACAAAGCTATACACATAACCATTATCATTTAGCAAATGTTTTAAAAGCTCTTTTGCATATCCACCAGCTTTATCATCATATGTGAAATAAGGAAGCCAATCTGGGCTGTTTATCAAAAGAGGGGCCTTGTTCGCAAAGCTTGTTTGGGAACATACAAAAAGAAACAGCATGATTTGAAGTCGCATAGATATATTCCAAAAAAGCGCTTATCGAAGAGTTTAGAATATATTTGGACCTGAGGCATTCAAGCTAATGCTTAATTGCTGCTTATCTCACTATTACTAGTCCCCAATAGGAAAAATATATATCTTCTGCCAACTGGGCTACTTTGCTGAATCCAACCCTTAGTGTTACTGGTTATTTACCGTACTGTAGGTAACACATGTAAGACACGTAAAAATGGACCTAGCGATTGAATCAATCCTATCGGCACTTTACCTGAGAATATGAGGTAAGGCATTGTTTGAAAATCGCTTTAATTTATCAACAGCATAAGCATTTACCTCTACTAGGGGCATGATATAACATACTTTAGAACGTAATTAGCTATTTACGGCTTGTATACATGAAACAATACAAAATCAAATTTATAACGACCTACATGGTTGCCTTACTGATCACTTTTGCGTGTTTACTTATGAATGGACCTATGCGAAATGGGCTGCCTATTGATACCGCTGTGGCACAAAGAATGGAGTTTATATCAGATAATTCAACTCTTTGGGCATTCTCTTGGGTAGTCTGGATGTTTTGCGCCCTAGGGCTATTAGTATTTTGTATTATTTTAGCCGATGAGCTTAAAGCCGATTTCAAAAAGATGACAGGCCTGCTTTTGGTGGCCTTAGGCATTGCGCCAGATCTAACCGCAGAGGTAATTTATGCGTTCGTTTTGCCTAAAATTGTGAGTTTGAACATGCAAGAGTCCACCTTTTTACTATTTGAGCATATAGCTGTGCACCTGACAGGCTACTTGGGGAATGGGCTGTACAACATTGGCGGGCTACTTTTAACATATTTGGCAATTCAGCAAGGGCTCTTGAAAACGTGGGTGGCGGTATGGGGAGTGACTGCTTGGGTTTTAGGGGTGTTACTGTCGGTGTCTATTGCTTTGGGTGAGCTTAAGGCTGCCGAATTCTTTACAGCATCTAGTATGGTACTAAGTACACTTTGGATGGTTATTTTTGCTCATCAAATCTTAAGGCCAAAATGGAATACTCACTCCTTAAATTAATTCATATTGGGGCTATCGTACTGTGGCTTGGCCCTGCTTTTGGTGCTTGGATAGTATTTAAAGCGGTTGAACATGAAGCGTGCCAATCAATTAAGCTAAAAATAAACAGAGCTTTTTTCGCAATGGTGACATTAGAGCATATCGCATTTATCGTTTTATTGGTTACTGGGTTATATATGGCGGCTATTGCTGGATGGTTTGCCACCCCCTGGCTTTGGCAAAAATTAATGATTGTTGGTTTGATTATTTTGCCTCTGGAGTTAGTCGATATATTGCTGGGTAATTGGCTTGTTGCAAAAGCGTCGTTAAGTAAACACACGAGCGCTCGGCAAAAATATTGGATAGCAATGTATCATGGACCGTTTACAAGGTTGGCTATTCTGTTAATTCCACTTTCAGTTGTGTTGGTCATGTACCTAGCGGTTAGTAAACATCCGCTGATATAAAAAGGTATTGATTACTACCAATCTTTACCTAACAGCAAAGCACCGCTACCTTTATCCCCTAATACGTCATCAGGGTTGTACATAGGACAACTGCTCATAGATAAACACCCGCAACCAATACAACCATTTACTTGATTGCGAATGCGTTGCATATAGGCAATTTTTTCGTCAAGTTGTTGCTGCCAAGTGGTTGAAAGCTTAGCCCAGTCTTCTTTGTTTGGGGTACGATTATCAGGTAGCATGCTGAGTGTGAGTTTGATCTCTTCCAATGTTACGCCCATTTTTTGGGCGGCTTTGATCACCGCGATGCGACGCAGCACATCGGGTTTGTAACGCCTTTGATTACCGTTGTTGCGCCAACTGCGGATCAAGCCTTTTTGCTCGTAAAAGTGCAGGGCGGAGACATTAACCCCGCTTCGTTTGGCAACATAACCAGGTGTTAAATTGGCATCTTGTAATCGTTTACTGCTGTTTGACATCTTTTTTAACTCGCGTTTTCCATCCTGTGTATTTACTATGCACACCACGGGTGAGGTTGGTAAAGGTTGACTCTAACAGATCAACGCCATACAAAATAGTGACCACAATAATAGCAAGCTTAATTGCGATGAGAGGGCCAATAACAGCAATGGATACGCCAATAGCGGCGAGCATCCAAATGGCGGCCGCTGACGTTACACCCACTACCACACCTTCTTTTGAAAGCATCACACCAGCCCCTAAAAAACCGATACCGGTGACAACTTGGCCGATGATACGAGACGGATCAGCGGCCGCATTGTTAACTTGGATAGATAGCATCACAAAGGCATAGGTGCCCAGTACGATGAGTGAAGAGGTTCTTATTCCGACAGGTTTACCACGAAGTTGTCTTTCAAAGCCAATGATGGAACCTGCCAAAATGGCTGCGCCAATATGTGACCATTGCATGGGATCAATGCTAAATAGGGTACTTAAATCCATGAATATTGCATTTAAATGACTTAAACACTGAGTGTAATAGAAAATGTACTGGTTAGACAGGAATTTAAACCTAAAAAAGCCCAACAAAACAGCTGGGCTTTAGATCCAAGGAATTGATTTAATTAGAAGCTGTAGCTAACACTCAATTTGATGCTACGTGGCATGATATAACGACCGTTTGGCGCGTTTACATTACGCGGATCACCCTCTGTGATACCTTGCTCGTCAGTGAGGTTGTCGGCAGCCAATTGCAGTTTTACGCCTTCGGCAGGTTCAACAATCAAGCCCAAGTCTAGCTTTTCATAGCCTTCAAGCGTTACGGTGTTTTCATTGTTACCAAAGCGGTCATCAACGGCAGAGAAAGTACCATAAATGGTGGCAAACATACCTGCAACTTCAAAGTCATAGCTAGGTGTGACACGTAACTGCCAATTAGGTTGGCGCTGACCTTCATTACCTATGATATTTTCGTCAATGTGTTCGGTGATTTCAGTATCTTGCCAAGTCGCGTTCAAATTAACCGAGAATCCCGATTCATGGTTGTAGTTGTAGTCAAGTTCCAGACCAAGTGCTTCAGACGTGAATACTTCCGCAGGCTCGCCCGGGCGGCGAACAAACGTGTCGCCTTTAACTTCGTTCGCAAACACGGTGGCAAAAAAGTCAGTATTATCGCCCATGAACTTATAGCCAAACTCTAGCTGCGATACTTCTTTGATCAAACGCTCACCACCTTGATAGGCGCTATAGTTGTCTCTAAAGTCATCAAAGTAAGGCATTTTATAGCCTTTGTTGATACGAGCAAAAACGCCCATGTCGTTGGCAAGTTTGTAATCAGCACCTAGCGTCCACGATGTTTTTCTTTCGTTGTAGCTTACAATTTTGTCGATGGTGCTGTTTAAGTCTTCATCAACCGAATACTCAACTTCATGCTTTTCGCTTCTAAGGCCTAAATCAAGGGTTAAGTTGTCGCTCGCTTTGTAACTTTGTGTGGTGTAAAACGCCAGTGTTTTAGCATCCCCCGTGCTGTTGATATCGTAGTTCCATGCGCACCCTTCAACCGCCGTATTACAGGCAATGCCATCGAGCATTTCGCCACCAGACTCAAGCACGTAATAGGCTGCATTACCTAGGCTCCACCAATCTTTTGCCGAAGTTGAGGCACTGTACATACCAAATGCACTGTCTAAGTCACCAAATGTTTTACTGAACGCTAAATCATTAGTGAACGCTTCAATTTCTTTTAAAACCACCCAGCGACCCATGTTTTGCACGGGGGTATCTGCAGCATATGACTTACCCGTTACAGCGCCAGTTGCTTCACCAGTATAATCTGGTACTTCGGCAAGCGACATTGCACTGCCTGCTGATACTAATCCATAGGTGTTCGCATCACCTTGGGTAAGGCTAAAGCGGTCAATAAAGTGCCAACCATTTTGAAGCTCTAGCTTTATGCTACCGCCTGATACATGGCCCTTCCAACCACGACCTTCGCCAAGGTCAATTTCCATTGCCTCGTTGCTATCACCCGCGTAGATTGTCGCTTGGCGGTTGAGTGTGCCAAGCTGGGTGTATTCAGCGTCTATGCCTTCAACGTTAAGTGGTGTAGGTAGATACCAAGCGCCTGTGTCGTCGGTTTGACGGGTATACACGTTGATTTCGCCGTTATCTAATTCTTTGGTGAGGTTAATGGTAAATTGCTGTCCGCGCTCGGAAGTAAAGCCTGCATCGCGAATACCCGATGAGCGTTTGATATAACCGCCCACCATATAATACAAATCATCACTTACTTCACCACTAAACATGGCATCTAAACGTTGTAGTCCGTAGTCGCTGGTGGTGTACTTAAAGGTACCTTCGGTTTCTTCATGACCGCGTTTTAATTGAAAGTTTGTGGTTAAACCGGGTTGGCCATTTGATACAACGGGGTTTGGACCGCCGCGTAACGCTTCCATCATGCTAATCGTTTCATCTAAACGAAAGATTGATGAGTTTTCTAAAAATGACAGGGTTGGTGCAGGATAAACAGGCGAACCTTGCAAACTGACTGTTAAGAAAGGGGCATCACCACCACCTGGAAAACCACGCACAAATACGTTTGCACCAGACTCACCACCGGAGCTTTCTACCCAAATACCCGGTACGGCTTTAAGTAAATCAGCGGTGCTTTTTGGTGCCAGTTTGTCGATTTTTACCGCGTCAATGTTCGTGACGGCAAAACCAGCATCAATCTTTCTGATCCCGCGGCCACCGGCTGTACCTGACACCACAATCGTTTCAACTTTTTGTTTTTGATCGTTTTTGTCTTCTGCGATTGCTTGATTACTCAATGCCACCGCAATGGCGGATGCGAGCAACGAATATTGCTTGAGCTTGCGCATGGGAAACCCCTTTTTGTTGTCATATGATTCATTTTGTTGTGATGCGCCGTGCCCGACATCAACCCGAAAAGTTAATTCTGTAACCCAACAGAGGAACATTTGCAGTTGGCGCTGATTTTAAAATAGAGCTTATTGCAAACGTTTGCAATAACTTTAATGCAACTTTTTTAATACGCGTTATTTTTAAGTGAGCAAATTTAATGCGTTACTATTTTGCTATTGTAGCGGTGAAATGGCATGAACATGGTGTAATATGCTAGCTTCTCAAATAGTTAGTTTGGTGTAATTGGGTACTAGGGGTTGTAGTGGAGCAGAAAAAATTAAAATTAGCTGATTTGGCTAAGTTGGCGGGGGTATCTACCTCAACGGCATCTCGTGCGCTGAATAACAACCCAGTCATAAAACAGCAAACGCGTGAACATGTGCAGCAGCTTGCTAAACAACATAATTTTAGTTTAAACACCGCGGCTAGCCGTTTGCGTTTGCAAAAAACCAAAGTGATTGCGGTGGTGATTAACCTAGATCCAAACACTGAACAATCCATTGACGATCCGTTTCTACTCAAGGTAGTCAGCGATATAAATCAAGCTGTTAATCGCCAAGGCTACGAATTGTTGCTATCAAACTCTTACATGGCCGGCAGCGATTGGCACGGCTATTTTATTGATGGCCGTAGAGCCGATGGGCTCATTGTGGTGGGTCAAGGTAAGCAGCAAAGTCGCATAGAACAAGCGGCGAAACTTGGCGCGCCTTTAGTGGTGTGGGGCGATCCTAAAACACCAAGCGATTATCCTATCGTGGGTAGCGATAATTATTTGGGCGGCTTACAAGCCACTGTGCACCTAATTGAAAAAGGTGCCCGTCATTTACTGTTTTTAGGCGATCCTGGGCATGCAGAGATCAGCGAGCGCCACCGTGGGTTTTTAGCGGCCATTACACAAAGCGAGCAAAAATGCACAGAGCAAACCGTTAAAATCGATATCACCAGCCATGCCGCCTATGAGGCAATTAATCAACTACTGCGCGAGCAAGGGCTCACTTTTGATGGTATTTTTGCCTGTAGTGATATGGTTGCACTCGGTGCGCTGAAAGCATTAAAAGAGCGTTATGTGAGTGTACCAAACGATGTAAGACTGGTTGGTTTTGACGATATCGCCATGGCCGATGTCAGTCATCCTTCCTTAACAACCATCAAACAAAATACGCAGCAGGCGGCTAAAGTTCTGGTAGAAAAGCTGATCACACAGTTAAACGGTGAGCAAGCCGAATCACAAGAAATAGCGATTGAACTGAATTGCCGGCAATCGAGTTAAACACACATTAAACGGTGTTTAATTACGCCTTAATGCAAACGATTGCATTATTTTGTTTGCGCGGCTAGACTGAATAAACGAAAAATAGAGCGAGTTTCTTATATGACAGATGCGGCTAATACAAAAAACAATGCATCACGTGCGCGTATTATCTTGGCCATGATGGCCTGTTACTTCCTGTTTGCAGTCTTGCTAAACAGTGTCGGTACGGTCATTTTGCAGTCGATCAACAGCTTTGCAGTAACTAAAACCCAAGCAGCAGGCCTTGAGGGGTTTAAAGACTTATCTATTGCCATTATGTCATTTTTGGTAGCGTCTTTGATCCCTAGAGTGGGTTATAAACTTGCTCTTTTGGCTGCACTGGCGGCGGTGATGTTTATCTGTTTACTCACGCCTTCATTGGGTGAGTTTTATGCTTTTAAGTTACTGTTCGCCATTGTGGGCTGTGCGTTTGCGGTAGTAAAAATCAGTGTTTATGCGTTGGTTGGGCAACTAAGCGATTCGCCGTCATCTCATTCAGCGTTACTCAATACCATCGAAGGTATTTTTATGGTGGGTGTACTGAGCGGTTATTGGATCTTCAGCTTTTTTATTAGTGATCAAGGTAATACGCTCGATTGGCTAAATGTTTATTATGTGTTGGCTTTACTGAGCTTACTATGCGTGCTTTGCATTGTGTGGGCGCCCATGAGTAAACAGGCATTACCCAAAGGCAGTAGTATTGCAGGTGAGTTTGCCGCTATGTTGAAGCTCACTTATCAACCCTTGGTGTTGGTGTTTATTATCTCCGCTTTTTTGTATGTGTTGATTGAGCAGGGGGTAGGCACTTGGTTGCCAACCTTCAATAATAAAATTTTGCATTTGCCCGTGGATGTGAGTGTGCAGCTTACCAGTATTTTTGCTGCAAGTTTGGCCCTTGGCCGTTTGCTGGCAGGGCAAATTTTAAAAGCGTGCCACTGGTATGTACTGCTCAACATTTGCTTGGTGGGTATGGGGGCGCTCATTTTACTTACTTTGCCGATGACGCAAAACATACCCGAGCAAACAGTTCACTCCGTGTTTGATGCGCCGTTGGCGGCCTATCTTATGCCTTTGATTGGTCTACTAATGGCACCGATTTATCCAGTACTCAACTCGGTTATTTTAAGCAGCTTGGAAAAACATCAACACGCTTCCATGACGGGCATGATAGTGATCTTCTCCGCACTTGGTGGTACTACGGGTTCAATTTTAACGGGTTATATTTTTGAGCATTTTAGTGGTCAACACGCGTTTTATTGCGCACTCGTACCACTTTGTATGCTTGTTGTTTCATTGTTTTTATTTAAAAAACGCAGTACACCAGCAAACGCTGTCACCGCTTAAGAGATTGTTATGAAGTTTGAATACACGACCTTATTTAAGGATGTACAGCTGAGTGGCCTATTTGCTGATAGTAAGACTTTTGCTGACGCCATTCCGAATATAAGTTGGCAAGCAGCGCAAGAAGCCTATGCTCAACAACCGAGTAATTTAGATAACACTGCGTTAAATGATTTTGTTCAAGCGCATTTTACCTTTGCCGCGCAGCCTGAATTACAAGCGCTCGACCATGTTAGGTCGGTGCAAGACTATATTTATGCGCTATGGCCAAAACTACAGCGTGCTCGCTTTTCGCAAAGTAATAACTCTTTGCTGGCATTGCCACATGACTATGTGGTGCCGGGTGGGCGATTTAACGAGATCTATTATTGGGATAGCTACTTTACCGCGTTAGGGCTTGAAGATAGCGGGAACATCACCTTGATTGAAGCCATGGTCGATAACTTTGTTAGCCTGATCGAACGCTTTGGGTGTGTGCCTAACGGTAACCGAATTTACTATACCAGTCGTTCTCAGCCACCTGTACTGGCGCTTATGGTCAATATGCTATTGCCATATAAAAAGTCCGATACTAAATGGCTGCAATGTATGGTTGATGCGATGCTAAAAGAGCATGCATTTTGGCACGCGGGAGAAGAACGACTTGATGCCAATACGAAAGCTCACCGACGCGTGGTACAACTGAATGATGGCGCACAGCTAAACCGGTACTGGGATGATAAACCAGAACCAAGACCGGAATCTTATGCTGAAGATATTGCTGACGCACAACAATTATCTGAAGCACAGCGAGAAGCATTTCATCGTAATATTCGTGCGGCATGTGAGTCTGGCTGGGACTTCAGTGCCCGCTGGCTGGATGACCCACAAAGCTTACTAACGATTAATACCACTTCGCGTGTGCCTGTTGATTTAAACGCACTGTTGTATGAATTAGAAAATACCTTGGCTCAGTGCTTAGATAAGCTAGGCCAAGCGGAGCGCGCAGGCGCATTTGCAAAGCGTGCCGAGCACAGAAAGCAAGCAATCCTCACGCATCTTTGGGATGAAAAACAAAGCTGGTTTTATGACTACAACCTAAACACGAATAGTCATACCGAGGTAAAAAGCCTAGCGGGTGTCGTACCATTATTTGTGGGTATTGTGAGTGATAAACAAGCTCAGATGCTGAGTAACACATTACGCAATGAGTTTTTACGTGTAGGCGGATTAGTAAGCTGTTTAGCGCAAACGTCGCAACAATGGGATAGCCCTAACGGCTGGGCGCCACTGCAATGGTTCGCCATTCAAGGCTTAATGCGTTATGGGTACGAAGCTCAGGCGCGAGAAATCGCCAATAGCTGGTTAAGCATGCTGAAAAATGACTTTGCTAAACGCGGTTGTTTACTTGAAAAATACAACGTGTGCGAGCCTGATAAAATGGCTGGTGGTGGCGAGTATCAAGTACAGCAAGGGTTTGGCTGGACGAATGGCGTTACCAGCAGATTGATAAAGCTATTCGGCGAAGTTTAATTCCAAGCGTTTTCAATGCGCAAATTGAACATAAGCTAAGCAATCAAAACTTTTACTCATGCAGCAATCCATCCATTGCGTTGCTGCATTCATTCCACTCGAACATAGACGTATCGTTTTTAATTTACCTACATTTTGGCGATAAAATATAATCTTGCCCATTATGCGCAACTCTGTATTCCTATACAGGTATAATTTTGTTTGCCAAAAATGGTCACTCGATACCCCCTTAATAAGTAGGCAAGCAAACTCAGATGCAGCGAGTGGTCTGGTGGTAATGGTTTGATATATGGCACCTTTTCCTCGCTTCGTTATTTAGTTGAAATGCTCGTTTAAGTAAATTCTCGTTTTCCCTTCAGTCTTTGTTGATTTTTTGAGGACAAAGAGACAGTTAAAGTGCTAATATTCGGCAAAATTAAATTCGAAAATTAGTGTGCTGTAGGCCTAATGGGTAGAACATTAACGCGAATTCACGCTAATACACTGTTAGAGGTTTCGATGGAACGAATTCAAATTACACCATGGAGTTTTGTGTTCAGAGAATTATGTTGCTCCATTATTTTAGGGAGTATCCCTTGCTTTTTAATGCTTCAAAATTCAGGTGTAGAAGGTGTGATTAGCTTTCTTAAATCAATGACTCCTCCGGATTACCTTGTTTATTATTTTGCTGTTTTGGCTGTTAGTCACTTTATTATTTGGCGATTTAATAAAAACTTTTATTCGCCAATAACTGCAGTATCAAACTTTAAACACAAACTACATCAAATATCAGATCAAGTTGGCTTCAGTTTATTAGGTATGTACAGAGTTATTGCTGGCGCTATTTTTATTTCATTACCTCCAATAATATTTGTTGAACCTACTTTAATAAGTGGGGGGTATATTTTAGTCTGCTTTTTCTTAGCGATAAGCTGTATTGTTTTGTGTTGTTGGTTATCATATTGGCAACAAAAATCAGGGGCTGATGCATAAACCTCTAACAAGCGCATTAAGTGATGGGACTGCTAACGCTTGGCTCGGTTCCGCTTCGCTTCACAGTATAGCCAAGCATTATCAGCCTCTTATGCGGGCGTTATATGCCTTTTAAGTTATGAACAAGACCTTAGCTTTATTAATAGTATTTAGCTTCAATGCATTTTCTAACGATCTCCCTAATTGTTCAGAAACCGACGTGCTTGGGGGCAAGTTATTTGAGTTTGAAATTACCACTTCTTTTCATGGGAGTTATTACTTCAAATTCTGCTCGGGTGAAGTGAGTTATTTATTGTCAGAATACATTGAACCTGTTTCAACCAACTGGCCATTGAAAACAACAATAAAGCATGAATCAATGGCAAAGTTAGATTCCGGTACAGTCATCTACTTGAAAGACTTGTATCGAATAGTTCAAGCTACCTTAAAGGAAGACAGTACAAGAGGGTTGGATGGTTCAACTTGGTGTTTTAAGCCTAAAAATGGTGCTGGGTATTCTAAAACATGCCTGTGGGAACCTAGAGCTTCGACACAGGAAAGAAACTTAAAGAATTTTGTTAGCTTAGGCGATAAACTTTATGAAATATCTAATTTCAAAAGCTTAGGAAAATAGTCATATAACAAGGCCATAAAACAAAGGACACAAAACAGCTGGCTTGTGCTCCTACGTCGCTAATTTTAGCCAGCTATTTTCTGCCGTTTATGGCGGCGTTAGGTGAATCTTTTGTCCACTTCCCTTAACATGAGACATGTTTAATTAGAGTTTTCTGTAATATCACAAACAGGAGACAACAATGAAAAAGTCACGTTTTACAG